>UROO01000109.1 GCA_900549555.1 uncultured Collinsella sp. | reverse complement strand
TCTACACCCTAGAGTTCGTCGGCAGCGTCAGATGTGTATAAGAGACAGCGTTAGAGATATCCACGCCATAGCGATCGAGCGCCTCGGCATCATCGACCAGCCAGGCGACCGTTTGGGTGAGCTCGCGCTGCTTGAGGGTAAAGATGCGACGGTAGCCGGTACCGAGCGCGGGCACCGCGGCGCCATTGACGGCAACCTGCGGATCGCGCGGCCACGGCAGAGATTCGCTTGTATCTTGGGGCAAGGCGTCCGAGAAAGCGCTGACTGCCACAGCGACACCATAGACGGTCTCGGTCGGGATCAGGGCCAAGCCACCACAGCTGAGTACCTCGGCCGTACGCTCGACGGCGAGCCGATGCGGCTCACGCGCTCCCTCGAATACCCGATAGACCGTCTGCATGTGTATGCCAGCCCCTTACGCTCTGGTGAAAGTTTGTTTACTGTGGGGCATTCTCGCACGAAACGTTCAACCTATTTGCCCAGAGCGCATGTTGGTTTGGTGAGCGGCTCTAGTAGTCGGTGAAAGTGAGGGGGTTATTGAACTGCGGCGAACTTCTTTGGCCTGCCGGCGTGGCGTTCTTGGGCGGCGTAGCGCTCGATGCTGTCTATCGTTATCATCCGACGGCCGTCGACGAGTTCAACATCGAGCTTTCCGGCTTTGACCAGCGCGGTAATCCGCGGAGCGGAGACTTTGAGGTCCAGCGCTGCGTCTTTAAATGTTCGGCACGCCGCTTCCCGAGCGTCCTCGTGGTCGATTTCGACTGAAAGGGCCACGACCTCGGCCGAGCGTTCGTACCCCGCCGGAGTCAAACCGTTGTTGAGGTCGTCGGCCAAAAACGCCATCAGTGCCTCGGTGGCATGGGCAATCGCTTCTTCGCGCGTATCGCCATCGGCAAAGGCGCCGGGAATCTGCGGGAAGCTAGCGCAGTAACCGTCGTCTTCTTTTATGAGAACGCAGTCATAGGTAAATCGCTGCCTCATTTTGCCTCCAACTACCATCCAGCTTGGCGACGAATACTTGCCCACGTGCCCTTCTTCGGTCGATCACCACCAGAGCCGTTCACGGTGACAACACGGTCACCAGAAACATACTTAGCATGACTACCAACTTGCGCGACCTTCACGAATCCATCGTGCTTGAGTAGGGCAATAATTTCCCGAAAGGTAGGAGGTTGCATGGGCCGACCTCTTTCAGCCGTCCTAATTATAAACTACTTTATAATTTTTGCTAACCAGTTAATAAATATTACTGGCGCTGTTTGGGCTCGGTGACGATGGCTCGGACGATGCGGGGACGATCGGTGAGGTCGCGGACGATGCGCACGTCCGAGAGACCCGCCTGGCGGCAGAGCTCGGCGGCGGCGTCGAGGGCACCCTCGTAGAGCTCGCAGGCAAACAGGCCGCCGACGCGCAGCATATAGGGCGCCGCGTTGAGCAGGCGGCGGAAGATATCGAGGCCGTCGGCACCGCCCTCGAGCGCCAAATCGGGCTCGAAGTCCTTGACCTCGTGCGGTAGCGAGCGCATGACGTCGGTCGGAATGTAAGGCGGGTTGGAGACGAGCACGTCGAAGGTGCCCCATTCCTCGCGGGGGATAGAGCTCACCAGGTTCGTGAGGCTGAAGGCGACCTCATCGGACGTAAGCCCGAGCGCGTCGCGGTTTTTGGTGGCCAGGTCAATGGCACGCGGTTCGATATCGGTAGCAGTGCAGGTGACATGGCCGCGGCGCTCCCAGGCAAGGGAAAGCGAGATGCAACCCGTGCCGCAGCCAACCTCGAGAACGCGGGCAGTGCAGGGCTCGGTTGGGGCAGGCGCAGCGGCATCCTGCACTAGAGCAGCCTCCTGGTCGGCACCTTCGATGGCAATGCCGTATTCGTCGAGCTTGGACTCAGCGGTTTCCTCGGCCTCGGCCTCTGCTGCTTGCTCGGCGGCTTGCTCGGCCTCGCGATCGGCTAGCTCCTCGGCATAGGCGCGACTGCCCAGCACATCGCCACCCAACGCCGCCTCGTCGGCAGCTGTGAGGTTGGCGGCACGGCGCTCGGCCGTCGCTCGCTCGTCGGCCAATGCGGCTTCGGCTTTGCGTGCCTGCTCGACCTCGTCGTTCCAGGGCAGCTCAGCGCGCTGACGGATGGCAGCCTCGGGGCTCAGCACCTCGGCATCCAGATAATTGAGGACTTCCTCAACGAGCATCTCAGTCTCGGGACGCGGAATGAGTACGCCGGGGGCGCACGCGACGTCGATCATGCGGAACTGCGTGCTGCCGGTGATGTACTGCAACGGCTCGCCCTTGGCGCGACGGACGACCGCCGCGTGCATGGTCTCGAGCTGCGCTGCATCGAGTGTCTCGTCCATACGCATATATAAGTCGATGCGCGCCAGACCCGTGGCTGCGCACAGCAGCCATTCGGCAGAAAGACGGGGGTGTTCCTCGCCGCGCTCGGCCAGGTACTCCTTGGTCCACTCGAGACAACGCTTGATGGTCCAGATCTCGTTTGCCATGGGGTCCTCCCCTCTTAAGCGCCAGGCGGCGCGCGAATGTCGGAGCAGATTGTACGCGAGGCCAGCGCTTGGCAAGAGACGATTGAAGGCGATTATCGAGAATCAGCCCAGAATTTTGCACCGGACTTGCTCAAAGTGTTCATTCGCCGACGTCTAGATTTGCATTCGTCAAGCTTTTGGCAAGGTTGCCCCTAACCTGACCAATATCTAACCAAACGCTTGCCACATCACTTGACGCGCAACGCGTCAAAAATCGCCCCGCGACTTCTTGGACGATTTTTCAAGCAATATTTTCAATAGCGTCTACATGCCGTCAATTGCTTTAAGCAGGTAGACAGCTTAGAGTCTATCAAAGACGATTGAATAACATCTCAAAGCAATAAGCCCAACCTAGCCGTTTAAGAACGTCCCCAATGACCACCTCTAAGGCGCCGCAGGTTGAGCATACCGCATCCAGAGCAAGGCAACGCCGCAGGCAGAGGACGGACAGCGAAAACGCCCCTAAGCGAGCAAGGTGACGTGAAAGAGGAGGGAAGCGTACTTTGGTACGCGACCGACGATTGAACGTCAGATTGCCGCTTAGGGGCGTTTGCAGCGTCGAGCCGTTACGCGGTTTGGTAAAACCGCGTAACCTACTAAACGGCTTGTGCCAGCTTCTCGGCTCGCTCGGCGGCGGCGAGCGCCTCGATCACGGTGCCGAGCTGGTCGCCCAGAAGAACGCCGTTGTAGGTGGAGTTGAAGCCGATGCGGTGATCGGTCACGCGGTCCTGGGGCTGGTTGTAAGTACGGATCTTCTCGGAACGGTTGCCGTGGCCGATCTGACTCTGGCGCTCGGCACCGAGCTCAGCCTGCTGCTTCTCGAGCTCCATCTCGTACAGACGGGCGCGCAGCATCTGCATGCAGACCTCGCGGTTCTGGATCTGGGAGCGCTGCTCCTGCGACTGCACCACGGTGTTGGTGGGCAGGTGGGTGATACGCACGGCGGAGTAGGTGGTGTTAACGCACTGACCGCCAGGGCCCGAAGCGCAGTAAGTATCGATGCGCAGGTCGGACTGGTTGATCTGGACGTCAATCTCCTCGGCCTCGGGAAGCACGGCGACGGTTGCCGTGGAGGTCTGGATGCGGCCCTGGGACTCGGTCTTGGGAACGCGCTGGACACGGTGCACGCCGGACTCGAACTTCATGACGGAGTAGACGCGGTCGCCCTCGACCTTGAACTCGATGGACTTAAAGCCGCCGGCCTCGCTGGGACTGGAATCGAGCACGGTGGTCTTCCAGCCGCGAGACTCGCAAAAGCGCTGGTACATCTTGTACAGGTCGCCGGCGAAGATGGCCGCCTCGTCGCCACCGGCGGCGGAGCGGATCTCGACGATGGTGTTCTTGTCGTCGTTGGGGTCGCTCGGGATAAGCATGTACTTAATGTCTTCCTCGAGCTGGGGAAGCTTAGCCTCGTTTTCGGAGATGTCCATCTGGAGCATCTCCTTCTCATCGGCGTCGGTGGTATCGTGGAGCATTTCCTTGGCAGCCTCGATGTCGTCGAGCGCGCCGATGTACTCGCGCGAGGCAGCAATGAGGTCGGACTGGTGCGCGTACTCCTTGTTGAGACGCGTGAACTCCTTGATGTCGGAGGCGACGGCCGGGTCGGACAGCTTCTTCTCGAGCTCCTCGTAGGCCTTGATGATCTTTTCGAGCTTGTCGCGCATGGCAGGACTCCTTTATATGCGTGAAGATGAAAATCGGCAGAGTTGATGGGGCGCATGGCGCCACTGCGGGGGTAAGCCCAGCTAGAACATGTCGATCTTCAGATACATGCGCATCCCTTCGCGTGTGGGGTACATAGTTGCGGTCTAACCCATACATGATAGCGTGCGCAGACAAACCTGCATATAACCCGCACGGAATGAGTGGACGTAGCCGTTGGGTATGTTCCTTAACGACTAGTCGTTTAAGAACGTTCCCAACGGCCAACAAAGGGGCTGTCGCTTTGTCACATTCTAGAGCGTGTGGAGCAGGGCGATGAGGAAGCGGACACCCTGGAGGTAGGCACGGCGGGTAATGCGCTCGTTAGTGCCGTGGACACCGCGCTCGCACTCGTCATCGTCGACCACAAACGCCGAAAAACGAATGCACTCGGAGCAAATGCGCTGATAGTTGGCAGCGTCGGTCGCGCCGATCACGGTCGAGGGGACGATGCTGACAGGAGCCCCGCCCGTCGTAGATGATCCGTTTTCCTCCGTCCCCTTTGGATCACGGAAATAGCGGGCGGCGATGGAGCGAACCGCCTCGAGGCCGGGACCACCGATGCGCGGGGACGGCGAGGGTTCGGAGCTGCCGGGGCCCAGCTCCACTTCGACACGACCGGCAAGGTCCGCCCCGGCAACCGCCTCACGGCAGCGCGCCACAACGTCGGCCACGCTCGTGCCATCGAGCATGCGGAAGTTGATGTTGGCCCACATATCCTGTGGCATTACGTTGGCGCCGGTGCTGCCACCCTCGATCTGCGTGGGCGCGCAGGTGGTCGTCACCAGCGGATAGAGCTTTTTGCTGGCGAGGCAATCGCGGACAATGGCATCCCCGTTGGCGGCAATTTCATCGGCCGTGTAGAGCCCCAACTCGACGAGCTGGGCGGCAAGCAAGTCGGTCACGCGCGTCGGCCACTCGATATCGCAGATTGCGGTGATGGCACGGCTGAGCACCTCGAGCGACGTGCCGCCGTAGGGGTTGGAAGAATGTCCACCCGCGCTCTTTGTCTTGAGCACAATGTCGGCATAGCCCTTCTCAGCCAGGTCGGCGTGCATGAGCCAACCCTCGCCCGCGCTGTACTCGGCATCCGAAACGATGCGGTAGTCGCCCTCGTCGATCAGGTACTCAAGCTCAATGCCGCGCTCCTCGAGCGCGCGGCCGATGGCGCCTGCACCGTACTGCGTTGTCTCCTCGTCCTGGCCAAAGGCCAGCAGCAGCGTGCGCTCGTGCTGCCAACCGTGCGCCAGCGCATACTCGACAGCCTCGAGAATACCTGCGACCTGGTCCTTCATGTCGATCGCGCCGCGGCCCCAGATGTAGGTGTCGTCCACGTGCCCGCTAAAGGGGGCGTGCGTCCAGTCGGCCTCGGTACCCGGCACCACGGGGACCACGTCCATGTGGCCCATGAGCATAATGGGCTTAAGAGCCGGATCGCTGCCGGCAAGCGTCACCAATAGCGAATGGTCGATAAGCTCGACCTCGCCCGCCGCGAACACGCGCGGCCAGGCCTGCTGCATATACACGCGCAGGTCGTCGAAAGGTTGCCAGTCCACCGCCTCGGCATCCATGCTCGAGATGGTCGGAAACGACAGCACGCGGCCCAAGCGCTGTCTCTTATACACATCTGACGCTGCCGACGAACTCTAGGGTGTAGAT
>UROO01000108.1 GCA_900549555.1 uncultured Collinsella sp. | reverse complement strand
GAGATAGGAGTCCGTCTCGTGGGCTCGGAGATGTGTATAAGAGACAGGTGGATGATCTCGTGCTTGTGGGCAACCGAAAGCGCGGAGCTGATCTGCGAGCCGATCTGCGCGACCTTCTTTGGATCGAGGGCGCCGTGGCTCTTGATGCCGCTCTTAAGGTCGGTACCGCGCAGATACTCCATGACGATGTAGTAGGTATCGCCATCCTTGCCCCAATCGTAGACGCCCACGATATAGGGGGAGGAGAGACCTGCTGCTGCCTGGGCCTCCTGCTTAAAGCGGGCGGCGAAGGTGGCGTCGCCGGCATACTGCGGCAGCATGATCTTGACGGCAACCGTGCGGTCGAGGACCTGATCTTGCGCACGGAAGACGGTCGCCATGCCGCCCGTTCCCACCTTATCCTTGAGGAGGTATCTTCCCCCGAGGACCCTCTGTTCCATTCCTGCTCCTAACTAACTTATTCGCTCAACGATGTGTGTAGTACCAAATCTATGGTCGCTGGGACCGCGTGGCGCCTTGCCGCTAGCTCATCGGCCGCGGCGCGCCCCAAGTATCCGCTTCGATCACAGGCATCACGCTCCTTGGGCGGCAAGTGCCGCGGTCAGGACGATGCCGGCGATCTTGGCTGCCTTGACGTCGTGTTTGTCGTAATCCTCCAAGGCCACCGAGATGGCGACCGTGGGTGAATCGTAAGGTGCGAAGCCGACGAACATCGAGTTGACGTTGGTGCCGCCGGTCTCGGCCGATCCAGTCTTGCCGGCGACCTTGACGCCCGGAATCTGGGCATCGGTGCCGGTGCCGGACTGGACAACCGCGAGCATGGCCTGCTTGACCTGATCGGCCGTGGTGGCGCTGATGGCCTGGCCGAGCGAGCGGGATTGCGTGGTCTTGACCACGGTTCCGTCGGGGGCGAGCACCTGGGCCACGAAGAACGGGTCCATGACCACGCCGCTGTTGGCGATGGCCGCCGCTATCACGCAGTTTTGCATGACGGTGGTCTGCGGACCTGGCGTGTGGTCCATGCCGACAGGCTGGCCGGCGCCTGCCCAGGCGGTCTCCCACTCGGTCATGAGCGAGGGGTCGGCCATGATGGAGGCCGCGGTGGTCAGGTCCTGACCGAGCTTTTGGCCGTAACCAAAGGCGTTGGCAAACTGGACGAGCGAGCTGGCGCCGATCTCGTTGGCCACCTGGCCAAAGACGACGTTGGACGACACGGCAAAGGCCTGTTGCAGGCTGATGGTACCGTAGCTCTCGTTGGCGTAATTGGTGACCGGCGCGTTGCCGATATCCATGGAGCCGGGCGCCTGGTACGTGCTGGTAAGGCTGGCGGTGCCGGTTTCGAGCGCCGCGGAGAGTGTGACGACCTTAAAGGTCGAGCCCGGGGTATAGAGAGCGTCCATGGCGCGGTCGTACATGGAGCCGTCCTCGCCACCGCCCGACTGCATCAGGGCATCGATGTTGGTGTTGTCATAGGTGGGCGAGCTTGCGCATGCGAGGACCGCGCCGGTGCGCGGATCCATAACCACCACGGCACCCTTAAAGCCCTTGAGTGCCTGCTCGGCAGCCGTCTGGATGCGCGAGTCGATGGTGAGCTTGGCGGTGTTGCCCGGTTGGTTTTGGCCCGCGAGCGACGCGAGGGCGTTGTCCCAGCTGGAGTAATCCTTGGAGCCGGTGAGCGTTTCGTTCATGACGCTCTCGACACCAGCGGTGCCGTACTGCTGGCTTACATAGCCCACCACGTGAGCGGCCATGTTTCCGTTGGGGTAGGAGCGGGCGTAGGTGCCGTCTTCCTGTTGCAGCGACTCGGCCAGCGTCACGCCGTCGGACGTGATGATGGAGCCGCGCTGGATGTACTTGGAGCGGGCGATGGTGTGGTTGTTGGTCGGCATGTCCTGATAGTCCTTGGCCTTGATGACCTGGACATAGGTGAGGTTGCCGATAAGGATGGCGAATAGTGCCGTAAAGGCGAGCACGGCGCGGGTCAGTCGATTGGCGAGCGCCACGCGGCCGAGCACACCGGATTCGGGCGTGTCAAGCAGGCGACGGCGCATGCGCGAGCCGGCGGAGTGGCTGCCGCGGGCATACGAAGACGAAGTGGCGAAGCGCGTGCCAGCCGGGGAGGCCGCCGAGGCGACCTGGTCGTCGGTGATGGCGGCCATGGTGCCGGTGCCGGTGAGCTCGGCCTCGCGACCGGTTGCCTCGTCACCGGCGCGCAGCAAAAGCGCGACGATGATAAAGCTTGCCAGCAGCGAGGAGCCACCCTGGCTCATAAAGGGCAGGGTGACGCCGGTCAGCGGGATCAGGCGGGTAACGCCGCCAACGATCAAGAACGCCTGGAAGCTGATGGCGGCCGTAAGACCAGTGGCGCTAAAGGCGGCAAGGTCGGACTTGGCACGGGCTGCCGTGGTCAGGCCACGTACGGCAAAGAGCATAAACAGGATAAGAACGGCGCCACCGCCCAAAAGGCCCATCTCCTCGCCGATAGCCGAGAAGATAAAGTCGGACTCGACGACGGGGATGTTGTTGGCCATGCCGTTGCCAATGCCGACGCCAACAAGGCCGCCGTCGGCCAGCGAGAAGAGGGACTGGACAATCTGGTAGCCCTGGCCCTGTGCATCCTTAAAGGGATCGGCCCAGATCTGGAAACGAACCTGGACGTGCGACAGGAACTTGTAAGCGCCCACGGCCCCCACGGCCAAGAGCACAAGGCCGATGATGACATACGAGAAGCGACCCGTGGCAACGTAGAGCATCAGCAAGAAGATGGTGTAGAACAGCAAGGCCGAGCCCAGGTCACGTTCGAAGACAACGACGAGCAGGCATACACCCCAGACTGCGAACAGCGGCAGCAGCAGGCGCAGACGCGGAATCTTAAGACCCAAGATCTTGCGGTTGGAGATAGAGAGCAGTTCGCGGTTCTCGGCCAGGTAACCGGCTAGGAACAGCACGATAAAGACCTTGGCGAACTCGCCGGGCTGAATGGTAAAGCCGGCGATGCGAATCCACAGTTTAGAGCCCGAGATCGTGGTGCCGATAAAGATGGGCAGCATCAGCAAGATGATGCCGATGATGCCAAAGGTGTACTTGTAGCGCATGACCACGTCGAGGTTTTTGACCAGCGCAAGCGTACCTACCATCAACGCCACCGAGATAAACAGGATGACGAGCTGCGAGATGGCGAGCGTGGGCGCCAAGCGCGTCACAAACGTGATGCCAATGCCCGAAAGAACAAAGACGATGGGCAGGATGGCCGGGTCGGCGCCGGGTGCCAGAATGCGCACGGCGATATGCGCCGCGGCGAAGGCGGCAAAGAGACCGATCGGAACGGCAAGTGTCTCAAACGAGATGGCGGCGCCTGCGGTGAGCACGTACATCGCATACAGCAGGATGACGGGGAACGCCGAGGCGATGAGTAAGAGCAGTTCGGTATTACGGCGACTCATAAGCGGCACTCCCTTTCTAATTCTTATCGGAGGCTTCGGCCTCGGCGGACTGTTCGGCGGTATTCTCGGAATCCGATTCGGAGGTCGAACCCTGGTCGGTGTTATTGCGGATCGTTTGCGCGTCGATCACCTGACGGGTCTGCTCCTCGTCGATCTGATGGCGGTACTTGGAGATGGTGTCCTGTGCGTCGTCGATGCTCGTCTGCTGAATACCTGCCTTAAGGCGATTTTGTGTGTCTTCGGGCAGGTCGGACAGTTTGATGGTGGTCGTGCTGTCGAGCCAGTGCAGCTTAAGGCCGAGCGGCTTGCCGGGAATGCCCCGGTAGACCGCGACGGTGTCCTTGTAGGTGCCCAGGTAGTACGAGCCGGTGATGCCTGCGTAGGCCCAGATGGCTGCCGCCAGCACAAAAGCGATGCCCAGTACGGTGGCAATGGTGATGTTGCGGCGGCGGACGCGCTTTGCCTCGCGCATGACGCCATCGTCGACCAGGTCAACGACAAGCACGGTGACGTTGTCATGCCCGCCGGCGACCAGTGCCGCGTCAACAAGGTTGTCGACGCAAATCTGCGCGGTCGAGGACTGTGTGGCGATGTTTTCGATATCGCTATCGGGAATCATGCTCGAAAGACCGTCCGAGCACAGGATCAGGCGGTCGCCTTCCTCGATATGCAGGGTAAAGTGGTCGGCATACATGGCGGGATCCGAGCCCAGCGCGCGGGTGATGACTGAGCGGTTGGGGTGGACGCGAGCCTCGTCTGCCGTAATTTCGCCGGCGTCCACGAGCTCCTCCACATAGGAGTGGTCGCGGGTCACGCGGATGAGCGTGCCCTCGTGGAGCAGATAGGCGCGCGAGTCGCCCACGTGGGCGATGGCGAGCATGTCGTTTTCGATATAGGCGCAGGTTGCCGTGCAGCCCATGCCGGGCTTGCCAAGCCCGTTGAGCGCAGCCTCGATGACCGCGGCGTTTGCAGCTTCGACGGCGGCCGCCAGTCGTGCGGCGTCGGCTGCCTGCGGCGCTGTCTTGGCAATGGTCTCGACGGCGATGGAGGAGGCTACCTCACCGGCGGCGTGGCCGCCCATGCCGTCGCATACGCAAAAGAGCGGCGATTGCACCAGATAGGAGTCTTCGTTATGCGGGCGCGCACAGCCAACATCGGAGCGGGCGCCCCACATGAGCTGCGTGGTCGTGCCGGCGTCGTAGGTCGAGTCAGTCTCGATGCGCTCGTCGGTCAGCGGCTCAAAACTCATGGTCGAGCCGGGGTCCTTAAGCTTGGCCTCCACGGCGGCAACGTCAATCTCGGCCGTATCGCCGGGTGAGACGGTGTCGGCATCGTTGCTCGGGTCGTTGACGTTGGGCGTGGCGGGCTCTTCGGTTGTACGGTCGACAGGCTCGTCGTCTTGCGGGGCGACGGCTGCAGACTCGGGCGTCGCGAAGTGCGCGGGCGCGGGCGTGCCGTGGGATTGGGAGACATCCTCCGTCGTTGCTGCGGGCACGTCTTCGGTTACAGACTGCATGGCTTCGGGCGCCGATGCGTCCGCGGGGGAGGGCGCCGCCGCGGGTTCCGGTGCAGATGCGGACTCGGGCGCTGCGGCGGGTGCCGGCGCTACGGGAAACACCGGTGCCGCGGGCTCGGGAGCCGCAAATACCGCGGAGCTCTCGGTAATCGCCGTGGCGACGGGTTCGGCAAAGTGAGCCGGCGCGGGCATGTCTTGCGGGACCGCGGGCTGCTCGGTAGCGGCGTGCACGCCGATGGGGGTGTTACCGCCGTCAGCGTTGTCCTCGGTATCCTCGTCGTCGGTCAGCGTCGGATATTCTTGCGTTACATGCGAAAGAGGCAGGGAGAACACAGTGTCCTCGGGCTCCACGGGCGCATGGCCCGCCGGGGCGGCATGAGCCGGCGCGGTCGCGGGGGCGGCCGACGTCTCTGGCATGGTTGCGGACTTGTTCTCCTCGTCGATCATCGACGGTTCACCTTCATGACCACGTCGCCAATCTGGACTTCGTCGCCCTCGCGCAGCGTTGCGGGTTCCACCAGCTGGCGGCCGTTGACGAGCGTGCCGTTAAGCGAGTTGAGGTCCTCGATAATAAGTGCCGGACCCTGCAGCGAAAAACGCGCATGCGAGGCCGAGACAAACGGTTCGTTGATGCAGATGTCCGACGACGGCGAACGGCCGACGATGACGGGGCCGAGCATATCCACGTGGATGCCGCGGATGCCGCGCGGGCCCTTGTCCACATCGATCGTCCAGATGGCCGAGTCGCGGCGCTGGCCGCGGACGAGCCCCACGCCGGTCTTCATGACGGCAAACAGGAAGATATAAAGCAGGACGACCAGGACGATGCGGCCTGCAAACAGGACGATATCGATGTTCATAAGCGACTATCCCCTAAATTCGAACGTGCTCAGGCCAAACGTCAGCCTGTCTCTTATACACATCTGACGCTGCCGACGAACTCTAGGGTGTAGA
>UROO01000107.1 GCA_900549555.1 uncultured Collinsella sp. | reverse complement strand
ATCTACACCCTAGAGTTCGTCGGCAGCGTCAGATGTGTATAAGAGACAGGTACGGCGAGGTGCTGATTCCCGTGATCGAGCAGGTTGTGCTCGATCTTCCCGATCAGGGGACAATTTCCGTTCACGTTATGGACGGTTTGATCGATATGGACAAGTAGGGAGGACAACATGCTGATCGAGACCCTTTCGGTCTTTCCCGAGATGTTTGAGCCCGTCATGTCCACGTCGATATTGGGCCGCGCCCGTAAGGCCGGCCTTTTTGATTTTAAGGCCTATAACCTGCGTGACTGGACGCACGACCGTCATCGTACCGTCGATGACGAGCCGTACGGCGGCGGGCAGGGCATGCTCATGAAGGTCGAGCCCATCGCCGAGGCCATCGAGGCTATTAGCTCCGAGGGTCCCAAGCCCACGGTTGTGTTCTTTACGCCCTGTGGCGAGCCCTTTACGCAGCATGTTGCCGAGCGCCTGCTCAAAAGCGAGCGCCTGCTGTTTGTATGCAGCCGCTACGAGGGCGTCGACGAGCGCGCGTATGCGTATGCCGACGAGCGTCTGTCGATCGGCGACTACGTGCTTACGGGCGGCGAGCTTCCCGCCATGGTCGTTGCCGACGCCGTCGTGCGTCTGATTCCCGGCGCCCTTGGTGACGAGATGAGCAACGTCGATGAGTCGTTCTCGACTGCCGAGGACGGTGGCCTGCTCGAGTACGCGCAGTACACCCGTCCCGCCGAGTTCAACGGCGAGGGCGTGCCGCCGGTGCTCGTGAGCGGTGACCATGCCAAGGTTGATGCCTGGCGCCGTAAGAATGCCATCGAGCGCACCTGCCGCTGGCGTCCCGACCTGATCGAGACGGCGCGGCTTACGCCCGAGGAGCGCGCATACGCGCAAGAGATTCTGGACGCGTCGTATTCGCAGAGCGAGGAGTGAGAATGGTTCCTTCGCAGCATTCCGTGCTAAAGGGTGCGTTTGAGTGGATCGCGGTCGTCGCAATCGCACTGGTCGCTACCTTCTTGATTCGCTCGTTTGTGGTCGAACCCTTTGTGGTTCCCACCGGCTCCATGGAGTCCACGATCGAGATCGGCGACCAGATCTTGGCGCAAAAGGTGAGTCTCGAGCTCGGCCGGCCCGTCAGCCAAGGCGATATCGTGGTGTTCCACAACCCCGATGGCACCTCCGAGCACGATGTTCTCGTTAAGCGTGTTATTGCCACGTCCGGCCAGACGGTCGACCTTCAGGACGGCAAGGTGGTCGTTGACGGCCAAGCACTTGACGAGGACTACACGACCGGCATGAGCTGGCCGCTTTCGGTCCAAGCTCCCGGCGCTCAGGTAAGCTATCCCTACACCGTTCCCGACGGGTGCGTGTGGGTGATGGGCGACAACCGCGAAAACTCTGCCGACTCACGTTACTTTGGTCCCGTCGATCGCTCTGATTTGATCGCCGTGGCGCTTGTGCGCTACTGGCCGCTCGACCGCATCGGCGCTATCGACTAAAAACCGCTATAGTACAGTACCTAACCGTGTAATCGTTTCGACGAGGGGATATTAGAGGCATGAACGCTTCATCGCTTTCCTTCCAAGACATCATCCTGCGCCTCCAGCAGTACTGGGGCGAGCAGGGCTGCGTCATTATGCAGCCCTATGACTCCGAGGTCGGTGCCGGTACCTTCCACACCGCGACCACGCTGCGCTCGCTCGGCCCCGCCGAGTGGCGCACCTGCTACGCTCAGCCTTGCCGCCGTCCTGCCGACGGCCGCTACGGCGAGAATCCCAACCGCATGCAGCACTACTATCAGTTCCAGGTGCTCATCAAGCCGTCGCCGGTCAACGCCCAGGAGCTTTACCTGGGGTCTCTGGCAGCCATTGGCCTGGACCCCAACGACCATGACGTCCGTTTTGTCGAGGATGACTGGGAGAGCCCGACCCTGGGCGCCTGGGGCCTTGGCTGGGAGGTCTGGCTCAACGGCATGGAGGTCACGCAGTTCACGTACTTCCAGCAGGTGGGCGGCATCGAGGTCGACCCCGTGCCCGTCGAGATCACCTACGGCCTGGAGCGCATCGCCATGTACGCCCAGGGCGTCAACTCCGTTTATGACCTGGTGTGGAGCTATCTGCCCGACGGCACGCCCATGACCTATGGCGACGTGTTCCTGGAGAACGAGCGCGAGTTTAGCGCCTACAACTTTGAGGTCGCCAACGTCGAGATGATGCGTCAGAAGTTTGACGACTATGAGGCCGAGTGTCATTCCTGCCTTGAGCGCAAGCTGCCGCTGCCCGCATACGACTGCGTCATGAAGTGCAGCCATGCCTTCAACCTGCTCGATGCCCGCGGCGCACTGTCCGCGGTCGAGCGTGCCAACTACATCCTGCGCGTCCGCGCCGTCGCCAAGGCGTGCTGCGAGGCCTATATGGCCGAGGTCGCCGGAGTCAACGAGAATGCCGACCAGGAAGGCGAGGTGGCGTAAGCCATGGCAGACGCTAAGGATTTCCTGTTTGAAATCGGTACGGAGGAAATGCCCTCCGCACCGCTGAACAATGCCGTCAAGCAGCTTGGCACCATGATCGCCAAGGGTCTCGACGAGGCCGGTCTGGCCCATGGCGAGGTCCGCGTGATCTCGAGCCCGCGTCGCCTGGCTGCGCTCGTGGCCAACGTCGCCACCGCGACCGATGAGGTCCATGAGGTCAAGCGTGGCCCTGCGGCAAACATTGCCTTTGATGCCGACGGCAACGCCACCAAGGCCGCCCAGGGCTTCGCCCGCAAGTGCGGTGTGGCTGCCGAGGACCTGGTCCGTCGTGAGGACACCGACGGTCGCGAGTATGTGTTTGCTGAGAAGAACATTCCATCTGCACCGGCTACGCCGATTCTGACCGCTCTGTGCGAGAAGACCATCGCCGGCCTGCAGTGGCCCAACTACCGCAGCCAGCGCTGGGGTCACGAGCATGCGACCTTTGTTCGTCCGGTCCGTTGGATCTGCTGCCTTTTGGGCGAAGACGTCGTGCCCGTGTCGTTTGCCGACGTGACGAGTGGTAACACCACGCGTGGTCATCGTGTACTTGGCCCCGGTGACCATGTGGTCGCAAGCCCCGCCGTCTACGAGCAGGTGCTCGAGGACGCCGGCGTGCTCTCTGCCGAGCGTCGTCGTGAGGCTATCCTTGCCGGTATCGCCGAGGTCGAGGCCGCTCGCCCCGGCTGCCATGTCGACACGCCCAAGAAGGTCTTCGAGGAGGTCATTAACCTCTGCGAGTGGCCTACGGTGCTCGTCGGTACCTTCGATGAGGAGTTCCTCAAGGTCCCGCATGAGATCATCTGCGAGTCCATGCTCACCAACCAGCGCTACTTCCCGATCTATGACGGCGAGGGCAAGCTCACGCGTGAGTTCGTGGTCGTTTCCAACAGCAAGCCCGAGAATGCCGAGCGCGTGATCGACGGCAACGAGCGCGTCGTGCGCGCCCGTCTGGACGACGCCAAGTTCTTCTACGAGGAGGACCTGAAGATCTCCCTCGACGAGTTCCGCGAGCGTCTGGCCAAGGTCGCCTTCCAGGAGAAGCTCGGTAGCGTGCTCGCCAAGTCCGAGCGCATTGAGCAGCTCGCGCTCGCCATCGCTCGCGAGGCCCATCTGGGCGCCCACCTGGCTGCCGACGCCGCCCGCGCCGCGCACCTGTGCAAGGCCGACCTGGTATCCAACGCCGTCGTCGAGTTCACGAGCCAGCAGGGCGTGATGGGCGGTTACTACGCTATCGCGATGGGGGAGAATGACGAGGTCGCCCACGCCATTCGCGATCATTATCGTCCCCGCTTTGCGGGCGATGAGCTGCCCGAGGGCACCGCTGGCTGCATCGCGGCCTGTGCCGACAAGCTCGATACCATCGCCGGCATTTTTGCCATCGGTGAGCCCCCGACCGGCTCGTCCGACCCGTACGCGCTGCGTCGTGCCGCCATTGGCATCATCAACATCCTGCGCGATCGTCTGTCGATTGACCCCACGTCGCTGATCGACTTCGCCCTTGAGCTCTATAGCGAGCAGGGCATCGAGTTCGACGCCGCCGAGGTCGCCCAGCAGGTCCGTGACTTCTTCCACGGCCGCCTGGTGAGCATGGCCCGCGACGAAAAGATCCCGGCCGATACCGTTGCCGCCGTCTCTGCGGTGCACATCATCGCCCCGTCCGTCTTCTTCGCCCGCTGCGCCGCGCTCGACGAGGCCCGCAAGAACGATGCCGAGACCTTCGACAACCTGGCTACCGCCTATGCCCGCGCCGCGCACATCTCCAAGCCCGAACTGGGTGCGGAGTACGACCGCAGCCTGATGGGCGAGGCCGAGCTCGCGCTCGCCGACGCCTCCGAGGCTGCTCAGACCGCCGTCGATGCTGCTCTCTCCGCCGAGGATTACCCGGCCGCATTTGCCGCCCTTGCAGCTCTGCGCGCCCCCATCGACCGTTTCTTCGACGAGGTTATGGTCATGGACAAGGACGAGCAGCTCCGCGATAATCGCCTTAAGCTGCTCAACCGCTTCGAGGCCGTTTTCTCCGGCATCGCAAACATCGGTGAGCTTGCTCGCAAAAAGTAAGCTAGCCTGCGCATAAGCGCAAAAGGAGCCCCGCATGGATTGCCCGGTCACCGCTCGTCCCACCGTTATCGTTATCTCCGACTCGCTCGGTGATACCGCTTGTGAGGTGGTGCTTGCGGCGTCCGGGCAATTTGATGAAGGGGCTTTTCGTGTTTTGCGCCTGCCTAAGGTGACCTCGGTGGAGCAGGTCAAGTCATTTGTGGGACCGCGCATCGATGCCGACCATCGCGATATCGCTGTGTTCCACACCATTGTCGATCCGGCGCTTCGCGCCCGCGTGCTCGATTACCTGGGTATGCTGCATATTCGTTCGGTCGACCTGATCGGCCCGACGCTTGCCGTGCTGTCGTCACTCATCGGTGTGCCGCCCAAAGGCGTTGCGGGCACGATTCATAAGACCGATGACCGTTATTTCCATCGTATCGAGGCCATGGAGTATTTCGTTGAGCACGACGACGGGCGCGGTTGCGATGATCTGTCGGGTGCCGATATCGTGCTGCTGGGCGTATCCCGCACGTCCAAGACGCCGCTGTCGATGTATTTGGCCTATCAGGGCTACAAAGTCGCCAATGTTCCGCTGGCGCATGGTATGGAGCCGCCTAAGTCGATTTACGAGGTCGACCCGATGCGGTTGTTTGGTCTGATTTCGACTGTCGATGTGATCTCCGGGATTCGCGATAGCCGCTTGGGCGATGATTACGCCCGCGCCGTCGCAGGCTCCTATGCCGAGCCCGAGAGCGTACGCAGCGAGCTCGAGGAAGCCCGCGCTCTCATGAAGCGCCTGGGCTGTTTTGTGGTGCGCACCGACGGCAAGGCGATCGAGGAGAGCGCCTCCGAGATCATTAGTCACTTGGAGGAAATCCAAGAAGCCCGTGCCCGTCGCGCCGCCCGCCGAGCCCAGCAAAGCTAACTCTTTGGGGTAGCTAAAAATGCACCGTCTTAAAAAGACTAACTATAAATAATGCACGATAATGATAAAGCGATTTAGCAAATAACTTGGATTTGACCTGCAAGTTTCTTGCGTTGGTATCTTCATAAGGTAACCACCTTTACCTACCGTTTACCGCTACATTTACCTCGTTTACCAAACCCCGCACCCTCTTCTCATGTCAGCGTGAAACCCGCCGTATAGTTCCCTCACGGCCTGCATCCGGCGGGTTGATTCGTCACCACGGTCGTGCGCGAGAGCGTATGGAAGGGGAAGTATCGTGAGCGATTGCAAGAGGGTTTACCGTTTTGGAACCGACGCCCAGGGCACCTGTGTCACTGAGAGCGACAAGTCCATGAACTTCGTGCTTGGCGGCAAGGGCGCAAACCCTGTCTCTTATACACATCTGACGCTGCCGACGAACTCTAGGGTGT
>UROO01000106.1 GCA_900549555.1 uncultured Collinsella sp. | reverse complement strand
GATCTACACCCTAGAGTTCGTCGGCAGCGTCAGATGTGTATAAGAGACAGCGGTCGAGTAGACCGCGTTTCATAGCGATAAACCTTTAGGAAAGGAAACAGATATGGCAGAGAAGACCCCGGTCGAGCAGCTTACGTACAAGCAGGCCTCGCAGGAGTTGGAACTTATCATCCGCAGCTTGGAGTCGGGCGATATGGAGCTCGAGGAGTCGCTCGAGAGCTATACCCGCGGCGTCGAGCTCCTCAAGAGCCTGCGCACCCGCTTGTCCGATGCCGAGCAGAAGGTCTCGGTGCTCCTTAAGGATGTCGACGGTAACGACGTGCTCGCCGACGGCGAAGCCGCCAACACCGACGACAACCTCTCGTTCTAACCATCCCGACCAAATATAATTACCTCGGTCTGCGAGAAAGGAACCAACCATGTGCGATTGCATCTTCTGCAAAATTGCCAACCACGAGATCCCCTCGACCGTCGTCTATGAGGACGACCAGGTCATCGCGTTCGACGACCTCAATCCCCAGGCGCCGGTCCACACGCTCGTGATCCCTAAGAAGCACTACAGCGACATCGCCGACAACGTGCCGGCCGAGACCATGGGCGCTATGGCTCACGCCATCCAGGAGGTTGCCAAGGCCAAGGGCCTGGAGGACGGTTTCCGCGTCATCTCCAACAAGGGCGTCAACGCCGGCCAGACCGTCATGCACTTCCACATGCACGTCCTCGGTGGCAAAAACCTGGGCGAGAACCTCATCTGAGGGCGCGTAGGCCGTCGGCTTGGCTGCCTTTGGAGTAACCTATGCAGCTTTCTCAACTCGAATACCTTCAAGCGGTAGCGAACTATGGCGGCGTGCGCAAAGCAGCTCGTGCCGTTCATGTGAGTCCGCAGGCTGTTTCGTCGGCAATCAAAAAGTTGGAATCTGAGTATCAGATTGTTTTGCTCGACCGATCGGCGGGGGAGGCTGTTTTGTCTTCGGCGGGCAGAGAATTTGCGCGTCGTGCACGCGTGATTCTGGCACAGGTCGACGATCTCAAAAAGTACGCTCAATCGGGGAACGGCGGCGTTTCGCCTGACGGCCACTTTCGTCTTTACGCCCCCTGCCTTCATGGGCGGGGGCGCCTTTTTACCGAAAACTGGTATGACTCGTTTGAAAGCTCGCACCCTCAGATTCACCTCGATGTGTGGCATCAGCCAACGGCTACATGTTTTGAGTCGCTCATGCTTGGTATTTCGGATGCAGCCATCTCATTTGAAGAACCACGGAACAGCGTCCTTTCTTCGAAATTCTTGGGTGAAAAGGAGCTCAAGGTTCTTTCGTGCCCGGCAGGTCATCAATCTGTGGACGCTATGACCATTCGTGAGCTACTGGGCGGCAGGCTCGCTGTTCCCATTAATTTGTCACCCTGTCTCAATGCGATCAACCAATGCCCTGAAGCCCAGCTCGTCAATTTTCGCTTCCGTGATGTTGAATACGGAAGCAGGGCTCAGGCTGAGTTTCTTCAAGCCGGGGGATTGATATTGAGTTTTTCTGGCTCTTCTCTCGCATCAGATGGATTGAAAGTGAGTGAGTGCTCCATTGAAGCCTCACATGACGTAACCTTGCCTATCTACTTTTGCTATCGGCAAAATGCCTGGACCGATCGACACCAGACAGTATTTCTTCACCTATTGCGTCATCTCGCTTCGTGAGGCCATTTGGCCTCGTGTCGTCAAGTGAATGTTGACGCCTTGTAACACATGGCTGACGGCTTTGCCCTCATGCTTTTCCAAGATTTCGGTTTGGGTTATTGGCTCTTGGAGGGCGGAGCATGAAAAACCGTACGGTTTTGCTTTATATGACGTTCGTTTTTCTGTCGAACTTCAGCACCATTTTGTATTTTCTGACGGTTTACCTTGAATTCGTCGGATTCTCGATGGTGGCGATTTCTAGCATGATGATTGCATATCAAGTGAGCAAGTTCATCCTTGAAGTTCCCACTGGCTATATTGCTGATAGGTTTGGACGAAAGGTGAGCGGTCTCGTTGGCGTCGTGGGGATGCTTGGATACTACGCCGCCCTGCTTCTCGTCCGTTCTCCTCTGCTTTTAATCGGTGCGTTCGCTCTCAAAGGTTTTGCCGTTGCATGTCTGAGCGGATCCATAGAAGCGATTTACATTGACAGCGTCTCTCAGGACCAGCTCGTAAGACTTAATGTCGTTGAGCGATTTGTTTTCTATGCCTCTTATGCCCTCTCCGCTTGTGTGGGCGGTTTCATTTCGTCCGCTGGCGCGTATCTCGTTGGGCTTTCGGTCGATGTCATCACAATGGTGCTGACATTGGTTGTCGTTGTCTGTATTCCTGAGGCGAGAAGAGAGGGCGCTGCGGTGACACCTGGGCATGGAATGAGCCCGAAGATGATCGGTGCTGCTATTGCGGGTAATGGCATTCTTCGGTCAGCGTTCATCATGGATTGTTCTCAGGCATTTGCCTTCGTCGCTCTGGAAGACTTCTTCTCACTGTTGCTTGCAGGCCGCGGAATGAATGCTGTCGCTTCGGGCGTGACCATTGCGGTCCAGCTCCTTGCTTCCGCCTCCATAGGGTTTATTGTGCCCAGTGTGATTGCTCGTGTTGACAAGGGCCGTTTTGCGCGTATTTGCGGCATCGTGCGCCTTTCCCTGACTGCTCTGTTTTTGATTCCCTTTACTCCGGTCTATTTGCTGCCCGTGTTCTATGTACTGCAGACAGTCGCTTACTCGTTATTTGCTCCAATTAAATACTCAATTTTTCAAAATGCTGTCGATTCTTCGATGCGCTGTTCACTGATTTCAGTTCAAAGCCAGATGGTGGCGGTGGGTGCCATCTTTTTCTATCTGTTCAATGCTGCGTTGAGCAGCATCGCGGACATTCGAGTCATATTGCTTGTTGCACTCGGGATTTCTTCTTTGGTGTATATCCCAGCGCTCTTTCGTCTTACAAGCCAAAGGCCGTGAGTATTTAGGCACCGATAACTTATATATCAACGCAATAAACCCGAGCGCGAGGGCGTTTGGGTTTATTATTAAAACGTATGTAACCTGGCGGCGCCACACCGCCTGTTAGTAGGGAGACACATGAACGTTCTGGTCGTCAACGCAGGATCTTCGACCCTTAAGTATCAGGTCATCGATACCAAGTCCCACAAGGTGTCCGCAAAGGGCTCCTGCGAGCGCGTCTGCTTTACCGGCGGTACCTTCACCCACGCTGCCAACGGTTCCAAGAAGGTGACCGAGAACATTGAGTTCCCCGACCACAAGGTCGCCATCGAGGCCGTCCTGAAGGATCTCGAGGCCAACGGCGTCAAGATCGAGGGCATTGGCCACCGTATCGTTCAGGGCGGCTGGTACTTTGGCGATTCCTCCCTCGTCGACGAGGACGTTCTCGCCAAGATTCGCGAGGTCGCCCCGCTCGCGCCGCTGCACAACAACCCCGAGGCCAACGTTATCGAGTACTGCCTGGAGCAGTATCCCGATCTGCCCAACGTTACGGTCTACGACACCGCTTTCCACTTCAACATGCCCGAGGTCGCCAAGACCTACGCCCTTCCCAAGGATGTTTGCGACAAGCTGCATATCCGTAAGTACGGCGCC
This sequence comes from uncultured Collinsella sp., assembly GCA_900549555.1. Classification (GTDB taxonomy): domain Bacteria; phylum Actinomycetota; class Coriobacteriia; order Coriobacteriales; family Coriobacteriaceae; genus Collinsella. The sequence continues at coordinate 2,349 of UROO01000106.1, read as the reverse complement.
CACGGCACCAGCTATCGTTACATCTCCAAGAAGGTCGCCGAGATGACCAACGGCGAGGCCCGCAAGGTCGTTGTGTGCCACATCGGTTCCGGCGCTTCCCTGTGCGCCATCGAGGACGGCAAGTGCATGGACACCACCATGGGTCTCACCCCGCTCGACGGCGTCATGATGGGCACCCGCTGCGGCTCCATCGACCCGGCTGCCGTGTGCTACCTGCAGCGCGAGGGCGGCTACACCTTCGACGAGGTCGACGAGATGATGAACAAGAAGTCCGGCCTTTTGGCTGTGACCGGTGGCAAGACCAACGACTGCCGCAATGTCGAGGAGCTCGCCGCTGCTGGTGACCCCGAGGCTCAGCTCGCCTTCGATATGTTCGTCTACAAGATTGCCGCCAAGGCTGCCGAGATGGCCACTTCCATGTGCGGCATGGACACGCTGGTCTTCACCGCCGGCATCGGTGAGCACGCTCCGGCTGTCCGCGCTGGCGTTGCCGACCGTCTGGCCTTTATGGGCGTCAAGATGGACCATGCCCGTAACGCCCTGCGTGGCGACGGCGCTTGGTGCCTGTCTGCCAAGGATTCCAAGGTCAAGATCTTCGTCATCCCCACGGACGAGGAGTTCATGATCGCTTCCGACGTCGAGCGCATCGTCAACGGCAAGTAATTGCAAGAGGGGAGGGGCTGGACGACCAAGTGCCGTTCAGCCCCTCTTTTGCGCTCGTCGGGCGACATTCTGATAGCTATTTATCAAGATATGATAACTTCTTATTATAATGCGGCCGCCTTAAGGGGTCTGCGTCGACCGTATTGCACTGCAAAGGAGTCTCATGAACGTACTTGTTGTCAACGCCGGCAGCTCAAGCCTTAAATATCAGCTTTTGGATACCGATACCCGCGAGGTTTTCGCCAAGGGCAACTGCGAGCGTATCGGATCGGACATGGGCATCTTCGGCCACTCCGAGAACGGTGGCGCCAAGCAGACCGAGGAGGTTCCCTTCCCCGATCATCGCTCTGCTATCGCTTGCGTGCTCGAGGAGCTCGAGAAGACCGACTTTACGATTGATGGCATTGGGCATCGCATCGTTCAGGGCGGTTGGCACTTCGATGATTCCGCGGTCGTCGACGACGAGGTCATGGCCAAGATTCTCGAGGTAGCCCCCTTGGCTCCGCTGCACAACTACGGCGAGGCCGCGGCGATTGAGTATTGCCGTGAGAAGTATCCGGAGCTGCCCAACGTGGCCGTCTTCGACACCTCGTTCCACATGACCATGCCCGAGGTTGCCTACACCTACGCCCTGCCCAAGGACGTGTGCGACAAGTATCACGTGCGCAAGTACGGCGCCCACGGTACGAGCCACCGCTATGAGTGGATGATGGCCAAGGAGATCCTGGGCTCGCGCTGCCACCGCCTGCTTTCGTGCCACCTGGGCAACGGTGCCTCGCTCGCAGCCATCGAGGACGGCGTGTGCCGCGACACCACGATGGGGCTCACGCCGCTTGACGGCCTGATGATGGGAACCCGCTGCGGTTCTATCGACCCGGCTACCGTGTGCTACCTGCAGCGCGAGGGCGGCTATAGCTACCAGGAAGTCGACGACATGATGAACAAGCAGTCTGGTCTGCTTGCCATCTCGGGTATCTCCAACGACGCCCGCGACATCCGTACGCGCGCTTCCGAGGGGGATGAGCGCTGCCTGCTCGCCTTTGATATGTTCGCCTATAAGGCTATGCAGCAGGCCGGCTCCATGATCGCTTCTATGGCGGGCGTGGATACCATCACCTTCACTGCCGGCATCGGCGAGAACGACTGGTCGATCCGTAAGGCCTTCTGCGACTGCTTCGAGTGGCTGGGCGTGCGCATCGACAACAACAAGAACCGCGAGGCCGTGGGCAACGGCCCGCAGGTCATCAGCGCCGCCGGTTCCGCCGTTACGGTCATGGTCATCCCCACCGACGAGGAATACATGATCGCCCACGACGTCGAACGCCTGACCAAGAACAACTAACGCGCGCATTTGCAAGTAAGCGAAAGGCCTCCTGAGCAACGGCTCGGGAGGCCTTTTTGCTGGCATACGGAAATTCCAGTCCCAAAGTGATCATCGCCGGCAACGCCCGCACTTTCAGCAACGACACCCATCCGTTCAGATTTTTCAGACCCAGCTCGTAGCCAAGCCGCCGTCCACCCCAGATACCCTGATTACTACGTAGTGGTAGAAGGCCGTACGGGCTAACCCCTGAAAACACTCCGCAGACCAGAAACGCCCCCGTTCGTAGCTCCGAAGGAGCAGAACGGGGGCGTTTCATTGGTCGAGGACGTTTTCAGGGGTTAGCCCGTACCTGTCTCTTATAC
>UROO01000105.1 GCA_900549555.1 uncultured Collinsella sp. | reverse complement strand
TCTACACCCTAGAGTTCGTCGGCAGCGTCAGATGTGTATAAGAGACAGCATAAAGATGTTCTGCTGCTGCGCCGCGGCCTCCTTGACCTCGGCCTTGGTGGCAGCCTCGACGCCACTGAGCGCGATGAACTCCTCGTAGACCTTGTTGACGGTGCCGGTGCCAAAAATAATCTGGAGCTGGCCCTGGGCCTCAAAGACGCCCTTGGCGCCGTCGACGTTCTCGAGGGCCTCCTTGTTAACCTTAGTGTTATCGGCAATCACCAGGCGCAGGCGAGTGGCGCAGTGCGCGGCCGAAACAACGTTGTCGGCGCCACCGATGTTGTCGAGCACCTCTTGGGCTGATTTGCGGTAGTCCATGACTTCCCTTTCCTCCAACGGGCGCATTTACACCCGGCCATCTTTGACACTTACACTGTAATCGATTTCAGTTTCATATGTCTGCAATCGTTTTCATAGTAGGGTGAACGGTAGGAAAAAGCCGGTGAATGGTAGTTTTGAGACAAACATAAGGGCTCAGAGGCAGACAGACATGCCCAAGACCTAGACATTCATAAGCTGATGACCGAGCTTGAGTGTCTTGAGACCGCTCTCCCCCTCCACGCCATCGAGCGTGTTGAGCAACATATTGGTCGCCTCGACGCCACTGGTCAGGTAGCCATAATGCACGGTGGGAATGCCGCCCGTCAGCGCGCGCAAAAACGCATTGTCGCCAAAACCACTCACGCGGTGTATGCCCTCGCCCATGCCGCGAACCTCATCGATGGCACGCAGCGCGCCCGCCGCCATGGTGTCGGTCGCGCAGGCGATAAATGAAACATCGGGAGCGACGGAAAGCAGCTCACGCGCCGCACCATAGCCCGAATCGAGCGTAAACGAGCCCAGGCGAATCAAGGCGGCATCGAGCGGGTTGCCCGCGGCGCGCAAGCCGGCCTCAAAACCGCGACGGCGGTCATAACCGGCCGCGCGATCCTCCTCGGTAACTCCAATATAGGCAATCTTGCCGTCCACGCGACCCCCAAGCGCATGGCCCAGCTCAAAGGCGGCCTCGTAATCGTCGTGATAGACGCACGCCGCGCCCTCAACATTCTGGCCGATCAGCACGATGGGCACGCGGCACGACTCAATCGCCCGACGGTGCTCGTCGGTAATCATAGTTGCCACCAGCACAATGCCATCGACTGGGTGGTTTTGGAATAAATCGAGGTATTCGAGCTCGCGATCGGGGGCATTGTCAGTATTGGCAAGCAGCATCTGGTAGCCACGACGACCGAGCACCTGGCCGATGCCGGCGGTAATGCGGCTCACGGATTCCGAGTTGATCTTGGGCACGATGACGCCGATGAGCTTAGTGGAGCCGGTGCGCAGCGCGCGAGCCTGGCTGGACCGCACGTATCCGGTCAGCTCAATCGCCTGCTTAATGCGCTCGGCCTTGTCCGCCGAGATATATCCACCGTTGAGGTAGCGCGAGACGGCGGCGCTCGAAACGCCGGCCAGCTCGGCCACATCTTTCATCTTTACCACGAGCACCCCCGTCATTGAAATCGCTTTCACCATGATACCCGTGTGGAGCTACATGCATATCGCAAGACAGGACGTCACGGTCAATTTAGCTGTCGTAGTACGGGCATCGCAGGGCTTCAACTAGAAACTTCGAAATTTAAATGCCGAATCGGTCAAACTACCGATTCGGCACCTCGTTATATTTGCACACAGTGGCAGGCAAAATCCAACTCGAGAACAACTTACTCACTTTGGAAAGACGCATCGCTGTCCGCTGCCAATTCCGAAGGAAGAATTGCCGGCAGCGTCAAAGCCCCCATGGGCGAAAGTCCAGTAACGACCATCAGATAGCTCTTAGCGTGACCATACGCCATGGAAATCGCATTAGAGAGAAGATAACGGCGCGCTTCATCGTCTGAAATGTCGAACGGCAATTTTGTAGACACCGAAATAGCGACCGACACATCAGCGCGCATTTTTTCCTTTGCATCGTCTCTATCAATCAGACTGCCACACACATACAGCTTTAAGTCTGCACGCTCGCCCGCCTTGTTCCTCAATAGATGGACGTCCTGATAACTAACGTCAACTTTTAAATCCATATTCTGGGAGGGCTCATTCTCAATATGAAAAGTTGAGTCGACAACAAACAAATGAACAACCTGAATAGGCGCAATGAAATCCTTACTCATGCAGCCAAACCTCCCGGAATCATCTCAAAGTCCAATCGTTTAGCCGAGCAGTCGCTGTTAAATGAAGACCATTGTTCTCGGACAGAGTTATTAGACGAAGAAAACGGCGCCTCATTCGAATAACTGGAAATGACCTGTGGAATAATTTTGACACCCAGCGCAAGCTCAAACTTTGCGATTGTTTTCAGCGTCATGTTGGGCTGAGAATTCAACAATTTCGAAAGCGACTGAAGACTCACGCCCATACGCTTTGCCAGCTCGCTTTTACTCAAGCCCGAGCGCTGCATCTCGCGATGAACAATAAACTCAATATCTAGTGCGTGCTCATAGGCACGGGTTTCACTCGTTTCCGTTTCCGCGTAAAAGTCTGATAAATCGACCTTAACCATTACAAGTCTCCGTTTCGTAAGCGGGCAAAAAAGCCGACGCTATGACTCCAAAAGCCGCTTTGCTATCGGGGCCAACTGTTTTGCGCGTTTAATTTCTTTGGAAATATTTCCCGAGCCTTGATGGCCCTTAAACCAAAAAAGCAAAACAATCTTGTCCACGCCTTGGCAAATCGCGTAGACCATTTCTCGATTAACCCCATCAAAACCCTTGAGTTCGTATAGTCCAATCTTAGGCTCGATACATCGAAGCTTTGACGTTCCACTGACATCCTTTAGCCCGTAATCATAGATTTTTGAAATCTGATTGATCATTTTACGGGCGGTAAACTTCGTTTTAGGATCAGACATCATCTTCTGAAACTGAGAGTTCTCAGGGGAGGTGGTTAGTTCCCAAAAAGGTCGTCCCTCGGGATCAGCATATTCGACAAGCTCATAGTCACTAGCCAAAGGCCACCCCCTCCGCTTCAGAAGAAACCAAATATGGTTAACTTATAAGTTAAGTTTAGTCAAATTCAAATTTATGGCAAGCCCCAAGCCGTGTTCAAGCAATCTGCATTATTGACTCAGAGAAATGTGGGGAAGAAGCGGCAGAAACTACATTGTCAAATAAGGCCCCCAACGAAGTGCCCGAACTTTTATGGTGACCAACAACATACCTAGAAGGCGAAGGCAAGGCACGCAACCGCCCAGTCACCGTGGCCGGTCTTATGGAGCGCGGCGGTTTGCGTTGTTGCGGACTAGGTCTTCTTGGCAGTCTTGATCGCAGGCGTCTTGGAGGACGCGGGCGCAGGCTTGGCGTCCGATTTGTGCGACGAATCAGGCGTGGGGGGCGGGTTTTCGCTGGGCTTGGTCTCATCACCGGGCTTTTCTTCGCTACCGGGCTTTGTATCCCCCGCGGGATTGCCACCAGTGGGCTCACAGGTACCGGGCTGGGTCTTCCCCGCCGACGACTGGGCGCCTGTGGGTTCAATTACCACATGCTAAGCAACGGCCCCACTGGCGTCCATAACACAGGCGGTACCAAAGGCCCCGCCCATCGGCGTCACAAACTGCGCCGACGTAAGTGAGCCACTCTCGCAGGCAGCATCGGCTATGGCGCCGGTCGCGTCCACCCAGGAGGCGTCCACGGCAAACAGGCCATCGGAAGCGTACAGGCCAAAGAAGCGGCAGTCCTCGCCCGATCTGCTGCTAGCAGCAACGTGCGAGCCCGTAGGTTGACTGCGTCAATACCGCTAGATTCGGCCTAGTATCCTATCGGGTCCCAAAAGGTCAATCCAGTTAAAGACGGCAGGCAGCCTGAAACAACATCTTTCATGAATCTCCAGTCTTATCAAGCCCGATCGAACTTGACCGTCAAACCAGATACGGCCCAATCACATCGAATATCTCGCCCACCTTGGTTGCAGGGTTTTGCGCGGATGGTTTAACGTTACCCAGCCCCCTATGGTATGTGACGAGGCGTCCAGCACGCTGCAACGCCTCGCCTCGTTTGCCGTCCACCACCTCGAACAGCCCTGCCAAATTCTTGCGGTACTCAATGCCCAGGTCTTTAGACATGGCTTGAGCGAGGCCACGCTGGCACTCTGCGGCCGACATGGGAGCAGTCGTATATCGAAGGTGCAGAAGGGGCCACAGCTCAAAGCAGGGGTTCGACCACAGCGCATGAAACGTCCTCAATCCATCGGTGAGCTCGGCGCATTTGCTCTCCATCGCATCGAAATCGGATGCAGGGAAATCATCCTTATCAAATACAAGCCACACATGGTCAAACGTCTCAGGAGCATAGCGACAGTGTTCGACAGCGAAGTCAAGTAGGTCGAGAGTATGTTTGCCAGTCCCCTTAACGACTACGGCAACCTTCCGCTCATTTGCTGCGCCTAACGCGGCGCGCACGCCCTCAAAGTATCGAGGCTCAGTCTCCTTGCCCTCGGTCACCACGAGATGGCGCGTCATCTGTACCATGCGAGAGCGTCCCTCGCGCTTGCCGCTGCGCCAGTCCCTCGACTTTTTCGCGGCCATATTAATCCCACTCCTCAATGCGCGTGAGATACGGGTCGGCACCATAGCGGCCAGACAGGTACTGCTTGTCGAATGCCGCGTTCTTGCTGACCAGGTTACCATTTGCCTCGTGGATGTCGGCGAGCGACCATAGCTGGCTCGCCTCCCACTCGCCGCGTGCAGCAAACCATATCTCGTCGCGGCGAAAAACATCGTTTCGCATAGTGGACACGTCCTGAGACGAGAAGATGAGCTGCGCGCCGCTCTTGTTGACTTCGGGATCTTTGAACAGCAGAATCACGTAGCGCAGGAGCTTCGGATGCAACTTGGCGTCGAGCTCGTCGACAACGACGGTACCGCCGCGTTCGAGCGCCGCCAGCAGAAACGACGCCAACCCCATGAGCTTCTGAGTACCGGCCGACTCCTCGGACAGGCGCAGCTCATAGCCCTTGCCGTCCACCTCATGCTTTACGAAGACGCGCTGGCCGCGCCATTCCGGAGCTTTCTCAACCCTAAAGCCATCGATACGTACGTCAACGGCACGCAGAAAACGCGTGATCTCGAGTGAGTCATCCTCGTCGAGCAACTGTTCGAGCATCTGCTCCAGATAGGAGCTGTTGTAGTTCAGGAACACCCCATCAAGAAACCAACTGGCGGCCTCTTTGATCACCGGCGCGTCAAAGTTGATGCAGAGAAACGACAGGTATGGCAGGCTCGGGTTGAATCTCGCAGCCGTCACGAGCTTACGCAACGTGGGACCAAGCTCAACCCCTGTCCCCTCGCGCTCGAACAGCATCGCCGTGCGTGACGCCCCCAATTTGCGCCGCCACAATCCTTCGGACACGATCTCGTCCGCATGCACGGACAGGGCATAGCGGTACTCATGCTCACCCGCGCGATAGTAGAGCTCGAACTCGGTGGGCTTAGCAGCCGACACGTCATCGAACTCGAACGCAGAGCAACGGGGTATCGAAGATCGGTTACCTTCTGGCGCATCAGTGCTGGCAGACAACAATCTGATCGGCCTTGCCACCGCCGAACGAATATAGTCAAGAGCCTCGAGCAGGTTAGACTTGCCGCCAGCGTTAGGCCCGTAAACCGCAGCTACCGGAAGGAAACTCTGCCCGTCAGGACACTCTATGAGGGAGCGCTCGAACTCCCTCATCGATGTTGCCTGCATGGAAAGCACAGTTTCGTCGCGATAGGATCTATAGTTCCTGAAGGTAAACTGGCAAAGCATCGTCCTCAAAATTCCTTTCATTGTTTTGAAAAGATATTTCAGAGTTTTTATTTGATTATAGACCTTAAATAGCATCAATCAAGTGTTTGCAGTATGTGGAGCAAAGGGTACAAGGCCAAAACTCGGAAGTATGCGGCAAATCCCTAGCATGCCGAGCACTCCGGAATGCCGCAATGCTTCTGCCTGCGGATCCTTTATGCGGAAAAGCCGTTGTGCTCGGGGGTTCCAGAATTTGCCGCATACTTCCTGTCTCTTATACACATCTGACGCTGCCGACGAACTCTAGGGT
>UROO01000104.1 GCA_900549555.1 uncultured Collinsella sp. | reverse complement strand
TCTACACCCTAGAGTTCGTCGGCAGCGTCAGATGTGTATAAGAGACAGGTTTAAGCAGGCCAAGGAAAAGGCCCCGTGCATCGTCTTTATCGACGAGATCGATACCATCGGCAAAAAGCGCGATGGCGGCGGCTTTAGCGGCAACGACGAGCGCGAGCAGACGCTCAACCAGCTGCTGACCGAGATGGACGGCTTCGATAACCACAAGGGTATCGTTGTTCTCGCTGCTACCAACCGTCCCGACAGCCTTGACCCGGCTCTGCTGCGTCCCGGTCGTTTTGACCGTCGCATCCCCGTTGAGCTGCCCGACCTGACCGGCCGCAAGAACATCCTTGAGCTGCATGCCAAGAGCGTGAAGACGGAGCCGCCGATTGACCTGACCGCGATTGCCCGCGCCACGCCCGGCGCTTCGGGTGCCGACCTGGCCAACATCATCAATGAGGGCGCCCTTCGCGCGGTCCGCGAAGGTCGCAAGCGAGCGACCCAGGACGACTTTGAGGAGTCGGTGGAGGTCGTCATTGCTGGTCAGCAGCGTAAGTCCACGGTGCTGTCCGACCACGAGAAGCAGGTCGTTTCCTACCACGAGATCGGCCATGCTATCGTCGCAGCCCGCCAGAAGGGGTCTGCGCCGGTCACCAAGATCACCATCGTGCCGCGCACGAGCGGTGCTCTGGGCTACACCATGCAGGTCGAGGAGGATGAGCGCTTCCTGACCACGCGCCAGGAGGTGCTGGACAAGCTCGCCGTCTACTGCGGCGGACGTGCCGCCGAGGAGCTCATCTTTGGCGAGATGACGACCGGCGCCGCCAACGATATCGAGCAAGCAACCAAGCTCGCCCGCAACATGGTGACGCGCTTTGGTATGTCCGATGAGTTTGGCATGATGGCGCTCGGTACTGTCCAAAATGCGTACCTCAACCAGGATACGTCGCTCACCTGCGCCCCCGGTACGGCCGAGCGCGTGGACGCAATTGTCGCCAAGTTGATTGAGGATGCGCATGATCGCGCCCTGCAGATCCTGAAGGAGAACAAGTTTAAGCTCTATGAGCTGGCTCGTTATCTGTACAAGAAGGAGACGATCACGGGCGAGGAGTTCATGAATCTCCTCACTCGCGAAAATCCGCTAATGCCTAAGCAGCAGTAGCGTTGCATTCGGGTCAGTAAATATCGACGCCCCATTTGAGTGCCTATCTCAAATGGGGCGTTTTGCTTGGGAGGGATATGTATGAAGATCGTGGTGAGTGCCTGTTTGATGGGCGAGAGCTGCAAGTATAACGGCCTCGATAATTACCACCGCGCGTTGGTCGAGGCTTGCGAGCGTACGGGGACCGAGGTCCTCTTGGTGTGCCCTGAGGTCTTTGGCGGCCTGCCCACGCCGCGCGACCCGTCCGAGATTGTGAACTGCGAAGTCCGTACCTGCGAGGGCGTGTCCGTTGACCGGGAATTCCGCCTGGGCGCTCAACGTGCGCTCGACATGTGCGAGCAAGCGGGCGGCCCTTCCGAGATTGCTGCGTGCATCTTGCAGGACCGCAGCCCCTCGTGCGGCGCGGGTCGCATCTACGACGGCACCTTTAGCGGTACGCTCACCGCGGGCAACGGCGTTTTCGTCGATCTGTTGCTGCGTCACGGCCACCGCGTCATTCCGGCTAGCGAGTTCGACCCCAAAATACTTGAGCAATAAAAAACCACCACAAAGGTGCCTGTCCCCTTTGTGGTGGTTTTGGGTTAGAGCTAGAGCGTGTGTCCGTAGGCGTTGGCGGCCTTGATGGCGGCGGCGAACTTCTCGTCGGTGAAGGGCTCCGGGTTACCCTGCTTCCACTCGTTGGTGGCGTGGGCATTCTCACACAGCGCCGGGATGTCGGCCTCGGTAAGGCCGACCTGCTCAAGCGTCACGGGCAGCCCCATCTGCTTGTTAAAGGCAGCGTAGTGCTTAAGGTTCTCGGTGTCGCCCGTGTAGGCGAACAGCACGAGCACGCCCAGGCTTACGACCTCGCCGTGCAGGTAGGTGCCCTCGCGCGGAATGCTGCAGGTGGCGTTGTAGAACGCGTGCGCCACGCTCGAGTTGTAGTAGTAATCGTTTTGGTTGGTCAGGTTGGAGACGTAGCCCGTGTTGACCACGATGTCGAGCGCGATCTGCTTGACGGCCTCGCTCGACAGGTTCTGGCGCACGTCCTCAAGACCCTGGACGCCATAGGTAAACAGTGGCTCGGAACAGGTGTGGGCGAGCGCCAGGCCAAGACCGGCGGTGTGCTCCAGGTTGCCGGCGCTCGTGGCGTACTCGACCTCGGGCTGTTTAGACAGGGCATCGCCCACGCCGGCCCAGAAGTACTCTGCCGGTGCCTCGGCGATGATCTTGGGGTTGATGAAGATGTGCGCCGGTCTGTTGGGGTACGAATAGCCCTCGAGCGAGCCGTCGTCGTTATACACGACGGCAATGGCGGTCGCGGCCGAGCAGTTGGAGCAGATCGTCGGCACCGTAAAGACGATCTTCTTGAGCTCGATGGCCTCCGTCTTGACGGTATCGAGCGCCTTGCCGCCGCCACAGGCAATGAGCACGTCGGCTTCCTGGCAGGCAGGGGAGTTCACGACCTTGGCGATATTGGCACGCGTACTGTTGGTACCGTAGACGCGCGTCTCCAGAATCTCGACGTCGGTACCTGCCAGCGCAGCTTCGATACCGGGAAGTGCTGCGGCCAGTGCCCGCTTGCCACCGATGATCGCGACCTTTGTCGCGCCGTACTCCGCCAGTGCGGCGGGCAGCTCGTCAAAGCAATCCTCGCCAACGGTGTAGTCGCTCATTCCAATCGTGCGCATAGCAACCTTCTTTCGTTCGATAGAGTGCTTTCAGGTATTTTGCTCCTAGAGCAGGGCTGTAATAGCGAGAAATTTCGAACGTATAAAACCAGTGTTGAGGGTTTTTAGCCGGCGCGGAACGTGCTAGCATACTCCGCATAAGCGTTGATGGGGACGAGTAGTCGGCCGTCCGCATACTACAGAGAGCGGGGAGCGCTGAGAACCCGTGCATGCGACCGATGAAAATCACCCCGGAGCTGCGGTCCCAACGGACGTACCGCGCAGGTTCGTCTTAGTAGACATCGCCGAGATGGTCGTCGATACAGGCCAGCCGAGTAACGGATGCGAGCGCGCGAATACGCGGGCGAGGGCATCTAAGCTGGGTGGTTAAGCGAAGAGCTTTTGCGGGCGTGCAGCCCGTTTTGTGGCGCTTCGTCCCAGCTTGCAGGGACGGGCGCTTTTTTGGTGCCCAACGGGCGTGCGCGCCCATGACAAGAAAGGGGTACCGTGGCAAACGAGTACAAGCAGACGATGAATCTGCCCAAAACCGGATTTCCCATGCGTGCCGGTCTTTCCAAGTCCGAGCCCAAGCGACTCAAGGACTGGCAGGACAACAAGGTCTACGAGCAAGTTTTAAAGAAGAACGAGGGTCACAAGAAGTTCGTGCTGCACGACGGCCCTCCGTACGCCAACGGCCCGATCCACATCGGCCACGCCATGAATAAGATCTCCAAGGACATGATCAACCGTTACTGGATGATGCAGGGCTATGAGGTTCCCTATGTCCCCGGTTGGGACTGCCACGGTCAGCCGATCGAGCACAAGGTCGAGGAGAAGCTCGGCACCGAGAAGTTCAACCAGACCTCCACGGCTAAGATCCGCGAGCTTTGCAACAAGTTCGCTGTCGAGAACATCGAGCTGCAGAAGGCCGGCTTCCGTCGCCTGGGCGTGCTCGGCGACTGGGACAATCCCTATCTGACGCTCTATCACCAGCATGACGCCGCCGACATCGAGGTCTTCAAGGCTATGTTCGACAAGGGCATGATCTATCGCGGCCACAAGCCGGTTCACTGGTGCAAGCACTGCCACACCGCACTCGCCGAGGCCGAGATTGAGTACTCTGACGAGACGAGCCCCTCCATTTTCGTGCGCTTCGAGATGACCTCCAAGCCCGCCGGCCTCGAGAACTTCGACGGCCCGGTTGACTTCATCATCTGGACGACCACGCCGTGGACCATCCCCTCTGACCAGGCCGTTTCCCTTAAGCCCGGCGCCGCCTATGTCGCCGTTGAGCACGATGGCCGTGCCGAGGTCATGCTCGAGGACCTGGCTCCCAAGTGCTGCGAGGAGTTTGGCTGGGAGTACGCCCCGGTTATGGTCGACGGCAAGCCCTATGTGGTTCCCGCCGAGACCTTCCACCACATCCACTATAAGCAGCCGATCTTTGACGGTGTTGAGGGCGTGGCGCTGCTGGCCGATTACGTCGGTGTCGACGACGGTACCGGTATCGTCCATAACTCGCCCGGCCACGGCGTCGACGACTACTTTGCCTGCCTCAAGGAGGGCATCACCGACATCTGCATGCCGGTCGATGACGACGGCAAGTTCTACACCGGCGAGGAGTTTGGCACCGGTGGTCCCTTCAGCGGTATGGATACCGATGAGGCCAACCCGCATATCATCGAGTTCCTGCGCGAGCGCGGCACCCTGGTTCTCGAGAAGAAGATCACGCACAGCTATCCGCACTGCTGGCGCTGCAAGCACCCGGTGCTCTTCCGTGCTACTGACCAGTGGTTTGTCTCGATGGACAAGACCGGTTTGCGCGAGCAGGCTGGCAAAGAGGTCCGCGAGAACGTCAAGTGGTATCCGGCCCACGCGGCCAACCGTATCGGTGCCATGGTCGAGCAGCGTCCCGACTGGTGCATCAGCCGTCAGCGCAACTGGGGCGTGCCCATCCCGAGCTACACCTGCGCCGACTGCGGCGAGAAGGTCATGAACGATGCCACGCTCGACGCCGTCATCAAGCTCTTCCACGAGAAAGGCTCTGACGCCTGGTTCACCGACGCTCCCGAGAGCTACCTGGGTGAGGCCTGCGTCTGCCCCAAGTGCGGCGGCCATCACCTCAAGGCCGATAAGGACATCCTCGACGTGTGGTGGGATTCCGGCGTCTCCTGGAAGGCCGTCTGCGAGTATCGCCCCGAGCTTGAGTACCCGGCTGACGTGTATCTCGAAGGCTCCGACCAGCACCGCGGTTGGTTCCAGAGCTCGCTGCTCACCTCTGTGGGCGCCAACGGCCATGCTCCGTACAAGGCAGTCGTCTCGCAGGGCTTCACGCTCGACGGTCAGGGCCGCAAGATGTCCAAGTCGCTCGGCAACGTCATCGACCCCAACAAGGTCTGCGACGAGATGGGCGCCGACATCATCCGCCTGTGGGTCGCCTCGGTCGACACCAGCTCCGACGTTTCCATCGACCACGAGATTCTCGCTCGTACGTCCGATGCCTACCGCCGTTTCCGCAACACGCTGCGCTTCCTGCTCTCCGAGCTCGAGGGTCAGTTTGAGCCCGAGACCGACGGTGTCGCCTTTGCCGACCTGCTGCCGCTCGACAAGCTCATGGTTGCCCGCCTGACCCAGGTCCAGGCCGAGGTCGACGATGCCTACGCCTGCTACGAGTTCCCGCGCGCCTACCGTGCGCTTTACGACTTTGTGGTTACCGAGCTCTCCAACGTGTACCTCGACGCCCTGAAGGATCGTCTGTACTGCGAGAAGCCCGGCTCGCTCGAGCGCCGCAGCGCTCAGACCGTGCTCGCCGAGCTCTTCTCGATGCTCATGCGCGATCTGCAGCCGATCTTGTCCTACACCGTCGACGAGGCCATGGCCTATGCGCCCGCCGGCTGCGTCGATCACCAGAAGTACGCCGCGCTGCTCGATTGGTACAAGTCGCCTATCACGGTCGACGAGGCCAATGAGTTTGAGGGCGTGCTCGAGGCTTCGCTCGAGCTCCGTAGCGCCGTGACCAAGGCCCTTGAGGATGCCCGTTCTGCCGGCACCTTCACCAAGAGCCAGCAGGTTCGCGTCAAGGCGGTCGTTCCCGCCGAGATGTATGCGCTGTTGACCGGCGACAAAGCCGTCGACCTGGCCGAGTTCTACATCGTCTCCGATGTTGAGCTGACCCAGGGCGAGGAGCTTTCCGTTGCTATTGAGGCTGCCGAGGGCGAGTGCTGCGACCGTTGCTGGAACTATCGCACCACTGTCGGCGAGTACAACGGCCACGCGCATATCTGCAAGCGCTGCGCTGACGCTTTGTAGGTTACGGCGTTCTACGAACGCCGTAACCTACCGACGCTGCAAACGCCCCTAAGCGGCAATCTGACGTTCAATCGTCGGTCGCGTAC
>UROO01000103.1 GCA_900549555.1 uncultured Collinsella sp. | reverse complement strand
TCCGCACATGTGCGGATGAATGTGGGAGGTGTTCGGATAAAGTTGATAATCAAGGTATTCCAAATCTTGAGTATTTGTTCGGCGGGACGGCCTCTGCCGGCTCCTGCTAGACTGGTAGACTCCCAACCGTCCATCCAGGAGCCTCAATGTCGCGCAAGTCCGCCTACAAGCAAGTGCTTTCCATCGGCACCGCCGTGGTGCTGGGGTTTGCGCTGTTCACAGGATCGCTCGACGGAGCGCCCAAGCTGCTGTCGCCGCAAAGCGATGAGCAGGCGGTAGCTCTGGCCGAGAAACAAAACGAGAGTCCCAGCCGCACCGACGACGAGGCAGACCTGGTTGCCCGACTCGAATCGGGAACAGAGAGCTCCTCGGACTCTCAAAATAGCCAAGCCTCTGGCGATGGCTCCGATTCCGCCGCAACCGACACCGGTGACGACGGCTCAGCCGACAGTACCGCTACCCCCATCGACGAGGTCGAAAACCCCGATCTCGACCGCGCCCGCGGCGTATATCTCAGCAGCATTCCCGACTACGCCGGCAATCCCTACGTTGCCCTTCGCGCCGACAGTACGCACCCGCTCGGCACGCCGTCATTCACACTCGATGAATACGAACGCGCTGCAGAAGAGGGCTGCTTTAAGAAGTTCTCCAAGCTCGACAGCTTGGGCCGCACTCGTAAGGCGCTCGCCTGCGTGGGCCCCGAATCGCTCGGTCAGGGTAAGCGCGGCGATATCTCGCGTATCCACCCCGCCGGATGGCACCAGCAACGCTATGACTTTGTTCCGGGCCAGAGCCTCTACAACCGCTGCCACCTTATCGCCTGGTCGCTCTGCGGCGAAAACGCCAACCGCAAGAATCTCCTCACCGGCACGCGCTATCTCAACGAGACGGGCATGCTACCGTTTGAAGAGCAGATTCTCAACTATATTCGCGATACGGGTAACCATGTGCTCTACCGCGTCACGCCCATGTATAACGAAGAGGAACTTGTCTGCCGTGGCGTTCGTCTGGAAGCACAATCGGTCGAAGACCACGGTAAGACCCTGTGCTTCCACGTGTACTGCTACAACCTGCAGCCGCACGTGCAGATCAACTACGCCACCGGCCGCAACCAGGCATCCGGAGACTAGTGCCGACCGCGCCGCCCGTAACCCAAAAATGATCCGTTTTCCTCCGTCCCCCAGGGATCAAAAAGGGCCGCCCTGGATTGCCCAGAGCGGCCCTTTCATCGGCATGTATGTTACAGGCAAAGCCACACGCTACTTGGCGCGGCCCTCCTCATAGCGCTCGACCAGCTTGGCCTGAACGTCATAAGGCACCTGCTCATAGCCCGCCGGCTTCATGGTAAAGTCGCCCGTGCCGCGCGTGATAGAACGCAGACGCGTCGAATAGTCCGTCAGCTCGGCCAGCGGCGCCTGGGCAATGACCACGGTATCGCCGCGCTCATCGGTCTCCATGCCCGTCACGCGACCACGCGAGGCCGAGATGTCGCCCATCACGGCGCCGGCGTAGCTCTCGGGGATAGTCACCGTGATTTCCTCGATGGGCTCCAGCACCACCGGGTCGGCATCGGCGCATGCCTTGCGCAGGCCGATGCGAGCCGCCGCGCGGAACGCCATCTCGTTGGAGTCGACGCTGTGATACGAACCGTCGTACACAGCCACGCGAATGCCCGTAAGCGGGTAGCCGGCAATGATGCCGTCCTTCATGGTCTCCTGAACGCCCTTGTCCACGGCGGGAATGAGCGAACGCGGAATGCGACCGCCCACGACCTCGTCTACAAACTCATAGCCATCGCTCGTGCCGTCGGGCCCAATGAGCGGCTCAACGCGCAGCCAGCAGTCACCATACTGGCCGGCGCCGCCGGTCTGCTTCTTGTGGCGGCCCTGGGCACTTGCCGTGCGGCGAATGGTCTCACGATACGGAATGCGGATCGGCACACTCTTGGCCACGACCTTGGTACGGTCCTCAAGGCGATTGAGCAGGACCGAAACCTGTGCCTCGCCCACCGCCGAAATGATGGTCTGGCCGGTCTCCTCGTCGCGGTCGATGCTCATGGTCGGATCGGCCTTGCAGGCCTTCTCGATAAACGTGTAGAGCTTCTCTTCGTCGCCGCGATTCTCGGCCTCAATGGCGATGCGGTACTGCGAGTTGGGGAACTTAAACGCCGCAGCCTCGACCTTGCCGGTAATCGAGAGCGTATCGCCCGTCTCGGCCGCCAGCTTGGGCGCCACGATGATATCGCCGGCATAGGCGTGGCCGACCTCGGTCATGTCACGGCCGCACATCACATACAGGTGGGCCAGACGCTCACCCTTGCGCGTACGTGCGTTGATCAGCTCAAGGCCCGGCTCAAGCGTACCCGTCAGCACCTTGATAAAGCTGATGCGACCCTGCTGCGGGTCGGCCAGCGTCTTAAACACAAATGCCACCGGACGGTCATCGTCGCTCGAGATCTTGAGCGAATCACCGTCGATGAGCGGCATCTCGCCGTAGTCCGTCGGTGCCGGGAAGTACGTGGCGATGTCGTCCATCAGCGAGTTGACGCCCTGCTCCTTAATGCAATCACCCGCAAAGACCGGCACAAAGATGCGCTCGGCGATCGCCTTCGACAGCAGGCCTTCGAGCTCCTCCTGCGTCAGCGTCTCCTCGCCTTCCAAGTACTTCATCATCAGATCGTCGTCAGCCTCGGCCACCAGCTCGCACAGATGGTCATGGGCCTCCTCGGCCTGGGCACGATACTCCTCGGGAATCTCCGACTCAGTGGCTTCGGTGCCGTTGCAATGGCGCGCCTTCATGCGCACAAGGTCGATGATGCCGTCAAAGTCCTCGCCCTCGCCCCAGGGAAGGGTCACGGCGCCCAGGCGCGTGCCAAAGCGCTCCTGCAGCAGGTCCATTGTGGTCGCAAAGCTGGCCTCGGAGCGCGACAGGCGGTTTACGAATACCGCACGCGCCAGGCGCAGGTCCTCCGCCGCATACCAAAGCTTGACGGTCGTAGGCTGCGGGCCGGCCTCGGCGTCGACCACAAACAGAGCCGTCTCGCAGACGCTCATCGCGGCAAAGGCGTCGCCGATAAAATCGGGGTAGCACGGGGCATCGAGCACATTGATGCGCGCGCCCTTCCAGTCGATCGGCGCAATGGTCGTCGAGATGGAAAATGCACGCTTGACCTCTTCGGGGTCATAGTCGAGCGTGGGCTTGGTGCCGTCGTGGCCGCCCAGGCGGGCGGTCTTGCCGGAAAGGTGGAGCATGGCCTCGGCGAGTGAGGTCTTGCCCACCCCGCCTTGGCCTACGAGCACCACGTTCCTTACATTACCGGTCTTGGGAGCACCCATGATGACCTCCTTGCAGGGCCGCGCGCAATGCGCGACGCCAACGGGGAGAGTTCGCGGTCGGTGCCGTCCCGGGAGCAGCATGGTCGGCAGCCGAGCCGACTCACCCTCCAAATGTCCTATGCCACCACCCTACCCTCACGGACGACTATCCATGCATACCTTTCGGCACACGTATGAATACGGGCGGCGAGAGGAAGGAGAACGTATACGAGGCAATTATTGGACCCCGCCGATGCAAATTAAAGTGCCGCCGCAGGCCGTAAAACCTGCGGCGGCTTCGCCTCAATCAATAGTTGAGTAAAAAGCTGAGCCTACCCCTCGATACGACTCAAGAACTCACGGGTACGTTGCTCACGAGGGTGATCGATAACCTGCTCGGCAGGGCCCTCCTCGACAATGCGACCTCCGTCCATAAAGACAACGCGGTCGGCAACATCGCGCGCAAACTGCATCGCGTGGGTCACGATCACCATCGTCATATTCTGCGCGGCAAGGTCTTTAATGACGCGCAGCACCTCGGCCGTTAGCTCGGGATCGAGCGCCGAGGTCGGCTCGTCAAAGAACAAGATCTCCGGGTCGAGCGCCAAGGCGCGGGCGATACTCACACGCTGTTGCTGACCACCCGAAAGCTCACATGGCACCTTGTTCTCGTTGCCCGTAAGCCCCATCTGCGCGATCAACTCACGCGCACGTGCTTCGGCCTGCTCGCGCGGACGCTTGAGTACGCGAATCGGAGCATCGGTGATGTTTTTCATCACCGTATAGTGCGGAAACAGATTGTAGTTCTGAAACACCAGGCCAAATCGCGAACGCGCCCGCTTGGGCACGTCGCCTTTCGCATATACCGCACCCGACCCCGCGTCCGTCGCAACGGCAAGGTCGCCAAACGAGAGCGAGCCTCCGTCAAGTGTCTCGAGCAGTGTGGCACAGCGCAGAAGTGTGGACTTACCGCCGCCTGAAGGCCCGATAATCGCTACGACCTCGCCACGCTTTACCTCGAGCGAGATATCCTTGAGCACCTCATTGCCACCAAACGCCTTACGCGCGTTCGATATTTTCATTACCGAATTAATCATGGTAGTAATCCAATTTTGTCTCGGCGGCGCCCAGCAGCATCTCGACGACGAAGTTAAAGACCCAGTAAATCAGCGCCGCGATCGCAAACGGCACCATGCTCACTTGCGAGGCAACCAGCGCCTTGGCCGTCGAGAACATCTCCCCCACGCCGATGGCAAACGCCAGCGACGTGTCCTTGACCAGCGTGATGATCTCGTTGCCCATCGCCGGCAGAATACGCTTGGCGACTTGCGGCATCACAATGTACAAAAATGTCTGCAGACGCGAATAGCCCAGCACCTCGGCTGCCTCGTATTGACCGCGCGGAATGGACTGCAGGCCCGAGCGATAGATTTCGGCAAAGTAGCCGGCGTAGTTGATGATGAACGCCACAACGCACGCCGTCCACTTGGAATCGGGCGTGAGCGAAATGCCGAACACGTAATACGGAGCAAAGTAGATGGCAAACATCTGCAGCATGAGCGGCGTACCGCGCATGACCGAAATGTAGATGCGCGCGATCCAACGCAGTGGCGCGATTTTGCTCATGCGCATAAACGCCACGGGGATCCCCAGCGGAATCGACCCGAGCAGCGTCAGTACAAACAGCTGCAAACTGACCAAGAACCCCTGGCCAAGCATCTGCATCATGACCTGAATAGACAACCTAAGCTCTCTTTCACAGCAACAGAACAGCGAACCCAATACTAAAGCGGGTTTTCCAGGTGCCCGAGTTTGCCGTGAAAGAGGAACGCCGCGTACTAAATGTACGCAAGCGACGGTTTGAACGGCAAAATCGGGTGCCTGGGAAAGCCGCTATTTGAGCACCCAATTATCGAAGGATAGACCATAGCTTGAATACTTGTCGCAGAGGTCCTTGACCGTACCGTCCTCATAGAGCGCTTTGAGCGACTCGGTCACGGCGTCGGCCGACTTGGTGTCGCCCTTCTTAAAGCCGACGGCGTAGTGCTCGCTGGACAGCGGCTCATCAAGCTGTGTATAGGCATCGGGCTTGGCGGCAAGCTGATACTGGGCAATCGAGAGGTCACAGGCGACGGCATCGACTGCACCACTCTCGAGCTGCATAAAAGCCGTGTTGTACTCGCCGATGGTGTCGAGCGTGGCAAACGTCGCGGCCAAATCCTCCTGGTCGCCCTCGAGCACATCCTGTGCAGCGGAATCAGTCTGGGTAATCACGGTCTTGCCGGCAAGATCGTCCCAGCTCTTGATGCCCGCATCCTTCTTGACCACCAGCACCTGCTCGTTGAGCATGTACGGCTCGGAGAACGTGTAGTCGTCCTCGCGGCCCTCCATGGTAAAGCCGTTCCAGATGCAGTTGATGGCGCCCGAGTTGAGCAGCGTATCCTTAGCGTCCCAGTCGATGGCCTCGTATTTGACCTCCCAGCCCTGCTTATCGGCAACGGCCTTGGCCAGGTCAAGGTCAAAGCCCGTGTACTCGCCGTCATCGCCCACAAAGCCGTACGGAGGATAGGACTTGTCAAAGCCCACCACGAGCTTCTTGGACTCCGCAGCGCCCTTCACATCCTTGGCCGCGGCAGAGCCAGCAGCGGAGCCTTTGCCGGCACCACCGCCGCAGCCGACAAGACCAAGGCCAAGCACCGTGGCGAGCGAGCCGGCTAGACCAACAAACTGACGACGAGACATATCGGTATTCATGGTATTCCCCCTTGATGGCACTTTAGTTAACTAAAGTGAGTCATGTAACGTTCAGAATCATACACTCTACCTAGATAAAGTACAAGGGAGGGGTTGCCCGGCGTGGGCGGGGAGCGGCGCGTAATTAAGTTTCCTGCTCTACAGTCCTGCGCAAGACGGAAAGCACATTAAGTGCTTTCCTTTG
>UROO01000102.1 GCA_900549555.1 uncultured Collinsella sp. | reverse complement strand
GTGTATAAGAGACAGGGCAAAGCCGGCCGCCAAGACCACCACGCGCAAGCGCTCTACGACGACGGCCAAGAAGGCCACGACCAAGGCTGCAGCTCCCAAGGCAGAGGCTAAGGCCGAGCCCGCCAAGGAGACCCCGGTCTCCCCTGCCGCCACGACCGTAGAAAAGGCTCCGACCAAGAAGACCTCCGTCCGCAAGGCAACGGCCACCCGCAAGCGTCACTAGTCAGGACGATTAAAACTTAATCCAACGCAAAAGGGGGCGCCCAAACCAGGCGCCCTCTTCTTGGTTGAACTTCTGTATTAAAAAGAGGGCCGGTTTACTACGACAAAATAGCTCTGGCCGACCACGGAGAGTATTCTATGAAACTGGCAACACTTCTACCTGCGGTTTTAATATCACCAAATTGACCGTGGTTGAGATCATTCAAATCGTCGTAGTAAACCGAAGCACTTTTGTTTGGCTACAAATAGTATCCGTCTGGGCGTTTTCGAATATCGCGATAATTTGAATGGTAAAACGATTTTCTAGGACAACCGTTCGCCGATGGTAAACGGATGTTGTTTATACAGCCTCTGTACAACAGATATACTTACATCCTGTGCGCAAAGCCCATGGCCCGCAGGCCGTGATTCTATTGAACTGGACCGTATTATGAGATTAATTCACAACAGCCGTCTGCCGCAGTTTCGTACTCCGTTTGGCGCTGTGACCACTGGAACTTCCGTTTCGCTATCGGTGATTTTGGAGGATGCCGACCCCAACCAGGCAACGCTCACCCTGCGCACCTGGGTCGATGAAATCGGAGAGTCTCTGTATCCCATGACGCACGAGGGCGACGGCATATTTACCGTAGAGCTTGAGTGCACTGAGCCCTGTCTTATCTGGTACAGCTTTATCTGCAACATCGAGGGCCAGCCCGAGGTACGCCTGGGTGCACCGCAGGGTCGCACCGGTGGCGAGGGTGTGACCTACAACTACGCCGAGGTTCCGTCCTTCCAGATTACCGTCTACAAGCACCGCGAGAACCGTCCCACTTGGTACGAGCACGGTATGGTCTACCAGATCTTCCCCGACCGCTATGCACGCGACGAAAACTGGCGCGAACGCACGCTTGCCGAAGTTGAAAAACCGCGCAAAGGAATCCAGCGCCGCATGGTCGAGGACTGGAACGAACCGCCCGAGTACGAGCGTGCCGAAGACGGCTCCATCAAGACCTGGGATTTTTACGGCGGCTCGCTCAAGGGTATCCAAAATGACCTGCCCCGGATTGCCGAGCTAGGCTTTACGGCCATCTACCTCAACCCCATCTTTGAGGCCGCGAGCAACCACCGCTACGACACGGCCGACTACACCAAGATCGACCCGATTCTGGGCACCGAGCAGGACTTTACGGAGCTGTGCAAGGCGGCCGAGAAGCTCGGCATTTCTATCATCCTGGACGGCGTCTTCAACCACACGGGCGACGACTCGATCTACTTTAACCGCTACGGCAATTATCCCGGCGTCGGTGCATGGCAGAGCGAGGACTCGCCGTGGCGCGATGCGTTTTACTTCCATGAAGACGGTTCATATGACTGCTGGTGGGGCGTGGGCAACATGCCCGCCATCAACGAGAGCTCCGAACTGGTGCGCGAGCGGCTCCTGGACAAGGACGGCGTGATCCGCAAATGGCTGCGCGCCGGCGCCCATGGCTGGCGTCTGGACGTGGCCGACGAGCTTTCCGACGACTTCCTGGCCGAGATCAAAAAGGCCGTGCTAGCCGAGAAACCCGATGCGCTGCTGCTCGGCGAAGTCTGGGAGGACGCCTCCAACAAGATCAGCTACGGCCATCTGCGCCGCTATCTGCAGGGCTCCGAGCTCGACTCTGCTATGGACTACCCCTTCCGCGACATGGTCATCGGCTTTTTGATGGGCTACAAGAACGCCTACCAGGCAGCCGAGGATATCGAAACTCTGCGCGAGAACTATCCGCGCGAGGCACTGGCCTGCGCACTCAATCTGCTTTCGAGCCACGACCGTCCGCGCATTATCTCGGTGCTCGGCGGCGGTCCCGACGAGTCGCAGCTGCCCGAGAGCGAGCGCAGCAAATGGCGCCTGGACGAGAACTCCATGGGCCTGGCCAAGAGCCGCTTTTGGTTGGCGACGCTCATGCAGATGACCTTCCCAGGCGTGCCCTCGATCTATTATGGCGACGAGTACGGCTTGGAGGGCCTTACCGATCCGGGCAACCGCCGTACCCTGCCGACCAAGGACCAACTCCACGACTTCGATACGCTGGCTATTGTCAAGAACGCCTCCGCCGTACGCCGCGCACTGCCATTTATGATCGACGGCGAGATCAAGGCCTTCGCGCTTAACGACGAGGTCTTGGCATACAACCGCACGGGCAAGAATGGCGAGTCCGCGACGGTTATCATCAACCGCAGCCTGCGCAATTCGCACTGCGTGACGATCCCGGCGCTCGGCGAATGTGCAAGCGACGTGATCAGCGGCCACGAATGCGAAATCCACAACGGTACCGTCACGCTCGACCTGTACCCGCTGGGCTCTTCGATCATCTATCACCATGCCGAGAAGCGCCTGCAGGAGCCGCTCGACCACGGCGCGGGCGTCGTATGCCACATCACGTCGGTACCGACCGATGACGGCAAACCCGGCACAATCGGTGCGCCCACGCGTCGCTTTATCGACCACCTGGCTGCCATGGGCATGCGCTACTGGCAGGTCCTGCCCGTCAATCCCACAGACTTCTTCCGCTCCCCCTACGCCGGTCCTTCGGCCTTTGCAGGCAATATTGACCTGCTGCCCGAGAGCCACGAGGAGCTGACTGCCGACTTCGTCACCTGGAAGGCCCGCGGCGGCGAGGATGCCGACCCGCTCTACACCGCGTTTAAACATCGCAATGCCGACTGGCTCGAGAAGTACTGCGTCTACATGGCGGTAAAGAAGCACTTTGAGGGACTGTCGCGCCACGATTGGCCGGCGGATGTCGCGCGCTACAACGAGCACCTGATCGATGACAAGCGCTTCCACGACGAGGCCGAGCTTCAGGCGTACATGCAGTACCGCTTTGACCTGGCCTGGTGCGAACTCATGAACTATGCACACAAGAAGGGCATCGAGGTCATCGGCGACATTCCTATGTATGTTTCGGATGATTCGGCCGACGCATGGAGCGAGCCCGAAAACTTCTGGCTGTCCGACACCGGCAAGGCGATTGAGATTTCGGGCGCGCCGCCCGACAACTTTGCGCCCGAGGGGCAAGTGTGGGGAAACCCCACCTTCCGCTGGGATTACATGAAGGAGAACGGCTACCGCTGGTGGATGGACCGTCTGCGTCGCGCGTTCTCGCTCTACGACCGCGTGCGCTTGGACCACTTCCTGGGCTTCCACAGCTACTTTAGCATCCCCGCCGGCAAGGCCTGTGCCGACGGCCGCTGGCTGGCTGGCCCGGGCAAAGACCTGTTCCAGACGGCCTACGACGAGCTGGGTCCGCTCAACTTTATTGCCGAGGATCTGGGCTATCTGACGCCCGGTGTTCGCGCGATGGCTTCGACCTGCGGCTTCCCCGGCATGGACGTACTGGAGTTTAGCGACTACGACGTTCGCTGCGGAATTCATCCCACACCGGGCAAGATCCTGTACACCTCGACGCACGACACCTCGACGCTCGCGGGCTGGTGCACGCGCTCCTTTGCAGGTGGCGACGAGCCGAGCGGCATTGAACTGGCAGGCGAGCTCATGGGCAATGCCCTGGCAAGCGATGCCCCGCTCGTGATGATGCCTCTGCAGGACATACTGGGGCTGGGCGACGATGCACGTATGAACGTGCCGGGCGTGGCCACGGGCAACTGGACATGGCAGGCTGAGGAGGCCGACGTTGCGGCAGCCGAGGAGAAAACTGCGAAGCTCCTGCGCAGCACCCATAGATTCTGGGGCGAAGCGTGATAAAACCCCCGATATAGGGTACAGTTACAGCTGTTTGAATTTTTGCGGGCAGAGCGATCTGCCCGCTTTGTGCTGAAAAGGAAGTATTATGGCGCGCTACGATTACAAGTGCACGAGCTGCGGCAACGTGTTTGAGGTTGAGCACCCCATGTCCGAGACGCCCGAGGTCGTATGCCCCAGCTGCGGCGCCCCGGCATCCAAGACGTTCTCGGCCAGCGGCATTAAGTTCGAAGGCAGCGGTTTCTACAACACCGACCAGCGAAGCGGCGGCTCCAGCACCAACGCCACCAGCGGCTGCTGCGCCAACTGCCCGCATAGCCACTAGTGATAAGTGGCCCCGCGATCAACTACGATCACGGGGCCACTTCTTTGCGCTATGGGTCGATAATTATTTTTAAAAATTAGTATATTTTAAAATCCGCCCATACCAGCAGAATAGGGATCGTCACAGGTACCATCGCTATACCAATGAGTAGACCCCACATAATTGCCATTTTCGTCATAAACATCCAGAGTTTTAATGACTACTTTACCGCCGCCGTTAGAGGAGCCTCCCGAATAGCCGCTTCCACCAGAATAATTATTACCGCTATAAGAATTGTTGGAATAATTGTTTTGCTGAGAAGCCTGCTGCTGAGTCTGCGCCACTTCCTCTTGAGTCTTCGCCTCAGCCTCTGCTTTTGCCTTATTTACATCATCAATACGAGTTTGATAACGACTAATCTGTTCATTGATTTGATCAATGAACAGATTAGAATCCTTTTTGGCATCTTCTAAAATAAGCTTCTGATTATCTTTATTAGAAATATCATTAAGAAGACCATTGAGGCTATTAATATGCTGCTGGAGAGAGTCAGTATCTTCAGTAGAATTTACATCGAAATTAACATGGTCAGTTACAGAAGTATTCCACTCATCATTTTGAGCATTACGACAGTCTTTAATAATGGAATCGTATTTATTGAGCAACTTCGTCCAATCAGGGGAAGTGCCATCCGCATACTTAAAACTGTCATTAGAGATTTCTTTATTTAAAATCTCTTTATTATTATGAGCATTTTTAATGGTATCTAGACGTTGCTCAAAAGTTAGTAACCCAGGATCAGCCTTAAAGGCAGCAACACTATCGCTAGCCTTTGAATACAAAACTTCAACCTGCTGATTATGTTCACTACATGCTTGTTTGTAATTGTAACCAGCATAACCACCGACACAACCAGCAATGAGCAGAGCAACAATACCGGCACCAATAATTACCCGCTTTTTAATCGAAGAATTCTCAACCTCTTCATTTTCCTGAGTATTATCTTCAGGATTTTCAATCTTGTCACTATTAAGATCGATCATTTTAGCCCCTCAATGTTAAATCTGCGAGCGGTTCACGCATCCAGAAACTTACCAAACCCAACCGCTTACTTTCATAGCCGATTTATTAATCCCAGTCCCAGAAAAATCATCCTTATGAGTTGCGGTGAAATAGGGACTGTTTGGCGGGTAGAAGCTGCTATTCAATCCCTATTTCACCGCAACTTAGTAGTTACTTGCGGACCAGCCTGGCGCAGAAGTGGCCGTCGTAGGAGTCGGCGTTTACCGGCACGCTTTGGAAGAGGCCTCGAGCGTTCTGGCGGACGGAGACGAGTTTCTTAGCCTGGGCAAACTCGGGCAGCTGCAGGATTTGCGCCTCGGAGAGCGGCGCCACGGTAAAGTCGGCGCCCTCGGGAGAGGCCAGGAAGGCATCTACGACCTGCGTGTTCTCCTCATCAAAAACCGAGCAGGTGGCATAGAAAAGCTCGCCGCCGGCAGCCACGCGCACGGCTGCTTCCTTGAGCATCGTCAGCTGCAGTTTGGGCAGCTCAACCGTCACATCCTTTTCGGTCAGGCGCCACGGAATCTCGGGATGACGACGCATGGTTCCGGTGCCCGAGCATGGGGCATCGATAAACACTGTATCGAACAGAACGGGTTTACCAAGCATGGCATCGAACGACGTGAGAACCGCATCGAGCTCGCATGCATCACCCGAGACGGTACGAACACCCGTAATACCCGCCTTATGCAGGCGCGCGAGATTCTGGTCGCACTTACGGTCGTGCAAGTCGAGTGCGGTGTGTTGGCGGTCGTAGCCGGCACGCTTGGCCTGGCACATCATCACATAGGTCTTGGTGCCGCGACCGGCACCAATCTCTAGGCAACGCCCGGGACGAGTCGCCGCAGTAGCGATGAGTTGGGCGTTAAGGTCCGAGGCCACGGCAGCTGCGCGCTCAAACACACCCGACGCAACCGCTGTCTCTTATACACATCTGACGCTGCCGACGAACTCTAGGGTGTAGAT
>UROO01000101.1 GCA_900549555.1 uncultured Collinsella sp. | reverse complement strand
CGAGATAGGAGTCCGTCTCGTGGGCTCGGAGATGTGTATAAGAGACAGGAATTAACTAAAGTAAAATGAAGTTAAACGGCGGTGTGAAAGGAGAGCCTTGTGAAATACCTCGAAAACCCGTTTACCCCTAGTTTTGGTGAGGTTCCTGCCCATCTCGCTGGCAGACAACAGATTATTCGGGATTTGGACCGTGCCTTCTTGAGCCAGCGCAGGCGCCCAGAATTGACCTCGATCTTCTCGGGCGCGCGTGGAACCGGTAAAACCGCTCTCATGTCGTCGCTCGCGACAAGGGCGGAATCCCACGGCTGGATAGCCGTAAAGACGACCGCGCTCCCGGGAATGCTTGAGGAAATCGAGCTCGGGACGAAACGTGCCGCAGCCCATCTCATCGACTCGTCCACCCACTTCGAAGTCACCGGCCTCGGAATTGCACCGCTCGGCAGCATCGAGGTCAATCGCGTTCACGATGCCTCAACCTGGCGTTATCGCATGAGCGACATCATCGACCAGCTCAACGAGGCGGGCACCGGTCTGCTCGTCACGGTTGACGAGGTGGACCCGACACTCGACGAGATGATTCAGCTTGCAGCGACGTATCAGCACTTTGTGACCGATGGGAAACGCGTCGCCCTGCTCATGGCGGGACTTCCCAACAACGTCTCGACGTTGCTGAACCACAAGACGGTCTCGTTCCTTCGCCGCGCCCAACAATATCATCTGGGTCGCATTGCCGACTATGACGTACGCGAGGCCTTGATTCGCACAATTCAGGAAAACGATCGCCTGGCAGATGCTGAGGGAATCGATAGAGCCGTTCGCTCGATCTCTGGTTTTCCCTTCCTATTGCAACTCGTAGGCTACCGTGCCTGGGATCTCACAAGCGATTCGAAGGAAATCTCGTCACGCGACTTTGACCTGGGAATCAAAATCGCGCGTGACGAGATGGACGACCGAATCCTTGCGGCAACCTATCGGGAACTCACTGCAGAGGACAAGCGATTCCTCATCGCCATGCTCGATGACGAGGAAGAGTCCACCACCGCTGACCTTGTCGAGCGCCTTAAGCGTTCGCCGCAGCAGGTCTCCCGCTACCGACGCCGCATGATAGATGCCGGCATCATTGGAGAACGCGGGCGCGGAATCGTCGCTTTTGAATTGCCATTCTTCCGCGACTATCTCGCCGCTCAGTGCGTGAAATAGGCATCAATGAGGCAAAGGGGCTGTCCCTTTGCCTCATTGTCTATAGGTAGCGACCGGTAATGCTCTTGGAGCAGGCCGCGATGTCGCCTGGCGTACCGGCGCAGACGATTTGCCCGCCGGCGCCACCACCGCCCGGGCCCATGTCGATCACGTAATCGGCGTTACGGATAAGGTCGAGATCGTGCTCGATCACGATAACCGTGGCGCCCTTGGCAACGAGACCGTCAAACACGTTCAGCAGCACCTGAACATCGAGCGGATGTAGTCCAATCGTGGGCTCGTCGAACACGAATACGGCATCATCCTGCACGCGGCCCATCTCGCTCGCAAGCTTAAGACGCTGTGCCTCGCCGCCCGAAAGCGCCGGCGTGGGCTCACCAAGCGTGAGATAGCCCAATCCCAGGTCGTGCAAGGTCTGCAAGCGCGTCTGAACTTTCTTGAGTCCCAGCGTGGCGTCGATAGCCTCGTCCACACTCATGTCCATGAGCTGCGGCAACGTAAGCAGGCTCCCGTCCTTGCCCTCGCGATGGATATGCGAAGCCGCGTCTGCATAACGTGAGCCGCGACATGCCGGGCAAACGATCTCGACATCGGGCAAAAACTGCACGTCGAGCGATATCGAACCCGTGCCATCGCACGTGGGGCAGCGCAAGGCACCGGTGTTGTAGCTAAAGGCACCTGCCTTGTAGCCGGCTGCCTTGGCCTCGGACGTACGGGCGAAGGCGCGGCGCAATTCATCATGGATGTCGGCATAGGTCGCTACCGTCGAGCGAACGTTGGCGCCGATGGGCGTGGCGTCAATCAGATTGGCGCGGGCAATGCCTTCGGCATCGACCCAGCGCACGTGCCCCGGCAGGCGCTCGCCGGCTGCCTGCGCCTTAAGCGCCGGGATGAGCGTCTCAAGCACCAACGTCGTCTTACCCGAACCCGAAACGCCCGTCACCGCAACGAGACGGCCGCGCGGGATATCGACCTCGAGCGGCTTGACGGTATGGATGGTATCGGTCGCCATACGGATATGACCCTGGTCGAACATTTCGTCGTCAGCCACTTGCGGGCGCAAGCGCTTGGGCTCGGCGCGCAAAAACGGCGCGATACGGCTGCCCCGCGATTGTTCGACCTCGCCTACCGTACCGGCGGCGATCACGTTGCCGCCACCTGCTCCGGCAACGGGGCCCATCTCAACCAGATAATCAGCCTCGGCCAGCACGCGCGTGTCGTGGTCGACAACAACCACGGTGTTGCCGTCATCCACCAGATCGCGCATCACGCCCACCAAGCCGTCGACATTGGCGGGATGCAAGCCGATCGAAGGCTCGTCCAGCACATAAAGCACACCTGTCGATCGATTACGCACCACGCGGGCAAGCTGCACGCGCTGGCGCTCACCCGTGGAGAGCGTGGCACCGGCGCGGTCGAGTGAAAGGTAATCGAGTCCCAGGTCGACTAGACGACGGGCCGCGCTCAAAAACGAATCGCAGATATCCGTCGCCATGGGCCGCATCTCGGACGGCAAGGATGCGGGCACCCCGCGCACCCACTCAATCGCCTCGCCCAGCGTCATAGCCGCCGCCTGCGCCAGATTGATACCGCGCACCTGGGGCTGGCGTGCAGCCTCGGAGAGACGCGTGCCGCCGCAATCGCGGCATGGGCCCTCGCGCAAAAAGCGCGCAACGCGTTTTAAGCCCTTATCGTCCTTGACCTTGGCGAGCGCATTCTCGACGGTATAGACGGCGTTGTAATAGGTAAAGTCGAGCGGCGTGGCGCCCTCGCCGTTTTTGGGAACGTAGAGAATGTGCTTCTTAACCGCCGGACCGTGGAACACGATATCGCGCTCTTGAGGCGTGAGCTGGTTAAACGGCACGTCGGTGCGCACGCCCATCTCGCCTGCCACCTGCTTCATCAGATCCCACATGAGCGTGCCCCAAGGAAGCACCGCGCCCTCGTTGATAGTCTTCGACTCATCGGGCACCAGGCTCGCTTCGTCCACCTCGCGCATAACGCCTGTGCCGCCACAAGTGGGACACGCGCCGCCGCTATTGAAAGCCAAATCCTCGGCACTCGGCGCGTAGAACTCGCGGTCGCATGTCGGACACGTGAGCGACAGGCCTGCGGCCACGTTAAGGCTCGGCTCCACGCGCGCCCCGCAGTGCGGGCACACGTGATGGGCGCAGCGGCTAAAGAGCAGACGCAGGCTATTGTTGAGCTCGGTCATGGTGCCAAAAGTGGAACGCACGCCCGGCACGCTGGGGCGCTGGTGCAGCGCGAGCGCCGCCGGTACGTGCAGCACCTCGTCCACTTGGGCGTGCTCGGCCTGCGTCAGACGACGGCGGGTATAGGTGCTGAGCGCCTCCAGGTAACGACGCGAGCCCTCGGCATAAAGAACCCCCAGCGCCAGCGAGCTCTTGCCCGAACCCGACACGCCGGCAATACCCACGAGCTTTCCCAGCGGAATATCGATATCGACGTCCTTGAGGTTATGGACACGCGCGCCACGCACCTCGATAGCCTGCGGGCTCATCTTCTGTTCTGTCACCTTTATCACCCTACTCGTGCCATAAAATGCGATCGCTAATGTACGCGCCCAGCATGGGCACGGTAAATCGGACGAGGCCGTATCCGGCAGCCTCGATGACGCGCTCGCGAATCAGACTTGCGCGATATTTACTCGCCCAACTCTGAGTACGGTCGCAACGCTCAATGATGTCCGCCATGCGCGTCGGCTTGCCCTCGTCAGCCGCCATGGCCTCGATAAAGAGGCGCTGCGGACTGCGCAACCCGTAATACAAGGGAGCGTCCACTGCTTCATAGAACTCGGAGATGGCATCCGCGTGCCCAGCCTCAACATCGCGCTCTTCAATGACCTGCGAGTCACGCCGAACGGCAGACCGCCACATGTAATATCCCACGAGCTGAACCATATAGGGATGCCCCATGCTCTTGTGTGCCGCAAGGTCCGCTGTCTCCGCGTCAACGTAAAGGCCAGTATCTTTGACCGTCTGGATATATGATTCGCGCACCTTGGGCAAAGATATCGCCCCCAGCGTACGCTGCTGGGCACGCCGCAAAAACGTTACGCTCGGCTCTTCGAGCAGATCGTCAACCATGCTGGGTAAGCCGGCGAACACCAGCGCAAGACCGCGCTGGTCGCTATCGGGCAAGCCCGTGGCATCTTGGTCTCCGAGCACCTGCTGATAGAGAACGGCAAGAGCCGCCAGTTCCTCGATAGACGCCGATTGCGCCTCGTCAATCGCAAACAGTATGCCCTTGCCTGGACCGAGCTTCTTGAGGCGCTCGTTGACCAGCCCTCGCAACGTTTCGCCCTTTGCCCGCGCCGCCTCGACCGACATCCGGCCAAACGACGGACCGAACTCCATTGACGTCACAACGGGCTTATTCGAGTGAAGCGCGTCGGCCAATCGGTCGCATAAGCCAAGCGAAGCGGAATCGGAGATAACCGCCCATCCGCGCTCGCTGGCTAGACGTTGCAGCTCCCGCAGGAGAACCGTTTTGCCGCAGCCGCGGTTTCCCGTAATGAGCATGAGCCTACCCGGCGCTCCGGCGCCGTTATCGAGCCCTTCCTCGAAATCTTCGACGACCGACTCGCGACCGATGAGTATCGGAGGCCGCTTGCCAGCCGTGGGCTTAAAGGGATTTGGATTCATGTCGGCCTCCTCGGATTGGCAAACCCTGGTAATAGTTATACCAACTTATACCGAGTTATACCAATAGCATGTGACAAAGGAACTGTCCCTTTGTCACATGTGGCCGAAAAACTCGGCGTCTGCTGCTCGCCAGGGGCGGAAGGTGGCGGGATCGATCTTTACGTGCGCCGCGGCGGGTACGTCGTACCATTTGACCGTGTAACCGGCGCCGTGAGAGCAAAAGACCGAGTCGGGCGTGTTGGGCAGATCGGCCTCGGGCTCATAGGCGGCAGCCTCTATAACGCGCTCGGCATCATGGCAAGCCGCATAGCCGGCAAACTCCAGGTACAGATGTCCGCGACCGCTCGTGTAGGCAGCCACCTCCAGCGCGTAATCCTGCACCTCGGATGCCGGCACGCGACCCATAAGCTTCGCCCGGTCTCCCGCCATCGTCGGCGGCTCGTACTCGGCACCCATGCGTGTGGCATCCGAGAGCGCCCGGCCCACGCACTCCCCCGGCACCTCGAGTTCAAAGCGATACCACGGCTCCAACAGCACCGCCGCGCCGGCCTCACGCGCCTGCATCAAACCCTGACGAATCGCGCGGTACGTGGCCTGGCGAAAATCGCCGCCCTCGGTGTGTTTGGCATGCGCACGGCCGCCCGTGAGCGTAATGCGCACATCGGTGATGGGCGAGCCGGTCAGCACGCCCAGGTGATCGCGCTCCATGGCGTTGGTGAGTGCCAAACGCTGCCAGTTAAGATCGAGCTCGTCGGTCGAGGTCACGGTGCCAGACTGCACGCCCGAACCCGCTGCCAACGGCTCCAGGCGCAGATGCACCTCGGCATAGTGGCGCAGTGGCTCAAAGTGGCCCACGCCCTCGACCGGCTGCGAAATAGTCTCCTTATAGAGAATGCCGCCAGACTCAAACGCAACCGAAAGGCCAAAGCGATCGGCCAACATCCGCTGCACGACCTCGAGTTGCACGGCGCCCATCAACTGCAAATGAATCTGCTCAAGATGCGTATTCCAGCTTACGCCGAGCATGGGATCTTCGTCCGCCAGCTCAGTCAACGCTTTGAACACCGCATGGACATCGTGTTCGCCCGGAAGCACCGTATAGGTGAGAACTGGCGCAATGACGGGCGCATCGCCCGCGGGCTCCGCACCCAGGGCGTCCCCTGGGCGAACGTGCGCAAGACCCGTCACGGCACAAATACCGCCAGCGGCAACTTCTTGGGCAAGCTCATACTTCTCGCCGTTATAGATGCGTACCTGATCGACCTTCTGCTCCCATGCCTCGGCACCGGAACGTCCGCCAATCACCTGCTTGGCATGCAGCGTGCCGCCCGTCACCTTGACCCAGGTAAGACGCTCACCGCGATCCCCGCGGCTGACACGATAGACGCGCGCGGCAAACTCCGGGAGCCACGCCTGTTCACGCATCAGCGCGCATATGCCATCCAGCAGCTCGTCCACACCTTGGTCCTTAAGCGCCGAGCCGGCAAAGCAGGGAAAGAGCTTGCGCTCGGCAACCATGCGCGACAGCGTCGCGACGGAAAGCTCACCCGTCTCGAGAAACTCCTCGAGCGCCGCCT
>UROO01000100.1 GCA_900549555.1 uncultured Collinsella sp. | reverse complement strand
GAGATAGGAGTCCGTCTCGTGGGCTCGGAGATGTGTATAAGAGACAGGATGCACACGATCTCGTAGACGAGCGACAGCAGCACCAGCTGTAGGGCACTCATGGGCAAAAACGGCAAGAACAGGCTCGCGACGGTCACGGACAGCACGTTGCCAAAGTTGGAGCTCACTGTGGTCTTGAGGTACTTGAGCAGGTTGCCGTAGGTGCGGCGGCCTTCGATGATTCCGCGTTCGAGCACGCCCAGGTCCTTCTGAAGCAAGATGATATCGGCGGATTCCTTGGCAATGTCGACGGCCGAATCGACTGAGATGCCGCAATCGCTCGCACGCATGGCGGCGGCGTCGTTGATGCCGTCGCCCATAAAGCCCACGGTGTGGCCGAGTAGCTCGCGCATGACGCGCACCAGGCGCGCCTTCTGCAACGGCGAGAGCTTGGCGAAGAGGTGGGTTTTCTCGGCGCGCTCGGCAAGCTCGGCGTCGTCGAGCGCATCGATCTCGGAGCCGAGCAAGACGTTGCTCGCATCGATGCCGATCTGCGCGCAGACGGTGGCGGCGACGCGGTCGTTGTCGCCGGTCAGGACCTTGACTGCTACGCCCTTGGCCTCGAGGGTGGCGACGGCGCCCGCGGCACTCGCCTTGGGCGGATCGAGGAAAGCCAAAAAGCCCATCAGCACCATGTCGCATTCGTCGGCGATGCCAAACTCGCCCACGCAGCGCGGATTGGTTTTCTGCGCCACGGCAATTACGCGCAGGCCCTCGGCGTTAAGATCGGCGATCTGTTTGCGAATCTGGGCGAGGCTCTCGTTGGTGAGCGGCTGGGCGATGCCATCGACCTCGACAAAGGAGCAGATCTCGAGCATTTCCTCGGCAGCCCCCTTGGTAACCATCTGGGTTTTGCCTTGGGCGTCGGAGACAACTACGCTCAGGCGACGGCGCGAGAAATCGAAGGGAACCTCGTCGACCTTGGTATAGCGGTCGCGCAGGCTCTGGCCCAGCATGGAATTGGGTGCGACGGTCGAGGGCGTCACATCGGCGCGGTCGATAACGGCCAGGTCGATAAGGTTTTTGAGGCCGGTCTGGAAGAAGCTGTTTAAAAACGCATGGCGCAGCACACGCGTGTCCTCGTTGCCGTCGGCGTTGAGGTAGCGCTCGAGCACGATGCAGTCTTCGGTGAGGGTGCCGGTCTTGTCGCAGCACAGGACATCCATCGCGCCGAGGTTTTGAATCGCCGGCAGCTCCTTGACGATAACCTGGCGACGGGCGAGGTCCTTGGCGCCCTGCGACAGGCTCGTGGTCACGATGACGGGAAGCATCTGCGGCGTGATGCCCACGGCCACACTTGTGGCGAACAGCAGCGCGTCGATGACGTTGCCCTTGGTGGCGGCGTTGATGGCAAAGACGGCCGGCGCCATAACGAGCATGAGGCGTACGAGCAGCATGGAGACGCTCGAGACACCGCGGTCAAACGCGCTCTTCTCGCCGCGCCCGTTGAGCATCTTGGCGATGCCGCCCAGGTAGGTGTCCGAGCCGGTGGCAACGACAAGTGCCATGGCGGTGCCGTTTTGCACGGAGGTGCCGGTAAAGACGATGTTCTTGCAGGCAGAGAGCGGCAGCGCGGAGCCGTCGGCACCATCGACGACGGTGATGGCAGCGGTCTTCTCGACGGCCTCGCTCTCGCCGGTGAGTGCGGACTCGATGACAAACAGGTCGCGCGCGGTGATGACGCGGGCATCTGCCGGCACCATATCGCCGGCAGAGAGGCGGATCACATCGCCGGGGACGAGCTCGTCGAAGAGGATCTCGATGCGCTCGCCGTCGCGCAGGACGGTGCAAGTGTTGGAGACCAGGTCCTTGAGGGCCTCTGCCGCATTGCCGCTGCGGGCTTCCTGGATAAACTTCATACCTCCCGATACCAGCAGCATGATGCCGATGACGATGACCGTGGAGGGGTCGCGCTGCGGCTCGGGCACGGCGAGCACGTCGATGTAAAGCGAGACCAGCGCGAGCGCGGCGAGGATGCCGGCGAAGGGATCGATGAAGGCGTCGGCGATGCGGCGGGCGAGCGTCTTGGTCGGCGCCTCGATGGTGATGGGGCCGGCGGCATCCAGGCGCTCGGCGGCGTGCTCAGCGGTGAGACCGTTTGCCGTGGCGTCAAGCAGTACGAGGGCGTCCTCGGTACTATGGGTGGCGGCGAATATGGTGTTCTTGGACAGGCCGGTATGAGCGGCGGGGCGCGCCGTGCGGCGGCGCTTGGAGATGGCTTCGAGTACCGTAACGGTTTTGAGCATCAGCATAGGGTCCTCCTTGTTGAAGGGAGTTAGCGTACGTGTCGTATTTGCTTCAAAAAACCTAGATGTCGCTCACGTCAAGCTCTTGAGCCCACAAAGGGTGCAGCGCGCCTTTGTGGTGGTTTTGGCGATCTGCCGGTGGCGTTTATGCGTATGCGGAATCCTCACGGCGTGCCGAGGGCGACATGCAGGTTTTTCGACTAGGACTGCCTTCCATGGCACACCTCCTAAAGGCCGAGCGCAGCGCGCTTTGGGTATCTCGTACCCCTTTTTAATCCGCCCGTATTCTTGATGAGGGGGTTTGCGATGTCAACCCCATTGTTCGGAAAACCATTGCCCCCGACAAAGCCTTTACAGAATGCCGTGGCTCCAAAGCGCGCCCGCATCGATGCTTCGCCTGCGCTAAACTGAAAGGTACGTACGCGATTACGAGAGGAGCCCGCATGGAGGCTTACAAGCAAGAGTTCATCAAGTTTATGGTTGAGTCCGACGTTCTTAAGTTCGGCAGCTTTACGCTCAAGAGCGGCCGCCAGTCCCCGTTCTTTATGAACGCCGGCGCTTACGTGACGGGCTATCAGCTCAAGAAGCTGGGCGAGTATTACGCCCAGGCCATCCACGATAACTTTGGCGACGACTTTGATGTGCTGTTTGGGCCGGCCTACAAGGGCATTCCCCTGGCCGTCGTGACCGCGATTGCCTACCACGAGCTGTACGGCAAGGAGGTCAAGTACTGCTGCGACCGCAAGGAGGCCAAGGACCACGGCGCCGACAAGGGCAACCTGCTGGGCTATGAGCCCCAGGACGGCGACCGCGTGGTCATGGTCGAGGATGTCACCACCAGCGGCAAGTCCATCGACGAGACCTATCCCAAGGTTAAGGCTGCTGCCGACGTCGAAATCAAGGGCCTGATCGTGTCCCTCAACCGCATGGAGGTCGGCAAGGGCGGCGTGACCACCGCGCAGAAGGAGATCGAGGCCAAGTACGGTTTTCCCGTCGCGAGCATCGTTTCCATGGCCGAGGTCGTCGAGACTCTCTACAACCACGAGATCGACGGCAAGGTCGTCATCGACGACGAGCTCAAGGCCGCCATCGATGCTTACTACGAGCAGTACGGAGCTCAGGAGTAGGTAGTTACGCGGGTTTACCAACCCGCGTAACCAGTTGACGCTGCAAACCCGCCAGAGCGGCAATCTGCCTTTCAACTTCGGCGGCATGACCAGAAGGTCAATGCCGCCTTGTTTCAAGGCACCTTGCTCGCTCTGGCGGGTTTTCGCTGTCGTTGCCATAACATCGGCGTTGCCGGAGTGGTCGCTGGGGACGTTCTTAAACGACTAGTCATTTAAGAACGTCCCCAACGACTATCTATCAATTCTAATAACGAGTTTATGGCGAAAATAGTCGTTAGAGTCGATTTGAACAATCTAATGACGAGAAGCCGTTATTACTTTGGTGCAAGGCGGTCGAGTGGTCCCTCGGACACAGAGGAAAACGGATCATTCAACACGAGCGTGGATAATCTCCCGTTTTTGGCTCCCGTGCGGGCTCAAAGTGGGAGATTATCCACGCTCGTTAGATAAGCGTCCGAAAATCCACGCTCGTCGCTACTTGAGCCCCGGGAGGCGGGTGTAGGGGAACGAGCGCTCCAGGAATTCGGAGCAGTGGGCGTAGTCTTTGGCGAAGTAGCTGCTGTAGAGCGAATCGAGCACGTATTGCACGGCGATATGGCTGGCGAACTGCGTGATGCGATGCGTCATGCTCTCGTGGTCACTCACCGTAAGGTAGGCGGCAAAGCCAGGGTGAATGCGCGCGCAATAAG
Source organism: uncultured Collinsella sp. (assembly GCA_900549555.1). Lineage (GTDB taxonomy): Bacteria > Actinomycetota > Coriobacteriia > Coriobacteriales > Coriobacteriaceae > Collinsella. The sequence continues at coordinate 2,361 of UROO01000100.1, read as the reverse complement.
GCGTGCCGATGACGATGACCGGGACATGTCGACTGCTGAGGATCGGCAAGATGTCCTTGAGATTGGGGGCAAGGCCGCTGTAGGAGATGACGATTGCCGCATGGTCGGGGCCCGAGGCGAGCGCCGTTCGCACCTGGGCCTCGACACCGTCGTGGCACGTCGCGCTTTTACCGGCGGAGAGCAGGCGGTCGCGGAACATTCCCGCTGGATAGAGGTTGTGCGAGCCCGTGTAGATGTCGACCTGTCGGGCGTTCGCGATGAGCTTGGCGGCGTGGTCGAGCTGCGTGGGGTCGAGCAGCTCCTGCGTTTCGGCCAGCGTGGTCTGGTAGAGTCCCTCCATGCGCTCCATAACCTGCGCAGGAGTGGACGTAGCATCGAAGGGAAAGTTGATGTCCACGTCGCGGCGGTTTCCCGCCTCGGTTGCCAAGCGAATAAGCTCGACCTTGAGGTCCTTGAAGCCCTCGAGGCCGAGCTTTTTGCAAAAACGGTGCACGCTCGCGACCGAAACGTTGGTGCGCGCGGCAAATTCCTTAATCGAAAGCCCGCGGATGTCCTTACCGATGGCAAGGGCTGCAATGCCAAGCTGTTGCTCGGTGGGGGTGAGGCCTTGCGCCTCGGTGATCTTGCGTTTGATATCCATGCGAACTCCCACACTCAACAAACCTGCCAAAAAGGGACAGGTTTATTTTGGCAGGTTTTGCCCGCAAAGGGTAACGGGGCCGAGGATGCCGCTCGGGGCGACGGGTTCGGTGAGGGCGAAGATGTCGGGAATCGCATGATCGAGCGTGTTGATGACGTCGACGGTGAGTTCGTGCGTGCCGGCAGCAAGAGGATTGATGACAAATCGATAGGGCGGACAGATGCGTGTGCCGAGTGGGTGTCCGTCGAGCGTAAGTGTCGCGACTTCGTAGACATCTCCCAGGTCGATTGTGGCATCGGCAAGGTCGTTCGCCAGCTCAAACGACGCATGATATCGGTAGGTGCCGCAGGTGCCGGTGAACAGATCGGTTGTAAGGTCGCATAGGTGCTCGAGCTCTTGCGCTTCACCAAAGGCGCCATTGCTGCTGGCAGGGGAGAGGGCAACGGTCCATGGGCCTTCGATGCGCAGGTCGAGCGATGCATCGGCGTCGATTGCGCCGTCTCCGGGCGCATCCTCGCTGCTCGCTTCCAAAACAACGAAGCAGCTCTCGAAGGGTGCGAGCTCCAACGCACCGTCAAACGCAACGGGCTCGATACCGTTTAACAGGTCGAGCCGCGTGCCGCAAAGGCGCTCGCCTGTCGCAAGCGCAACCGTGCAGTCGATGCGCTCGCGTGGGTGCTCGTTGACGAGCATAACGTAGGTCTCGCCGGCGCGCTCGTAACGAAGCGCGCGCAACCAGGGCTGGGGCGTGTCGGTGACAACCGTCTGCAGCCCAGCGCTCGCCAACACGCCCGCCATATCGGCAAGCTGAGTCGCTGCAAGTTCACCCAGTTCAACCACGACGTCCGCGTCGTAAAGCGCGCTCGGCACCTCGTCGACGGCAAGGACCATAACTCCCGCATCAATCATGCGCCTTACGGCCTGCGCCGTCTCCGCGCCAATAAACGTAGCACCGGGCATAACAAATGCCTGGTAGCGGCAGTTGTTAACGCAAAGTAATCCGTCGGCAATCGAAACCTCGTAGCGGCTCTTGTCTTCAAAAGCCTCGGCGGGCACAAAATCAAAGTCGATCTGCGCACGCGTGAGCTCGGCAGCCACGCGCTCGATAGGCATGGCGCTGCCGGCCCACTCGGCATCGGCGTGGTACAGGATGGCGACGGGACGCGTGGCACAGCCTCCCGAAAGCAGTGTTGCCGTGCGGTTCATATAGCTCATGAGCCGCCCAAAGTGCGGCCACTGCGGATTGTTGCCGTGCGCGTAAAAGTGCGGCGGGCAGTCCCAATCGGGAAAGGGCGCCATGCTAAACGCGTGCGGCGTAAACCAATTGACGCCGCGGACGAGCATGTGGTCGGCAATCCATTTCATCTCGCGCAAGCCCTCGTGCCAGCCGAAGGCGCCGAAGACCTCGGCCATGCAGCGTCCTTGTTTTTTGGGGTCGAGGCGCGCGGCCGAAGAGCCCAGTTTGGCAAGCGCGTAGGTAAAGAACTCGATGTTCCATGCGCCATGGAAGTAGCTGTAAGGGCCGTGGTCGATGCCAGGGGCGAGCTGGTTGATAACCACATCGATGCCCGCCATGTCCTGACCGGCGACAGCGCGGAAGTAGTGCCCGGCGCCCTGGCCCAGGCGCGTGTGGCAGCTTTTGTCCTCAATCACATGTCCGATGTGCATGACGCCTGTCTCTTATACACATCTGACGCTGCCGACGAACTCTAGGGTGTAGA
>UROO01000099.1 GCA_900549555.1 uncultured Collinsella sp. | reverse complement strand
GATGGAGCAGGCGGTGCGCGAAGCCGCGGCACCGGTCAGGATGGTGGCGACGAGCGACACGAGGCATAGCCCAAACATCGTGGTCGCCATGCGGCCCAGGTAGGCGTTCTGCACGTCGGCGGGGTCGATGCCCTGCGCCTTGTACTCATCCTGCACATAGCTCACGGCGCGCTGAGTGACGATGGAGCCCGACATGGAGCCCATTTTGTCCGCCATATCGTTGGCGCCATCGACGAGCTTGCCCTGGTCGATTAGGCCGCCTTCAACGCCTAGACGCAGGCCCTTCATGGTGATCTTACCGCCGTCGGCATCAATCTGCTTTTGCATGTTCTGCGCCGCAGCGGCCTTCTGCTGCATCTCGGCGAGCTGCTCGGGCGTCATCGCCGCCATCTGCTCGGGGGTGGGCATGGCCTGGGCGGCGTTGCTGTCTTTTTCGCCGGACGTGCCGGTCATGTCTCCCATGGAGTCAGCGTCAATGCCTTGGTTGAAGGCGAGAACGACGGTCTCGGGCAGGCTCATAATGTCGGCAATCTTGCTGCCGTCGGCGCGCTCTTCCTCGGTGCCCTTGTACGTTCGAATACCGTTATTGTCTGCCTTGCTAAACACGGCCTCCACAGTCTTGGCGTCCTTGGCGCTCATAAAGAGTTCGAGGTCGTCGAGCGATTCGGCGCGGATGGTGTCGGGCACGGGCGAGGCGATGCCGCCTTGCTGCACGCCCACGTCGACGATGTCGCTCATATAGGTAGGCAGCGCCAGATCGGCGTTGCAGCTGATTACGATAAGTACGATAGCTGCGAACAGTGCCAGGACATGCTTTTTAAAGAGCTTGAGAATCCTCACTCGGCATCTCTCCTTTCTTGGTTGCGGTCGATAATTTCGTTGGCACGTCTTAAAAGGCGCACCATCTCTTGGGTATCTGTTTCGCCGAGCTGCTCGAGGAAAGCCGTGGTGCGGTCCTCGAATTCCCGACGCTTGATTTCAAGATCATGGAATCCCTTGTCGGTCACCGTGACGTGTACGCGACGACGGTCGGTTTTTGAGTGCTCACGCTCAACCCAGCCCTTGGCTTCGAGAGCGCGTAGGATATTGGCGATGCGGGCACTCGAGACCCAGGCGCGATCAGCGAGTTCGCTCGGCGTGAGCGAACCGCCGGCGAGTATGAGGGCGCGCATGACGGCCATCTCGCCGCCGAGAGCTTTGTCCGCAAAGCGCGAAATGCGCTGATGCATGCTGCCAAACTCGGTAAGGAGCTGACGCCCAAGTTCACGGAAATCGGTATCTTCCACCGAAAACCCCTAACACTAGAAACTATTTTCGGTGAAAGATGATACCCTTGCACGCGCGCCCTATACAGTAGATTTTGAGACATGCCTAGAAAACTACCTTTAGGCGACCTCCGTGCACCGTCGGTGCCAGTAAAGTTAGGGAGTAGATCTCTAGGCATGTCCTAAAGCCTACTCAGAGGCACTTTACCCTGCTAAAGCTGGCATAACAGCTAGAGCGAACGTCGTACAAAGGCAAGGAAAAATAACATACAAATCGGTGAACGGTAGTTGTTCGCGCTCGCATTTCCTGCGGGTTTGTAAAAAACGCCCTTATGATATAAAAAAAGAAACATATAACAGCCCAGATGGAGAGGGTCGCTATGTTATCCTTCTCAAACGGGTGAAATCTTGGGTTTTGGGTTGCAGTTCCAAGGTGGACAAACGTTTTTCCCTGCACCAACGTGTGATGAAGAACGGAAGAAGCCGGTAGTGCAAACCGAAAATTCAAGAATTCAATAAGCAGCGGTGTGAGAGAGCGCCGCATTACACGTAACTAGGAGCGTGGTTACACAATGCAGGAGGCATGGGAAGGCTTCAAAGAAGGCATTTGGACGGGAGAGGTTGACGTCCGAGACTTCATCCAGAAGAACTACACCCCCTATGAGGGCGACGAGTCGTTCCTCGCCGGCCCGACCGAGCGTACCAAGGAGCTGTGGGGCGAGGTTCTCGACCTGCTGCTTAAGGAGCGCGAGCAGGGCGGTGTCCTCGATATGGACACCAAGACCGTTACGGGTATCGTGAGCCACCCCGCTGGCTACATCGATAACGCCCACCGCGAGAAGGAGACCATCGTCGGCCTCCAGACTGACAAGCCGCTCAAGCGCGCTCTGCACGTCAACGGTGGTATCCGCATCGCTTGCCAGGCTGCCAGCCAGCACGGCTACAAGGTCGACGAGAACGTTGTCGAGCGCTATACCTTCGAGCGCAAGACCCATAACGCCGGCGTCTTCGATGTTTACACCCCCGAGATGCGTGCTTGCCGCTCGGCTCACATCATCACCGGTCTGCCCGATGGCTATGGCCGCGGCCGCATCATCGGCGACTACCGTCGTGTTGCCCTGTACGGCGTCGACTACCTGATCAAGGACAAGGAGGCCCAGAAGGCTTCCACCCCGACGGTCATGACCGCCGACAACATCCGCGACCGTGAGGAGCTGCAGGAGCAGATCCGCGCCCTCGGCGAGCTCAAGATGATGGCCGAGACCTATGGTTTCGATATTTCCAACCCTGCTACCAACACGCAGGAGGCCATCCAGTGGATGTACTTCGCCTACCTCGCTGCCGTTAAGGAGCAGAACGGCGCCGCTATGTCCATCGGCCGTACCTCCACGTTCATCGACATCTACGCTGAGCGCGACCTTGCCAACGGTACCTTCACTGAGGAGCAGATCCAGGAGTTCGTGGATCACTTCATCATGAAGCTCCGCATGGTCAAGTTTGCCCGTACCCCCGAGTACCAGGCCCTGTTTACCGGCGATCCGCAGTGGGTCACCGAGTCCATCGGCGGCATGGGTGTTGACGGCCGTACGCTCGTTACCAAGATGAGCTACCGCTACCTGCACACGCTCGAGAACATGGGCACCAGCCCCGAGCCCAACATGACCGTTCTGTGGTCGACCCGTCTGCCCGAGAACTTCAAGAAGTTCTGCGCCAAGACTTCTGTCGCCAGCTCCTCGATCCAGTACGAGAACGACGACCTCATGCGCGTTTACCACGGCGACGACTACGGCATCGCCTGCTGCGTGTCCTCCATGCGCATCGGCAAGGAGATGCAGTTCTTCGGCGCCCGTGCCAACCTGGCCAAGTGCCTGCTGTATGCACTCAACGGCGGTGTTGACGAGGTCTCCAAGAAGCAGGTCGGCCCCAAGTATCGCGCCGTCGAGGGCGATACGCTCGATTACGACGACGTTGTGGCCAAGTACAACGACATGATGAAGTGGCTCGCTGGCGTGTACGTCAACTCTCTGAACATCATTCACTACATGCACGACAAGTATTGCTACGAGCGCATCCAGATGGCCCTGCACGACAAGCACGTGCACCGCTGGTTCGCTACGGGCATCGCTGGTCTTTCCGTCGTGGCTGACTCCCTGTCCGCCATCAAGTACGCCAAGGTTCACCCCGTCCGCGACGAGAATGGCATCATCGTCGACTTCGAGACCGAGGGCGAGTTCCCCAAGTACGGTAACGACGACGACCGCGTCGACCAGATCGCTCACGACGTTGTGCACCAGTTCATGGAGTACATCCGCATGAACGACACCTACCGCAACTCCGTGCCCACGACCTCGGTTCTGACCATTACCTCCAACGTCGTGTACGGTAAGAAGACCGGTTCCACGCCCGACGGCCGCAAGGCTGGCCAGCCGTTCGCCCCGGGTGCTAACCCCATGCACAAGCGCGATAGCCACGGCGCCATCGCTTCGCTGTCTTCGGTTTCCAAGCTCCCGTTCCGCGATGCTCAGGACGGCATTTCCAACACCTTCTCCATCATCCCGAGTGCGCTCGGCAAGGAGGACCAGGTGTTCTTTGGCGATATCGACCTTGATCAGCTGGGCGAGTAACTATTGTTAGTGCTATACTAACAATAACGATTACTGATTAGCGCGCCGGTTTCGGCCGGCGCCTATTAATCGAAGGAGACACATTATGAAGGTTTCTGAAGTTTCCGAGACCCAGGCCGATAACCTGGTCCACATGCTCGACGCTTACGCCGAGAAGGGTGGCCACCACCTGAACATCAACGTCTTCAACCGTGAGACGCTGCTCGACGCTCAGGCTCCCCCCGAGAAGTACCCGCAGCTGACCATCCGCGTTTCCGGCTATGCCGTGAACTTCCACACGCTCACCAAGGAGCAGCAGGACGAGGTCATTGCGCGTACCTTCCACGACAAGTTCTAAAGGGGTTTAACTCCCGCAGGATCGCCGGGCCGCTTTGGGTTACTTTCCAAAACGTCCTCGGACATGCAAAGGGCTCCGCTGCGCGCTTCGCGCGGCGGAGCCCTTTGCGTCCTGCGGAAATGTTTTGGAAAGTAACCCAAAGCGGCCCGGTGGGGGTCCTGTGTAGTCACCCTTTAGGCGGAACTCTCCTAATTATTTGGATGAGTCGTTTACTTACTTGTACTGTTACCGTCTTCCCGCTGTTGTTGGGGTATGCTTTGTTCGTATGTAAACGTATGACATGTTGATGGGGGAGGGTGCTATGGCTCGCGAGGGCGCTCGTTCTAAGGATTCTGCTAAGCCTGGCATCAAGGAAGTTGCAGCGGTGGCGGGGGTTTCGCCCACTACGGTATCTCGCGTGCTTAATAATCGCGGCTATATTAGCCAAGAGACCCGCGATAAGGTCCATGCCGCGATGAAGCGCATCAACTATACGCCCAACGATATCGCCCGTGCCATGCTCAACGGTCGCCTGAACCTTATCGGCATGATCGTTCCCTTTGTGAGCAGCCCGTTCCATGCTCAGGTTGTGCAGGCGGTCGAGCGCACGTTGGCGGAAAACGGCTTTAAGATGTTGCTGTGCAACAGCGCCAATCGACCCGATCTTGAGCGTTCCTATATTGACATGCTCCGCCGCAATATGGTCGACGGCGTCATCGTCAACTCCCTCAATATCGGTGCTGAGGCATATGCCGAGATGGGCTTGAGCCTGGTTGGTATCGACTGCGACCTTGGCGAGGCCTCTGTTCAGATTGCGAGCGACAGCTATAGCATCGGCGAACTTGCCACGCGTCGCCTGATCGATGACGGGTGTTCACGCATCCTGTGCCTGCGCAGCAATAGCCGCATGCGCATGCCTGCCAATAAGCGTACCGATGCCTACCTCGATGTTGTTGAGCAGGCCGGTTTGCCCGCGCTTGTCCGTGAGGTCGAGTTCGTTAAGCCCGACGACGAAAAGAGCGCGGTCGTTGCGAAGATCCTCGATGAGAACCCCGATATTGACGGCATCTTTGCGGGAGACGACACGATGGCGGCCATCTGTCTCAACGTTATGAAGCAGCGCGGCTTGAGCGCTCCGGACGATATTAAGGTCGTGGGCGCGGATGGCGCCCGCCGCACTATGACGTTTATGCCTGACTTAACAACCGTACGCCAAGATATCGATCGCATCGGAGAGCTCGCGGCGCAATCCATCATCGCTCTTGTTAACGGCGATAATCCTGAATCGAATATCAAGCTCCCCGTTGAACTCATTGAGGGCAAAACCGCGTAGTTCATCCCGTGCCAAAAGAATTCCTCAAACGCCTCTGATGACCGTTCGCCGGCATATGTCAACCGTTTGCCGACGACTGGAACTGCGAAAAGACGTATTGGTGTGAAAACGTTTGACATATGAAAACGATTGACATATCTTGCAGTTGTACCGAGTTAGTATCTCGTGGGAAAGGAAGTCTCGGATGCACAAGGTGTATTACCAGCCTGAGGGAATTTGGGTAGGCGACATCATGCCGTACGGCGAGGACGGCACGTTCTATCTCTATCATCAGCGTGACACGCGAAACCCCGGACCTTTCGGAGAGCCGTTTGGCTGGGCACTCGCGACAACCAAGGACTTCGTCAATTACAAAGACTTTGGCGAGAGCCTTGAGCGTGGCGGCGACGAGGAAGTCGACCAGTATGTTTATGCCGGCACGGTGTTTAAGGTGGGCGACAAGTACCATGCGCTCTACACTGGCTGCAATCGCGATAAGGTCAAGGCACGCTTGATGAAGCAGGTTCTTCTTCACGCAACGAGTGACGACGCCGTCAAGTGGGAGAAGAACATCGCCGAGACGCTGCTTCCGCCCCAGGAGGGTTACGATGACCGCAACTGGCGCGATCCCTTTGTGCTTTGGGATGAGGAGAACGAAGAGTACATGCTCATCCTCGGCACGCGTGTGGGCGAGGACAAGCGTCTGATGACCGGTCGTCTGGTCAAGTTCACCTCCAAGGACCTGGATACCTGGGAGTTCCAGGGCGACTGGTGGAATCCGGGCCTGTACACCATGTTCGAGATGCCTGATCTCTTTAAGATGGGCGACTGGTGGTATCTGGTGTTCTCCGAGTACAGTGATGGCAACAAGACCCGTTACCGCATGTCTCGCTCCATCAACGGTCCTTGGATCACTCCTGCGGACGATTCCTTCGATGGCCGCGCGTACTATGCCGCGCGTACCGCATTTGATGGCGAGCGCCGCGTTCTCTTTGGTTGGGTTCCTACGCGTGACGAGGGCGGTGACCCCAGCTCTTACCTGTGGGGTGGCACCTTTATGCCCCTCGAGATCGTTCAGCGTGCCGACGGAACGCTCGGCACCAAGCTCCCCGACAGCATGCTTGGCGCCTTTGGCGAGGCTAAGGCAGTCGAGGCCTTTGAGCTTTCCTGCGAGTCGGGCAAGGTCGAGCAGGTGCTCGCCGCGGATGCCGGTTCCACCCTGTCTCTTATACACATCTGACGCTGCCGACGAACTCTAGGGTGTAGA
>UROO01000098.1 GCA_900549555.1 uncultured Collinsella sp. | reverse complement strand
ATAAGAGACAGCGCCCGAGGCGCCGCTGTAGCCGTTGTTCTGATAGCCATCGTCGTAGCCGTCATCGTAGCCGTAGTCGTCATCCTGGCCATAGCCCTGGTCGTAACCCTGCTGGCCGCCAAGGTGCATCTTATTTTTAATCTCGTCAAGGAAGCCCATGGTTGTGTCCTCTCACGGTTTAGTGCAGGCGCCCTGTAAACCAGTGCGCACTTCAGAGCCCTATTTTACTGCAAACTCCGGGCTAAATACTACCCTGCCCAGGCGAACGAGCGTAGAGCCCTCCTCAAGGGCGGGCTCAAAGTCCTCGCTCATGCCGCAAGAGAGCTCGGGCAGCCTCAGATCGGGATGCGCCGCCTCAAGCTCATCCCTCAGCTCTCGCAGCCCGGCAAAGGTGCGACGTGCCACATCTTTGTTCCCCCGAGGGGCCATAGTCATAAGGCCCTGCACACAAATTCCCTCAAGTTCCGCAAGCTCGCCGGCAGCACCACGAATCTCATCGGGCGAAAAGCCGCCCTTTGACTCCTCGCCGCTTACGTTAACCTCGATCAGCACCTGTTGGGGAGCAGAAAGCTCGCCCGCTTCGATCTTGCGAATGGCACGGCTCGAGATCGCCTGCGCCAGATGAAGCGAACCAACCGAATGAATCAGCTCGGCCGAGCCCAGCACCGCGTTAATCTTGTTGGTCTGAAGGTTGCCAATCATATCGAAGCGCACCTCGGGCAGCTCCGGATGCTCCGCCAGACCTGCGAGTTTGCGGACGAGCTCTTGCGGGCGGTTCTCGGCAAAATGGCGGTATCCCACCTGGATGGCCACGATGGTCTCATCGACGCCGACGGTCTTTGACACGGCAATCAAACGCGCGGCATCGCGGGGCCTCCCGGCGCGGTCGAGCGCGGCATAGAAACGCTCGAGTATCTGCTCGCGGCGAGCGCGCATTACATCCAAATAGTTATCCATTGCCAATCGCCTCCGCTAACAGCACAACAAGTAGTCCCATGCTAGCGCAAGAGCGCGGCCCCGCATCCGCAAGGCCGCGCTCCCTTAGGTATTTACAATCTTTTGACGAACGAGTCTACCCTACTCCTCGTCGTCCTCGCCATCATCCTCGTCTTCAAGATGATCCAGCAGGTAGCGAAGTCCCTCGCTCACCTCGTTAGCGGGCACCTTGGCAACAAAGTGTGCATCCACGGCGGGCCTCATAATGACGCCCTCGCCCGAAGGCACGCGTATACTCTCGAGCTCGTCCTCGTCCGTACGGGCGATATCGCCGGCAGTCATACGCTGGCCGGTCAAAAGGAAGGTCAGACGGCAGGCGGCATCGATGGAAATCGAGGCAATACGATCGAGGTAGCGCGAGACCATAATGGCGCGGCGCAGATCGTCATAGTTGCTGTCGTCGTCCATAAAATCGCTCGTGTCCATGCGGTTAAAGGCGCGGAAGAACTTCTCGTACGCCGCATGCACCGGCTCGTCCTCGACGGCCAGGTTGCAGATGATGGACATGTCGTTAGTGACGAGCGCGGAAAGCGACGAACCCAGCACCTGGTAAACGGCTTCGGCCTCGGCCTCAACCGTACCGACAAGCTCCTGGGGCAGCGAGATATCGGCCTTGACCATATGACGCGTGGCGCGGCAGATCTGGCGAACCTTATCGGTCATGCGCTGCAGGTTAAAGTCGACGTAGATGATCGTCTGCAGCAAACGGAAGTCGGAGGCGACCGGCGACTGCGTAGCGATCAGGTTGTAGCACACGGCCTCCAAGTTGGCGCAGCGAGCATCAATCGAAAGCGTGCGCTTCTTGGTCTTAGTGGCGAGCTTGCGGTCGTCGGTCACATAGGCCTTCACGGCGTCGTGAAGGGCCAGATCGACGGCCTCGAAGATGCTCAGCATCTCGTGACGGGCCTCGATGAGCTGACGGGAAAACAGTTTGCGCATGGTTCACTCCAATCAGTTGGGTGCGGTCATGCCGCCCGCACGGTGAATACGCACCGGACCAGGTCCGATCGGCTTGGGACTAGTCGCACCGATCAGCCAAAGCGGCCGGTGATATAGTCTTCCGTCCGCGAATCCACCGGGCTGGTAAAGATCGCGTCGGTTTGACCATACTCGATGAGCGTGGCGGGCTCGCCGGCAACTTCCTGCAAGAAAAATGCGGTGTAGTCACTAATTCGAGCTGCCTGCTGCATTGAATGCGTGACGATGATGATCGTCATCTCGGGCGCCAGCTCGGCCATCAGATCCTCGACCTTGGAGACGGACGTGGGGTCGATGGCGGAGCAGGGCTCGTCCATCAGAAGGACATCGGGCTGCACCGCAAGCACACGCGCGATGCACAGACGCTGCTGCTGACCGCCCGAGAGCGCCAAACCATCCTTGTTGAGCTGATTGGATACCTCTTTCCAGAGGTTGGCGCGCTTGAGCGATTCTTCCACGATGTCATCGAGGTCGCTTTTGCTAGTCACGCCCTGCAGACGAGGGCCAAAAGCGACATTCTCGTAGATGGATTTAGGAAACGGGTTGGGCTGCTGAAAGATCATGCCCACGCGGCGGCGGAGGTCGACCGGGTCGACGCCCTCGGCATAGATATCGTTGCCGTCGAGCGTCATGGTGCCCTCGACACGAGTGCCCTCGATAAGGTCGTTCATACGGTTGATGCAGCGCAAAAACGTCGATTTGCCACAGCCCGAAGGGCCGATAAACGAGGTGATGGCGTTTTTGGCGATGTTGAGGTCGAGCCCCGTCAGCGCATGAAAGTCACCGTACCAAAAGTTGAAATCCTTGGCCGTGATGGCCGCTTGCTCCGGCGTGGGAGCGGACTGATAGACGGACATGGGACTCCTTAACTAACGGCGCTTGCGCGACAGATAACGCGCAAACAGGTTGAAGGCCAGAATAATCGCCATCAGCAAAAGCGCGGTGCCGTAGGCTGCGTTCATGTTGATGCCGTCGTTGGCAAGCAAATAGAGGTGAACGGTCATGGGACGACCGGAATCAAGCGGCGAAATAGGCAGATTGATGGCCTGACCCATGGTGTAGAGCACCACCGCGGTCTCGCCGATGGCGCGACCGATGGCGAGGACGATGCCGGTGGCAATGCGGCCAAAAGCAGAAGGAAGCACGATCTTGGAGACGACCTGCCACTTGGTGGCGCCCAGGCCATATGCGCCCCAACGGATATAGCGCGGAACGGCGCGGATTGCCTCCTCGGTGGTGCGCATGACGATGGGCAGCATCAGAAGCGCCAGCGCCAGGGCGGCCGAAACCATCGAAAGACCCAGGCCCATGGCCTCAACAAACAAGGCGTAACCAAAGAGGCCCATAACGATGGAAGGCACCGAGGCCAGGGCATCGGCAGCATAGCGAATGATGTCGACGACCTTGCCCTGCTTGGCGTATTCGGCCAGATAGACCGCAGCCAAGACGGCAACCGGCGTGCAGATGAGCATGGCGAGCGCCGTCACGTAGACGGTCGAGACGATCGTGGGCCAAATGCCACCCTCGGCGTTTACGCCCTGCGGCCAGCCGAAGATAAAGTCGAGCGAGATATGTGGCAGGCCGTTGATGACCACGTAGGCGATGATGGCAAGCAACACCAGGGTGGTGATATAGGCCGCGGCGCGAAACACGCCGAGCATGATCTTGTTGGACAGATCCTTGTTGATGCGGCCCTTCTTGCCATGGGAAAGGGCACGCTTGATGCGCTCGCGCGACGAGGTCGTATCGACCGTCGTGTCAACGGAATCGGACATAGCCTACCCCCTCTTCTTGGAAATCAGGCGGACGATACCCACCAGTGCAGCGGAGATGATAAACAGGACAACGCCCATGCCGAACAGAGCCGAGCGGTGCAGGCCCGAGGAATAACTCATGTCGAGCGCGATCTGGCTCGTGAGCGTCGAGATGGGGCTCGAGATGCTATCCGGAATGACCGGGGCGTTGCCCACGACCATCAGCACGGCCATGGTCTCACCGATGGCACGCCCCATACCCAAGACAATTGCATCGACAATGCCCAGCTTGGCTGCAGGCAGCACGACCTTGTAGATGGTCTGCCACTTGGTGGCACCCATGGCATAGGACGCCTCGCGAATGCCCATGGGGATGGAATTGAGGGCATCGATGGTAAGCGTCGTGATGGTGGGAACGATCATGATGGCGAGCACGAACCACGCCGTCAGCGCACCAAAGCCAAGACCGCCGGTCAGCTGCGCGATAAACGGGCGGATGATGACCATGCCAAAGAAACCGTAGATGATGGAGGGGATGCCCGCCAGCAGGTCGACGGCGGGACTGATGAGCCTGCGCACGCGCTTGCTGGCGATCTCGACCAGATACACGGCCGTGCCCACACCCAGGGGCACGCCCATGGCAAGCGCACCGACCGTCACCAGACCAGAGCCCGCCAGCAGCGACATGATGCCGTAGTGACCCTCGGAGGGCGCCCACGTAAAGCTAAAGAAGTCCGCCAGGCCGATGTCGGTAAAGACCGGCAGCGCCGAGTACGTGGTGAAGACAAAAATCAGGATGACGGTGACGACCGCCAAGAACGCACAGGCAAAGAAGATCCACTGCAGCGCCTTCTCTTTGAGATAGGTGCTGCGCGACACCAACGCCAACTCACGCTTTTTGGGCGCCTGAGCCTCCTGCTCAATCTGGGGGGTTTCCTGTGCTTCCACGCTACTCACTCCCCTTTCCGTCGTTGGTGACGGGAATAAAACCCGCCTCGCGAATCTGCTTGTCCATCTTTTCGGACGTCACGTAGTCGATGTAATCCTGCGCTTGCTGCGAAGGCGTACCCTTCACAAAGAAGTAAAGGTCACGCGAGATGGGATAGCCGCCACTTGCGACCGTCTTCTCGGATGCCTCGACATGGTTGACCGAAACGGCCTTAACCGAGGTCTTGGCATTGAGGCTCTCGACAAAACCCAGCGAGATGTAGCCAATGGCGCCACGCGAGCGGGACACGACATCGCGTACCTGGCCCGTGCCCGAAAGAACAGCCGAGCGGCGATCGAACGACGTACCGTCCATCACGATGGTACGGAAGGCCTCGCGCGTACCGGACGCCTCGTCGCGGTTGATGACCTGAATCTTCAGGTCCTCTCCGCCGACTTCTTTCCAGTTGGTGATCTTGCCGGCGTAAATATCGCGGAGCTGCTCGGTCGAGAGATTGTCGACCGGGTTGTCGTCGTTCACGATGACTGCGATGCCGTCGTGCGCGATTACGATCGGGGTCAGGCCAAGGTCTTGTTCGTCGGCATTGAGGCCACGAGACGAGCTGGCGATGTCGGCCGTGCCGTTGCTGACGGCCTCGATACCCGCAGAGGAGCCAAGGCCGGAGACGAGCACATCGGTGCCGGCCTCTTCCTTAAAGCCCTCGGCGGCAATCTCGGCAATGGGAAGGCACGTCGTAGAGCCGGCAACGGTAATGGAAGAGGCAGAAGATCCCGAGGAACAGGCGCACAGCGTGAGCGTGAGCACTGCTGCACTCAGGACCGATGCGATCTTTCTCATAGCATCACGCCGATCGCAGCATGGCGCCCACAGGTGCCGCCCTCGTTGCGGTAGGAATAAAAGCGGTCGTTCTGACGAACGGTGGAAAGCTTGGTGTCCACAATGCTGCTCGCCTCGACGCCGGCGTCCATCAGCGCCTCGCGAATGGCGGCGGAAAGATCGAGCATACGAGAAGCAGAGGCATCGATGCACGCGAACTCGGCGGCAAAGCGATCCATAAGTTCTTGGGACACCTCGTACTCGTCGCCCAGGATATGGGGCCCAATGTAGGCAGAGATGTCGTCCGGCTTGCAGCCAGCCGCCTCGCAGAGCGCTTGGCACGCCTTGGCGGAAATGCGCGCAATCGTGCCCTTCCAGCCAGAGTGCACCACGGCAAAGCCGCCGGGAGCCACCAGCACCACGGGAACGCAATCGGCAAAGCAGAGCATCACGGGTACCTCACGGGCCATGCAGACGATGGCATCGCAGCCCTCGGCAATCTGCTCGCGAATGTTCTCGAGATCATCAGCACCGTTCGAGGTCACCGTCACGACATGGTCACCGTGTACTTGATTGGGAACAAGCAGGTTGTGCTCGCACTCGGCGGCACCCAAGGCCTCGAGTGCGCGGCGACGATTTTCTTGAACGGCAAAGGGGTCATCGCCAACATGCGAGCCCAGATTGAGTGAGGAGTACGCATCTTCGGAAACACCGCCGGCGCGTTCGGTAAAAGCAAAGCGAACATCGTGCGTCGCGCCCTCTACCAACGTAACTCCATCATGGTCGACACGCGAAACGCTGTCCGCACGTGCTGCCATACTAAAGCCTCCTAATAACACAAGTATCGCGGCGACGCCGCAGCAGTCCGTGCCACACGGCTGCCATACTTCATCAAAAGGATACCCGCAGCGGTAGGGGCTAAACGTAAGGGGAACGTAAGGAGATTGGAGGCTTTCGTTTACAAAGGCAAAACACAACAAAAAGGGGTGCGCCCAATCGGACGCACCCCATGCAGGTCGTTGAGAAAAACGAACTAGAAGCTGCCGCGCTTGAGGAAGTCGGGAAGCTCAAACTGGTCGTTGCCAAAGTTGGGCAGCTCGGTACCACCGACGTTGCGAGTCGGGGCAGCCTGAGCGGGGCTGGCAGCCGGAGCGGTGCGCTGCGGCTCGGCAGAAGCAGCGGCCTTGCTCTGGGACTGCTGAGCAGCGAAGAGCTCGTCCTGACGGTTGACGTTGGAGTCGGAGAAGCCCGTAGCGATAACGGTGATGCGCACCTGGTCGCCCAGAGACTCGTCCACAACTGTCTCTTATACACATCTCCGAGCCCACGAGACGGACTCCTATCTCG
>UROO01000097.1 GCA_900549555.1 uncultured Collinsella sp. | reverse complement strand
TCTACACCCTAGAGTTCGTCGGCAGCGTCAGATGTGTATAAGAGACAGCGCCGATACGACCCAAGAACTCGGGCTTAAACTCGCGATCCATCTCGGTGCGCACGCGCTCGCAAATCTCGTTATAGGGCGTGTTAGGCGCGATGGTATTGCGAACTTCGTTGCCCTGCGCATCAATTTCAATCTTGGAAAAGCCGATGTTGCTCGTAAAGAAGATAACTGTCTCAGAGAAGTACACGGTGTTGCCCTGGCCATCGGTCAGGCGGCCATCTTCGAGGATCTGAAGGAACTTGTCCATAATGCTCGGCGCGGCCTTCTCGATCTCGTCGAAAAGAACCACCGAAAACGGATTGGCCTTGACGGCATTGGTAAGCTGACCACCCTCGGCATAGCCCACGTATCCCGGAGGAGCGCCAAAGAGCTTTTGGTCGGAGTTCTCGGCACCGTACTCAGACATATCAAAACGCAGCATGCTGCGCTCATCGCCAAAGAGGAGCTCCGTAATGGCCTTGACGATCTCGGTCTTACCGGTACCGGTGGGACCGCTCAAAAACAGGACGCCCTTGGGCTTGGAGCCAGATGAATGGGTGGCACCCGAAAGGCCCATGACGGAGCGCTTGAGCACGGTGACGGCCTTCTCAACGGCCTCGTCCTGGCCCTTCACGCGGCGTTTGATCTTTTCCTCGGGATCCTCCTCGAGTTTCTCGAACATCTGCTGCCATTTGTTCTCGCGAAAACCATACTTGTAGACGTCGACGAGCTTGGGAAGGATGGCCTCGATGGAAGCCTCGGGGTTTTGCATGTCGCGCTGGTACATGCGTTGCAGCCCCTCGAGCTCCTTAACGCTCATGCCGTCGGTAGTATCGATAAAGCGACGCACCGCACGGTCATCGGAATCGGACAGTGCCTCGCCAAAGCCAAACTTGCTCTGGATATAGGCTTCGCGCATGTCGCGGTCGGGATGCGGCAGCGTAATGGTGCGCAGGAAGGGATTCTCCTCGATAAACCACACGGGCAGGTTGCGCACGTTATCCGTTACCAGAATGAGCGTGTTGACAGCCGTGCGGTTAATAAGGCGTGCTTTGCTGGCGCCAAGGTACAAGTTGAGGAAAAACTGCGTCTCGTCGGGCATAAGGCCAGTAGAGGATGCAAGCAGGCGCGACGCCATGTTGACGATCACGCAAAGCGGCTTAGCCTCGGTGCCGCCATCGGGATTGTCGTTGTATTTAAGGCGCAACATTGAGCGGATAACCTCGCCGTATGATGGCAGGCTCGACTGCTCGGTGGCATATGCTTGGCGGCCATCGGCGATGCAGGCGTTCGCCTCCATCATGCGGTCGTCGCTCTTGGAAGCCTCGTCATGAGCCAGCGACACCAGGCGCTTGCAATCGACGTTGCCCATGCTGCTCGAAAACAGCTGGATGGGATCGAAATATGCCACGTTGTACTCAACTGAGCCATTTGCGTCTTCAAAAAGGCCGCGCACAACCTCGGCAAGCTCCGAGAACTGAAGGCCGCCGTCGACCACATCGGGATACTTGTCGTTCACGTTGCCTTCAAGGATAAAGAGGCTCTTCACCCCTTTAAAGTTGAGCATCTCGCGCTGCCAGGATTGGCGCTCGAAATCAGTTGCCATGTGTTATACCTCCTTGGCAGAAAATTCATGATGGTAACGGTCGGCAATACCAACGGTGATAACCGTGCCGTCCTGGACGTAGTTTTGAAGCTGACGCGGCTGTTGAAGATACTTGTCGTAATCATCGTGTGGGCGGTCGCTCAGGTAGATTACGCGCTGATTAGTCGAACCGCGCAGCGCGCAGTCGGGAACGTTAAGCTCGTCTATGTACGGACCGTCAATCAGCACATCGATGAGGGATTTGAGCGTCTCCCACACGTCCGCGCCAATCGCTCGCGGCAGCTCTTCGAGCGTAAATCCGGTGTAAACGAGAATGTCATCGTAAGCGCAGCGGATCGTTGCCAGCAGCCTCACGAGCTCTGATGCCTGCTCGAGCGGATCTCCACCCGAAACCGTCAGCCGATGCACACCGTGCTCGCGCGCGGTATCGAGCAACATCTGCGCAAGCTCATCAACATCGACATCCTGCTCGGGCAGCTGGTTGCGCCATTGGGGCGAAATACATCCGGCACAACGCTTTGAACAACCAGCGGTCCAGACAACAATACGTTCTCCCGGACCCAGTGAGACGACGGGGGCAAGCACATGGCTAACGAACATCGGCGTAATCCTCGCCCGGATCGAGTGTGCGGTACACGGCCGAGGTACGTGCAAGCGAGCAACCGCATTCCTCACAGCCATCCCCAACCTTTGCACGCTCATCAGCAACGAGATGCAAACGACCGCACTCGGGGCACTCGACAAACCAGCCCTCGACACTCGCAGACTCACCAGCAGCAGAAACAACCGGTGCCGCAGCAGACGCGGGCTGAGGCGCAGACCAAGCCTGGGGCTGCACGGGTTGCGCCGCAGGCGGTTCCTCCACAGTAACCGTCAGACGCAATTGGGCAAACTCGCCAGACGCAGCCGGAATGAGTAGCGTATCTCCGGTATGAATCGGCTGGGCCACGCCGGGAACCAAGTTGAGGATCTGGCCGCCACGCATAAGAGCCGTTCCGTTATTGGACCCCTCATCGGCAACCATCCATGTGCCCCGCTCAAAACGAACGCTGGCATGCTGCCGGGACATGGCAAAGTTCGAAGCCATAGAAGGAAACACGTTGCGTCCAAGCACGGCGGCGTCCGTGAGACGAAGCTGCTCACCCATAACTGGATCGGCAAGCGTAAGCGCAGGAACCGCAGGAGTAGCTGCAACATTCGCCATGGGTTGCGGCGCGGGCTGCGGCATTGGCGCAGGCGTCGGCTGTGGCGTAGCAACCGGAGCGGGTTGCGGAACGGGCATGGGGGTAGGCTGCGGCGTGGGAGCAGGAGCAGCCTGATGTGCCTGCTGGGGCGCGGGACGCTGAGGCCGCGAAACACCGCCCATCGATGATGTTGCAGGATAGACGGCGGGAGCCGGACGCTCAGCGACCGCGGTGGCAAAGCCGGACGCTGAGGCGACTGGCGCCTCGGGTGCCGAGACCGCGGGCGCAGGGGCCGAAGGCGCGGGAACCGCACCAGCGGGACGCGGCGTCCCACAGTCCTCGCACATATCGCGGGCATCATCGTTCATAAGACCACAGATAGGGCATTCCCATGTCATGGTTTACCTCATTTCCCTTTGCTTGAGCTGACTTGCTTGACGGCGATTACGCAGGCGACGCTCCGCATCTGCGGAAGGTGTGGGCGGCACATAATCGTGCGGGTGAATCTCGACGGCGGTCTGAGGACCAGCGGGTCGAACAAAATGGCCAGGGGCGTCGGACGCGACGACAACGCCGCGTTCTTTAAGGTCTTCCTTAAACTGCTGGTAAAAATCGCAGAACTCAACTTGGTCCTGAACGACTTTGTCGACCGTCGCTTGATCTTGGGCTTTCATATCTTTGATGACGGTGGGATTAACCGGATCTTCCGAAAACTCGGATGGATCGGCCTCGACAACTCGCATCACAAGCTGCTGTTCGTGTGATCCCTTAAGGACGGCAACCGCCTTGCGCTTGTTCGTATCGAAGATAAGGCGCCATGGCTTGCCAGACCCATCCATAACCGCATAACGGACAACGTCAGCCCCGTGTTCGGCCATAACCTCGTTAACGCAGCGCTCGATGTATTCGTCTTTAGCCGCCGAAGCAAGCGCGGCGTCTGCGGCATCCACGGCAGCGTACAAATCCTCAATCTCATGAGGCCGCCTGAGCACCGTCGGACGATGATAGCGTTCATTAAGAAGATCAACGCGCAGGCGGTATTCCTCATACTGCTCATGAAGCTCATTCGACTCATGCTGAGCGCTTTTCATCACATGCTCGAAGTCCTTGAGAATCTTCATGGCGGCAAGGCGCTGTTCCTCACTCGAATCCGGACCAAGCGCGCTAAACGAAGCACGGGCGGTCTCGAATTTTGCACTTAGGCGATTTCGCAACGTCATATCGAGCACCTCATCCTGCATAAGCGGGATAATGCGCGCCGCCCACTCTTCAAACGCGCGCGCTGCATCCTCAAAGGAACCCGCCGAGGAGCTTGCGGCGGTGTCCGCAATATGCAAGAGCGCTTTCTCGAGGTCGATGGAACCGTCGCGGGCAACGTCGTAATCGATTGCCTTTAGGAGACCCTGGGCCCTGAGCTTTTCGGACGTCTGCGCGGCATCGATACGGCTCTGGCCCATCTCTGCCCTGCGATGGGTATGGGCATCGAAAGTTAACGTCGGAATCAGAGTGTGAAGCGTCGCCGCCAGCTGAGCCAACGCCGACTCGGTTCGAATCCGCGTCACCGTGCCTCGACCCATGACGATCTCTTCGCCCACAAGCGGCCCCGTCACGTTTTTCCTCGAATATTCGTCAATCACGCTATCCAACGCGGCGCGTGTCGACTCATCCATATCGGGAAACTCGAGGAGTATCTGCGATTTGATGTCCAATAGCCCATGCCTATAGTCCTTAACGGCATTTTCTGCCTCGGCCTTCTCCGCCTCTATGCGCAACGCCGCTGCCCCGGCAACAATTGCAGCGGGGGCCAATGGCACTGCCAGCGGTGAAGTGGCTATTCCGGCAGCGACTACAAAATTATCTCCCACCGAGCCGCTCATTATCACGTTCCCTTCTTCATGGATAACGGGGCCATCCCGGTCATCAAGCGTTTTTACTGCCTCATTTCTACCGCCGTCTTGCGCGATTCTGTTGCGCAACATTGGCGAGTGGCAGATTTGTCGATGTTGCGCAACAGAAGGCAGCGGTCAGCGCATATCCTGCTAATGGAAGAAAGGATGAAAGCGCGCCATGACCGGATCCTACGAAGAAGTTCGACTCGTCAAGTTTCATACGCCAGCACTGCTCTCCGAGCGTGAGCAGGCCGCGGCACGGCGTCGCTTTTGCACGCTTCTCGTTCCGCCGCAAAAGGGCGGCTTTGGCGGCAACGCTTATGTCCGCCGCGTCCAGAGCGGCGATCGCGCTTTTGAGCTCGCGCTTAAGATGCCGCGCCCCGATGCCCAGCCCGAGCAAGAACAGCTCAACCGAGAAACTTTGGAAGAGGAGTACCGCACGCTCTCCGTCGTATCCAACCTAAGGGGTTTTCCCGATGTCTATGGTTTTGGCTACATGGCAGACGGAACCCCGGCGCTGCTTATGGAATGGGTTGACGGCGTCTCGCTTCTTGATGCACGGCCAGCCCTGAGCGATGGCACTGAAACCTGCCCCGGTGATATCGTCGCCGCGCTGGGTCTGAGCGTGCTCAAGATCATCTTGTCCACGCAATCGCTCGACACGCCCTTTGTTCACCGCGACCTCTCCATGCGCAACATCATGCTGCGTCACGATCGCATCCCGCTCGAGGAGCAGGTCTCGAGTGGCTATTTCGACATCTGCCTGATCGATATGGGCAGTGCGAAACTCGTTAAGCCCGATTTTTCCTTTACCGTCGACGTCAACGCTTTTCGCGGCGCCACGCCGGCATACGCGGCACCCGAAATGCTGGAGCGGTTTAAGGCCGACCCCGGCGCGCGCAACAACCCCGCCGTCGACATCTATGCACTGGGAAGCATCCTCTACGAGCTTTATTGCGGACGCGCCCCCTTTGAGGCAGAGCTCAGACGCTCTGGAGATCACGCGCGCCTCAAGCGCACCATGCAGCCGCAACCCCTTACGCCCGCAACTCCCCGCGAGCAGGGCTTGGTCAACGCGATTATGGCTTGTTTGGCAGCCTCGCAAGACGCACGCCCTTCGGCAAACGAACTCGCGGCGCGCCTTGAGCCTTTCGCCCGTACGGGTGCCCCGCGAAAGCGCCGGCCCGTGGCGGATCGCGGCAGCGCTACCGTGCGGACGGACGCCACCGTCCCCACCCACACGGTTGCACAGGCGCAGCCCGCGTCTCGGCCAGCCCCATCCACCGAGACCGTCCGCAGCGCCGAGTCCATGCGTCGCGCGCGCCTTGCCGTCAAACGTCAACGCACGATGGCACTCACGATGGTGATTGTTGCCCTGGTAGCAATCGCGGTCATACTCGTCCTCGCATCTGCCGGCATGCTTTAGCCGGCAGTAAAACCAAAGTCAGCAAATAGACCCATTTGCAAAAAGCGGTGGCGGACGCAACTCTCAATAAAGCCGCGCCCGCCACCGTCCCCATGCATCGCACGCTAACAATACGAGGTACTAGGAAATCAACAGCTCAAAGGAATCCGTGATGCGCGTTCCCATATTAACGGCGCCGTCTCCCGATTCGACTGTGGTATTCAGGTAGTACTTGCCGTTCTTCTTTTTAGGTACACCCGTAACCGTAAGGTCGCAGCCGTCCTCCTCGACGGGAAGCGAAAACTCAAAACCCTTGTTTCTAACAAACGTACCGGTGACGTCCGTGTAGGTGCGATAGTCGTCACCATCGGATTGGGCGACGGTTTTTTCGGCGTTGTAGGTATCGTGGGCATGCAGTGTGGCCGAGATGTCTGCAACCGCTTCGCCGGAATCGCTGATGCTCTTAAACACAATCACAAGGTCGTTTTTGCTCGCGCCGTAGCAAGTATGGCCCCAAGAGTTGCCCGTCTCCTTAAGTGCTCCGCGCCACGTGGTGTTGGCAAAGCTCGTGGGCTTATCGATGTTGAGCTTCGCTGTGCTACCAGAGGTCGTGGTGGTCGACGAGGTCGCATTGCCCGTCGTGGAGGAGTCCTCGGCATCGGAACCGGCGTCTTCGCCGTTCTTGCCTGCGGTCTTGAGCTCCGCCTTAGCATCCTTAAGGTCGGACTTTGTCTGATCGAGCTCGTCTTGCGTTTTTATGAGTTCGTCCTTGGAAGATTCAAGCTGCTTCCTGAGCTTTTGAATCTGCTCCGTATTTTGCGGATGGGCCAAACCATATGAGTAGCCCGCCCAGCCGGTTCCCGCGCACAAGGCGGCGACGCTGTCTCTTATACACATCTGACGCTGCCGACGAACTCTAGGGTGTAGATC
>UROO01000096.1 GCA_900549555.1 uncultured Collinsella sp. | reverse complement strand
GCTGCCGACGTGGTCATCCATTACGACCCGTGGTGGAACGTGGCGGCGCAGGACCAGGCGACCGACCGCGCCCACCGCATTGGCCAGCAGCACACCGTGACCGTGTACAAGCTCATCGCCAAGGACACGATCGAGGAGCGCATCATGCAGATGCAGGAGTCCAAACGCGATCTGGTCAACAGCGTGCTCGGCGGCGACGGTATCTCGTCGGCACTGTTCACGCGCGAGGATGTTCTGGCGCTGCTCGGCGGCGACGGCCGCTAACCGCGCGCGGGATGGGGTTGCCGGGGCGGATAGTACGCGCCGCCCCACCGTTCCCGCCCGTTATGTGTTCATTTGCCATGCCGTGGATGGTTCGCCTGCCTTTGGGCATAAGAAGCATCGAGAACATCGGCACATCAGCAAAGGAGAGCATTATGGCGAAATTCTTTAAGGACCCCGACGGCAAGCTCGTTGCCGCCCTTGGCGACAGCGTTGCGACCCCTGCCGGCTGCACGGAGCTGACGGCAAACACCGAGGATGCGGCGCACGAGAAGCATGTGCCTGTTGTTGAGATCGAGCGCGACGGCCACGTCATTCGCGCACGTGTGGGCTCGACGGAGCACCCCATGCTGCCTGAGCACTACATCGAGTGGATCGCGCTTGAGGCCGAGGGCCGCCTGGAGGTCCATTACCTTGAGCCCGGCATGAAGCCCACGACGTTTTTCGCTGGCGGCTCCAAGACCGGTACCGTCTATGCCTACTGCAACCTGCATGGGCTGTGGTCCGCGACGTTCTAGGAGCGCGCCCCCGCTCGGGGTATCATAGCTAGCATATGCACATGCGAGCGCCGGCTGCATTATGCGGCCGGCGCTTTTACTACGACAACGACGATTTACGACGGAAAGGGCTGGGCCATGAAGCTCGCACTTGCACAGATCGATATGCGCCTGGGTGACATCGAAGGCATTTGCGGCCGCATCGAGGACCAGGCTCGCCTGGCTCATGAGCGCGGCGCGCGCGTGCTGTGCGTTCCGGCCCCGCTCTTTATGGGCGCCATGCCGGGCAGCCTGGTGGGCGCTGCCGATTTTGAGCACGATATGCTGACGGGTCTGGCGGGTGTTGCCGAGCGCATCCAAGAGCTCGATATGATCTGCATCGTGCCCGCTGCGGTTTCGTTTGAGGGCCAGCCCCTGCTTGACTACATGATGCTCAAAGACGGTCGCGTGGTGCCTGCGCGCGCAAGCATCGCCCTGCAGCGTGGCGAGAGCAACGACGCGCGTTGGGCACCGCCGGTGTTTGACGTGGACGGCGTGCGCATCGCCGTGGTGTTTGACCTGGATCGCGAGCTCGAGATGCTGCCGACCGGTGTCGACCTCATTGCCTATTTCCAATTCAACGCGTTTGACATGACCGACCGCGAGACGGCCGCCGTCGCCGCCGTGCGCAGCGGTGCCTACCGCAAGATCGCCTCCAAGCGCAGCGTATGGTTTGCCTGCATGGCTCCGGTCGGCGCCTATGACGAGTCGGTGTATACCGGCGGGTCGTTTGTGCTCGACGATTGCGGTCGCGTGGTGGCCCAGGCGCCGTGCTTTGAGGAGAGCCTGCTGGTTCAGGAGATTCAGCGCGGCGTGATGCTCGATGCCCTGGAGGACCACGAGCTGCCCCAGTTTCGCTCCGAGGAATGGCTGTGGCAGGCGCTGGTGCTTGCCGTGCGCGACAATGCCCGCGCTCGCGGTGCGTCGCGTGCCGTGGTGGCGCTCGAGGGCGATCTGCCGTCGTCCCTGTTGGCGGTACTTGCCGTCGATGCCTTGGGTCCGCGTAATGTGATTGGCCTGGTGCTGGGGCGCAATCGCATCTTTACACCGGCGCAGGAGGAGGCCGAGGCCGCCCGTTGTTCCGCTGTTCGCTCAATCGCCGAGCGCTTGCACATTCGCACTGTCGAGCGCGATGCGCCGGATGCGGCGCGCGTGCTCGATCGCGACGTGTCGGCGGGCGATGCCGAACGCCTGCGTTCGCGTGCGCTGGGCCTGATGCTCGAGGATACGGCGCTCGAGCTGGGCGCCATGGCGCTGAGCCCGCTTTCCAAGACCGAGTATGCGCTGGCGGCACCCGCGCTGTCCGGCGGCTACCAGGGCGACTTTGCGCCCTTTGGCGACGTGTATCTGTCGACGCTCGAGTTTGTGGCACGCGTACGCAACCGTGCCTCGGCCGTGGTGCCCCAAGAGCTCGTGACGCTCAACGCGGTGGAGGATTGCATGGATCGCGTGCTGGCGCAAGCGCTCTCGACGCTTGACGGTCCGGTCGACATGCTCGACCGCGCGGCGCAGCTGCTTGGCGGGCTTGAGCCGGGCGAGGTCGATGGTGCGCTCGAGTCGCACGTAGACCGCAATCGACCTTTCGACGACATCCCGATGGCCGCCGCCAAGCCCGAGGCCTGCTCGCTGCTGCTGATGCTCGTGCGCCAGGGTGAGGCTGCCCGTCGCATGCTACCGACGGCCCCGATCGTCTCGGCCCGTTCGTTTGCCGAGCGCGCTTGGCCGTACATGCTTGCGTGGTCCGACCTGGGACTCAACGGTAAGGAACGCATGACGGTTGATTCGCTGGCGCGCGCCGAGGTGCGCCGTTTTGCTGACGACGACACGAGTGACCGTATGCGCGGCGAGATGATGGGCCTGTTGGGCGAGCTGTTGGGTATTTCGCCCGAGCAGATGGAAGAGCTGCGCTCTGAGGACGGTCAGCGTCGTTTGCACGAGGGAATGAAGAAGTTCGAGGGCGAGGTCCAGGACGCCATCGACAAGATGATGGGCGGCCAGGGCGGACCACAGGGTGGCCCCCAGGGAGGTCCGATGCCGCATCCGCCGGTGGATCCGAGGCAATTCCCGTTCTTCTCACAGAACTAAAAATGTTACGCGGTTTTACCAAACCGCGTAACGAGTCGACGCTGCGCGAGCCCCTGCCGGGCAATCTGCCGCTCAAACCGTCGCTTGCGTACAGAAGTACGCGGCGCTCCTCTTTCGCGACACCTTGCCACGGCAGGGACTCGCTCGCTGACTTATGCTCAACCTATGGTTCAACCTTGCTTGCTAGATACGGTCACTGTTGTGTTATTCTAGAACAGACGTTCGTGAATGATGCGCGGGGCCTTGCCTTGCGCTGTGCTTGTGACGAGGGGAGGTCGGCTTGGTTATCTTGGGTATCGACCCCGGTTTGGCCCATACGGGCTGGGGGATTATCGAGGAACGACGTGGCGAGGTTCGTTGCCGTGCCTACGGTTGTATCGAGACCAGCGCGGGCAGCCCGCTCGCGGTGCGCCTGTCGCATATTGCCCGCGACCTCAAGGGCGTCGTCGAACGCTACCGTCCCGATACCGCGGCTATCGAGAGCATCTACTTTGGCGCTAACGTCCGCTCGGCCATCCCCACGGCGCATGCCCGCGGTGCCGCGCTCGTGGCGCTTTCGGAATGCGCGCTCGAGATTGGCGAATACACGCCCATGCAGATCAAGCAGGCCGTGGTGGGCACGGGCGCTGCAGATAAACGGCAGGTTGCCTATATGGTGCGTACGCTCACGCAGCTCGATCACGACCCTCACCCAGACCATGCCGCCGATGCGCTGGCCTGCGCCATCTGTCACGTTAACCTAAGCCGCACCCGGGCGCTTACCGGCGGCGAGTTCTATCAACAGAGAGGAACCGGATACTGATGATCTCCCAGCTCCATGGAACGCTTGTCGAGGCCACGATGAGCTCGGCCGTCGTCGATGTATCGGGCGTGGGCTTTGAGCTCGGTATTTCGGGCAGCACTGCCGCCACACTGCCTACGCCCGGCGGCGAGGTTCGCCTCTATACCCGCATGCAGGTACGCGAGGACGCCATGACGCTCTTTGGCTTTGCCTCCAAGGACGAGCGCACGATGTTCGATCGGCTCGTTTCCGTCTCGGGCGTCGGTCCGCGCCTGGCGCTTGCCGTGCTTTCCGCCTATACCGTGGGACAGCTGTATTCCCTGGTGATGGCCGAGGACGACAAGGGCATGGCCAAGGTGCCCGGTGTGGGCAAAAAGACTGCCCAGCGCCTCATCCTGGAGCTCAAGAGTACCTTTGCCAAGGACAAGGGCTTTGTTCCGGTCGACGTAATGCCCGGTCAGGTTGCGATGCCGGTCCCCGCCGCCGCTCCCTCGGCCATCGATGACGCCCGTGCGGCGCTTCTCTCCATGGGCTTTAGCCCGCAGGAGACCGAGGTTGCCCTGAGCGGGTATGATGGGCAGGACATGCGTGTCGAGGATCTGCTCGGCGCGGCGCTTAAGCGACTCGGAATGGATGCGTGATGTGGGAAGCCGATGACTCTCAGGACCTGTGGGCGACGCCCGGCAGCTCGCCGGCGGCATCCATGGCGCACGGTGAGCGTATGGTGGGCTCGGAACTGACACCCGAGGACCTCGATGTCGACCGTACCCTGCGTCCCCAGCGCTTGGACGACTACTGCGGTCAGGAGCATATCAAGCAGAGCCTTCGCGTGCTGATCGAGGCGGCGCAGAGCCGTGGCGAGACGCTCGACCACGTGATTTTCTCGGGCCCTCCGGGCCTGGGCAAGACCACGTTGGCCACGGTTATCGCCAACGAGCTGGGCGCTCAGATCAAGACGACGAGCGGCCCGGCTATTGCGCGTACCGGTGACCTGGCGGCCATCCTGACTAACTTGCAGCCGGGTGACGTGCTGTTTATCGATGAGATCCACCGCCTTAACCGGTCGGTCGAGGAAGTCCTATATCCCGCTATGGAGGACTTTGCGCTCGATATCGTGATCGGTAAAGGTCCGGCCGCACGTTCGATTCGCCTGGATATCCCTAAGTTTACGCTGGTGGCGGCAACGACCCGCTCGGGTATGCTGACCGGCCCGCTACGCGACCGCTTTGGCATTTCGTATCGCCTGGACTACTACACGGTCGAGGAGCTCGCTCAGATTGTGACGCGCTCGGCGACTATCCTGGGCGTTACGATCGACCATCCCAGCGCGCTCGAGATCGGCTCGCGCTCGCGTGGTACGCCGCGCTTGGCCAACCGTCTGCTCAAGCGTGTGCGCGACTATGCGCAGGTACGCGGCAACGGGCCTATTGAGCTTGATATTTGCCGTCAGGCGCTCGAGTTCTTCGAGATCGATGAGCTTGGTCTGGACTGGATGGACATTCGTATCTTGGAGACGCTTGCCAAGACGTTCTCCGGCCGTGCCGTAGGCCTGACGACCCTTGCCAGCGCGGTGGGCGAGGACCCGGGTACGCTCGAAGATGTCTACGAACCCTATCTGCTGCAGTGCGGCTTGATGATTCGCACGCCCCGGGGCCGTCAGGCAACCTTGCGCACCTTTGAGCACTTGGGCATCGAGCCAGCCGTTTAGAGGCGGGTTTGTTTTGGCTGGTCTGTAAGCTATCGCTGAGCATTGGATAAACATATCGCCATTCATCGGTTACGGGTGTTTTACTATTGCGCGCCCGTGCTATGCTGAAATGGTCTTTTTCTCATTCGGTAACGAAAGGACCGCCCATGCCTACTGACATCGAAATCGCACGTTCCGTCACGCCGCTGCCCATTACCGAGGTGGCTAAGAACGCCGGCGTCGACGTAAAGCACCTGATTCCGTATGGCTTCGACAAGGCTAAGGTTGACTATTCACTGCTCAACGAGCCGACCGATCACCAGGCCAAGCTCGTCCTCGTGACCGCCATCAACCCCACGCCCGCAGGCGAGGGCAAGACCACTACGACCATCGGCCTTGCCGACGGTCTGCGTCGTCGCGGCGTCAAGAGCGCCGTGGCCCTGCGCGAGCCTTCGCTCGGTCCCGTGTTTGGCGTGAAGGGCGGTGCCGCCGGTGGCGGTTGGGCCCAGGTCATCCCCATGGAGGATATCAACCTGCACTTTACCGGCGACTTCCACGCTATCGGTGCCGCCAATAACCTGCTGGCCGCCATGCTCGACAACCATATTCAGCAGGGCAACCAGCTCGGTATCGACGTTAAGCGCATCACCTGGAAGCGCGTTGTCGACATGAACGACCGCCAGCTGCGCCACGTTATCGACGGCATTGGCGGCAAGGCTCAGGGCGTGCCGCGCGAGGACGGCTTCGATATCACCGTTGCCTCCGAGGTCATGGCGATCTTGTGCCTGTCCACGAGTATCAACGACCTCAAGGAGCGCTTGGGCGAGATCGTCGTCGGCTACAGCTATGCCGGCGAGCCCGTCCGCGCCCGCGACCTCAAGGCTCAGGGCGCCATGGCTGCGCTGCTTAAGGATGCGCTCAAGCCCAATCTGGTGCAGACGCTCGAGGGCACGCCCGCGTTTGTCCACGGCGGTCCCTTCGCCAATATCGCCCACGGCTGCAACTCCATCATGGCCACGCGCATGGCCATGCGCTTTGGCGATGTCGCCATTACCGAGGCAGGCTTTGGCGCCGATCTGGGTGCCGAGAAGTTCCTCGACATCAAGTGCCGCATGACGGGCGTTCGCCCCAGCGCCGTCGTGATTGTCGCCACCGCCCGCGCGCTTAAGTATAACGGCGGCGTTGCCAAGGCCGACCTTAACGACGAGAACCTCGAGGCCCTCAAGGCCGGCATGCCCAACCTGCTGCGCCACGTCGACAACATTCAGAATGTCTACGGTCTGCCCTGCGTGGTCGCCATCAACCGCTTCCCGACGGACACCGAGGCAGAGCTTGCGCTCATCGAGTCCGAGTGCCAGAAGCTCGGCGTCAATGTTAAGCTTTCCGAGGTCTGGGCCAAGGGTGGCGAGGGCGCGCTCGAGCTGGCCGATGAGGTCATGCGCCTGATTGAGCAGCCGAGCGAGCTCAAGTTTGCCTACGAGGACGGCGCCGATGTTGCCGATGCCCTCGAGGCCGTTGCAACCAAGATCTACCGCGCCGACGGCGTCGACTTTACGCCGGCTGCCAAGCGTCAGCTTGCCGAGCTGCGCGAGAACGGCTTTGGTAACCTGCCGGTGTGCGTCGCCAAGACGCAGTACAGCTTTAGCGATAACGCCAAGGCTCTGGGCGCTCCCGAGGGCTTCCGCATCACCGTGCGCGAGCTCAAGGTTTCCGCCGGCGCCCACTTTGTGGTCGCGTTGACCGGCAGCGTTCTGACCATGCCGGGCCTGCCCAAGGT
>UROO01000095.1 GCA_900549555.1 uncultured Collinsella sp. | reverse complement strand
ACTGCGGGAACGGCCTATTTGCTCAATGTGTTCGGCTGAGATCGGAAATCAACCTTGCGCACGCAGGTTATGCCGCCGGAGGGCAACAAATTACGAACGTTGCTGCGGTCTCCATGCGCTCACGTTGGCGTCGTACTGGTTAAGCGCGCTGTTGCCGCCTTGTGCGATGGGCGCCAGGATCTCGCTCTGACGGGCGCTCAGCGACTCGCCGTCGGGAATGGACAGCGAGATATCCCAGCTCTGGCAGATCACGTCGACACGCTCGTACATCCACTGGGCAAGCTGCTTTAGATGATCGATGTCCTCCGCATAGACGGTGTCGTCCTGAACCTTGAGGTTATTGAGCTCATCCTGGGTCTTTTTAATCTGATCGCGCAGGGCATAAGCGCTCTGCGACAGCTCCTGGCGGGTGGAGAGCGGCGTACGCAGATAGCCGTTATTAAACGAATCGATGACCTCGCCGATCTGATCATCGTCGCTGTACGACACGATGGTCTGGTACAGGCCATCGAGCCTGGCGTAGAGTTGGTCGTCGGTTAAGACGGTCTCCTCCTGAACGACCTCGGACGCATCCTCTTGCTTGGACTCTTTCTCGGTGGCCTCGCCCTTTTGGCGCGACGGGAAGGTGGTCTTGGCGGCCTGGCCAAACTGGTCGTAGAAGCCGGGCATGACGCCCATAGGATCGGCAGTCACAAACCAATACGCACCACCGCACACGGCGGCGAGCACCGCGATGACGATAAGCGGTTTGGGGATATGGCGCTTGTGCTTGTGATAGGCATCCTCGTCGGGATGGACCTTGCGCTTGGCCTTTTGCTTTTTGGGCTGGACATTATCGCGCAGGGACACCGGTGTGGGGATATCGACCTTGGGGATGCCAAAGTCCTTATCGAAGGCAGGCAGCACGCAGGTCTCGTTGGGATCGGCGGCATCCGAGAGCACCGCGGCGGCAGAGGCCGGCGCATGGGGCACCTCGGTATCGATCTGCTCCTGCGTCAAGCGCGGAAAGCCGGCCGTGCGGCCTGCCGCCAGATCGGATGCAGCCGCGTCTTTGGAAAGGATGCCCGGGGCGGGGCGCCCGCACTTGGGACAGGTGCGATCATGCGGGGACAGGCGTGCGCCACAACCATCGCAGAATACGAACTCGGTATGCTCGGGACCGTCGCCCGGACCAACGTATGCGTTGCAATAGGGGCAGAACGAGGCGCCGTCCTCTATGGTCTTAAGGCAATGCGGGCAGATCACGGCTTCCTCTTTTCGGAGCAATTCATACAGTCGAGATTAGAGCATAACATCGCCACGCCCCCACAGGAGCAAGGCACCAATTCAACATCCCCGATCACCCCTAAGTTGCGGTGAAATAGGGACTAAATAGGAGGTTAAAACGCTTAAACAGTCCCTATTTCACCGCAACTTAGGGAGGCGTTGGGGCTAGGCGTTCTTTGCGGGCTTTTTCTTCTTGCTCGGCATCGAGACCTTAATGCCCTGGGCGGACTTGGTCACACGCGAGCGAGTGACGCCCGTGCCCTTCTTTTTCTTGGGCTGGGCCTTTTCCACACCCTCGAGCGCGCGAACCTCGGCCTCGCGAGCGGTGCGCTCCTCACGGCGCAGCGCCATATCGGCGGCGACGCGCTTGGCAAAACGCTGGGCAGTTGAGCCCGTCGAGCTCACCTTGCCGCCACCGCGACCCAGACGGACGCGAACGCCACGGCCAAAGCCAGTGGCGGCATGGCGACGGCGCGGCTTAAGCAAATCCATCATCGTGGCGAGCTTAAAGAACACCGTGCAGGTAAAGACGACGATCGCCAGCAAGATAACCGCCTCACCCGTCGACAGGTTGGCAATGGACAGCAGCTCCGGGAATCCGATAACGCCCACCAAGATGCCGATGACGACAAATACAAAGAGCACCACGCGCAAGGGCGTAAGCGGCTGCGAGATACGCCAGATCAGACTCACGCTCGCCGCACACGACGTAAGCAGGCACATGGTCGAAAGCGTGAGCTGGTTAAAGCCAAACACGCGCGCTACAAAGATATCGAGCGCCGCAGCCATAATAACCGCCAGTGACGCCGGCAACGCACGCTTGAGCACGTTGGTCAAGAATGACCCCTTCACGCGGGCGTTGTTGGGCTCCAAACCCAGCACAAAGCCCGGCGCGCCGATGCAGAAGAAGTTGATGAGTGTCATTTGAATCGGCTCGAAGGGATACGGCGGAAACGCGATGCACAGCGCCGCCAAGCCCATCGAAAACAGCGTCTTGGTCAGGAACAGCGCCGCGGAGCGCTGCAGGTTGTTGATGGAGCGACGGCCCTCAGCCACCACGGCGGGCATCGAGGCAAAATCGTTGTCGACCAGCACGATTTCGGCCACGTTGCGCGCGGCATCGGAACCGGCGGCCATGGCCACGGAGCAGTCGGCCTCCTTGAGCGCCAGCACGTCGTTGACGCCGTCGCCCGTCATGGCAACGGTATGGTCGCGACGCTTGAGCGCCTGCACGAGTTCGCGCTTTTGCTGCGGCGTCACGCGACCAAAGACGTGATAGCGGTCCACCGCCGCATCAATCTTGGACGGCGTATCGAGCGTCGTGGCGTCGACGTAGGCATCGGCCCCCGGAACGCCCACCACGCGCGCGATCGATGACACCGTGCGCGGGTCGTCGCCGCTGATCACGTTGAGGGTCACACCCTGCTCGTTAAAGTAGCCGATGGTCTCGGCAGCCGAGGTACGGATCTCGTCGCGAATGGTCACAAAGCCCACGGGCTCGACCTCGCCCGCCATATCGCCGTCGGGCGTAAAGCCGTCCACACGGGCCACAACAAGCACGCGGCAGGTGTCGGCAAGCTCGGCCACACGATTCTCGACCTGCGCAAAGACGCGCTCCGAAAGCACAAATTGCGCTGCGCCCATCACATAGGAGCCCTGCGCAAACGAGGCGCCGCTCCACTTTTTGGACGAGGAGAACGGAATGACCGCCAGCGGCTCGGAAACCTCGACCGGGCGGTCAGCGTAATAGTTGAGCAGCGCCTGACAGGTCTCGTTGGCGTCTGCCGAGGTGGCACGCGCCACGTTGGCGAGCGCAAAATCGAGGACCGTGGTCTCGACGGGGACAGCTGCCTCGTCAGAGTCCGCGCCAAAGCCAACGCCCTCAACAGGCAGCGGGTAGGTACCCTCGACCTCCATACGGCCCGAGGTAATGGTGCCCGTCTTGTCCAGGCACAGCACGTCGACGCGCGCGAGCGTCTCGATACAGTAAAGCTGCTGCGCGAGTACCTTGCGGCGCGCCAGACGCACCGTGGCGATGGCAAGCACCGACGAAGTCAGCAGCACCAGGCCCTGCGGAATCATGCCCAAAAGAGCGCCCACCGTAGACAGCAGCGCCGACGAAGGCACGCGACCGGCAAGCAGCTCGGAAAAACACCACGAAAGCGCGCTATCGCCCGGCGTACCAGCGGCATCCCACAGCTCGCTCACGCTCGAGGCAAAGAGCGCCAGGCCGAGCGGAATCATAATGAGGCTCGCAAAGCGCACGATGGCGTTGAGCGCATTCATGATCTCGGAATTGACCTTTTTGACGTACTTGGCCTCGTTGTTGATCTTGGCCACGTAGTTGTCGGCGCCAACATGGATCACGCGGGCGCGCAGCAGGCCCGAGTCGATAAAGCTGCCGCTCATGAGCTCGGAGCCGGGCTGCTTTTTGATGAGATCGCTCTCGCCCGTCAGCAGGCTCTCGTTCACGAGTGCCTCACCCGAAACCACCACGGCGTCGGCCGGAATCTGGTCACCGCGCCCCAAGCGGATGATGTCATCGAGCACGATCTGGTCCAAGTCGAGCTCCACCTCGGCACCGTCGCGCACCGCGATGGCCTTCTTAGAGGTCAGCAGCGTAAGCTTATCGACCATCTTCTTGGAGCGCATGGACTGAATGACGCCGATGGCGGTATTCAAAAACACCACGAACAGGAACGTGAGGTTCTTGAACGATCCGGTCAGCAACACCAAAATCGCCAAGACAGCGTTGATCAAGTTAAACAGTGTGCAGAGGTTCTCGATGATGAGCTCTTTGACCGATTTGGTCTTAAGCTCCATGTTGCGGTTGATCTTACCGGCGGCGATGCGCTCCTCGACCTCGGCGGTCGAAAGCCCGCGCTCGATATCCGTTGCTGCCATACCACGTCCCATCACGTCGCGTCGGTATAAGAAAACCGCCCGGACCATGCGAGGTTCGGACGGTCTTACGTTCGATGGTGCCCCATGTTGGATTCGAACCAACGGCCTTCTGCTCCGGAGGCAGACGCTCTAATCCCCTGAGCTAATAGGGCGAACGGTTGGCATTATACCCAAGTGCGCCACGGGCTAACAAAAGAATAGAAAAAGCTTTGCAATTACGTGGGAGACACGGCGCAGAGGCTCACTTTAGAACGCAAAAGTGAAACAATTAGTATAAACTCTCATGCACATATATAACGGCTCGCGATGCGGGCCGTTTTTGCAAGAGCTATCCATCGAGGTGAGAGGCACACCATGATTGCGATTTTAAAGCAGAGCGCCAGCGACGAGGCCGTCGGCCATATCGTCAGCTGGATTGAGAAGAAGGGTCTCAAGACCGACGTCTCGCGCGGCGAGAACGAGACCATCATCGGCCTGGTGGGCGATACGACCAAGATCGACCCGTTCCTGCTCGAGTCCATGGATGTCGTCGAGCGCGTGCAGCGCGTCTCCGAGCCCTTTAAGCGTGCCAACCGCAAGTTCCACCCCGAGGACTCCGTCATCGACTGCGGCCACGGCGTCAAGATCGGCGGCGACCAGTTCCAGGTCATCGCCGGACCCTGCTCCGTCGAGGGCGAAAACCTCATTCGCATCGCACGCCGCGTAAAGGCCGCCGGCGCCACGATGCTGCGCGGTGGCGCCTACAAGCCCCGCACCTCCCCTTACGCCTACCAGGGCATGGGTCCCGCCGGCCTGGACCTGCTGTGCGAGGCATCCGCCGAGCTCGACATGCCGATCGTTACCGAGATCATGGACCCGCGCGACGTACAGGTCTTCCTCGACAAGAAGATCGACGTCATGCAGATCGGCGCTCGCAACGCCCAGAACTTCCCCCTGCTCAAGGAGGTCGGCAGGACCAAGACCCCGATCCTGCTCAAGCGCGGCATGTCCGGCACCGTCGATGAGTTGCTTATGGCAGCCGAGTACATCATGAGCGAGGGCAACGACAACGTCATCCTGTGCGAGCGCGGCATCCGCACCTTCGAGACCCGCACTCGCAACACCTTCGACCTCAACGCCGTGCCGGTGCTGCACCACCTATCGCACCTGCCCGTCGTCGCCGACCCCAGCCACGCCACCGGCTACACCCGCTACGTTGAGCCCATGGCGCTCGCCGCGACCGCCTGTGGTGCCAACGGCCTGGAGATCGAGGTCCACGACGACCCGAGCCACGCTTGGTCCGACGGTGCTCAGGCCCTCACCCCCGACCAGTTCGACGACACCATGCGCCGCATCCGCGCCATCCGCGAGGTTGTCTGCCAAGAGACCGTTCAGGAGTAGCCCATGGGTACGGTGAGAAACGCACGCGTTAACCAGGGCGGCCCCAAGTGCGCCGGCATCGTGGGCCTGGGCCTCATCGGCGGCAGCTTTGCCCGCGGCTATGCGCAGGCGGGCGTCCGCGTGCTGGCCTGGGACCCCGATGACGACGTCATGACGGCCGCCAGCATGGGCACCGTTGCCGGCGAGCTCAACGACGAGACGCTCGGCGAGTGCGACATCATCGTCCTGGCTTGCTACCCCGAGGCCTGCATCGAGTGGCTCGAGACGCACGCCCAGGCACTCGCCGACGCCACCGACACCGAGGCCATCATGGGCCCCGTGGTGATCGACACCGTGGGCGTCAAGGGCATCGTGTGCGAGCGCGCCTTTGAGCTTGCCCGCGAGCACGGTTTTTACTTTGTGGGCGCGCACCCCATGGCGGGCACGCAGTTCTCGGGCTACGCGCATTCCCGCGCCGACCTGTTCCAGGGCGCACCGCTCGTACTTGTACCGCCCGCAGTGGACGATGCACTCAAGCTGGAGCTTTTGGGCCAGGTGCGCGAGATGGTACGTCCCTTAGGCTTTGGCAAGTTCAGTGTAACGAGCGCCACCGAGCACGACCGCGTCATCGCCTTTACGAGCCAGCTCGCGCACGTCGTCTCCAACGCCTATGTTAAGAGCCCGACCGCCCAGGTCCACCACGGCTTTTCGGCCGGCAGCTACCGCGACCTCACCCGCGTGGCACACCTCAATCCTCAGATGTGGTCCGAGCTCATGATCGACGACGCCGATGCGCTCGCCTTCGAGATCGACCATCTGATCGAATCGCTCTGCGCCTACAGCCGCGCCCTTAAGGACCGCGACCAGCGCTATCTGGAAAATCTCCTTGCCGAGGGCGACCGCATCAAGCGCGCGCTCGACGACGAGAGCGCCCACTAGACCACCCATCACGCCAGGTCGAAAGGACCATAGCTTATGGCGATTACCATCGATATCGACACCGCACGCCCCTACCAGGTACACGTGGGCACGTTTTTGCTGGAGCAGGCAGGACCGCTCGTTCGCGCCACTGCCGGCGGCACCCGCGCCGTCATCGTGACGGACACCAACGTGGGCCCGCTCTACCAGATGCCCGTCAAGCAAAGCCTGGAGGCGTCAGGCTATGAGGTAAGCATTTGCGTCTTCGAGGCCGGAGAGGCACACAAGCGCGCAGAGACCTACATCGGCATCTTGGAGTTTGTGGCCGAGCATGAGCTTTCGCGCTCTGACGTAATCGTGGCGCTCGGCGGCGGCGTCGTAGGCGATGTGGCCGGCTTTGTGGCCGCCACCTACATGCGCGGCTGCAAGTTTGTGCAGATTCCCACAAGCCTGCTCGCCATGGTGGATTCGTCGGTGGGCGGCAAAACGGCCATCGACCTGGCCGCCGGCAAGAACCTGGCTGGCGCCTTTTGGCAACCAAGTGTTGTTATCGCCGACGTGGGATGCCTTGCCACCCTCACACCCGAGCAGTTCGCCGACGGCTGCGGCGAGGTCGTCAAGCACGCCGTCATTGCCGATCCGGAGCTTTTTGCCGAACTGG
This sequence comes from uncultured Collinsella sp., assembly GCA_900549555.1. Classification (GTDB taxonomy): domain Bacteria; phylum Actinomycetota; class Coriobacteriia; order Coriobacteriales; family Coriobacteriaceae; genus Collinsella. The sequence goes on along the minus strand of UROO01000095.1, from coordinate 136 downwards.
AGAAAACCCCGCTCACGCTTGAGCTGCTTAACCAGGACGTGGCCCGCGTGGCGCTCATCATCGCCCGCAATATTGACATCAAGCGCGCCGTGGTCGCTGTCTCTTATACACATCTGACGCTGCCGACGAACTCTAG
>UROO01000094.1 GCA_900549555.1 uncultured Collinsella sp. | reverse complement strand
ATCTACACCCTAGAGTTCGTCGGCAGCGTCAGATGTGTATAAGAGACAGGTACCGTAAAGGTTGGCGTCGTTGCCGAGCTCGGCCACCTTTATCTGCGGCACAGGAATGCCAGCAAGGGTCCCTTCGTAACTCGCGAGGGCCAGCGGCATCTGCGCGCGCAGGGCATCGACGAGCTCGGGATGGCACGAGATGCCGCCTGCGATCACAAAGACCTCGGGGTCGAGCACGGCCTGCAGGTTGATGAGCTGTCCGTCAAATGCGCGAGCGTAGCGGTCGAGCGCGCGCTGCGCCGCTATGTCGCCATCCGCGATCCACTCAAAGACGCGGCGGCCGTCCACCGGAGAATCCGCAGGCAGGCCCTTCTCGGCAACGGCGGCATCGCGGAGCGCGCGCCAACCGCCCGAGCCCGCAAAGGAGTTTTCCATGCTCGCGGCAGTCGTGACATCGTTGCGCAAGAAGCTGAACTCGCCTGCAAAGCAGTGCGCGCCGCGCAGGACCTTGCCGTCGATGACGATACCGCCGCCGATGCCCGTGCCAATAGCGAGTACCACGCCAAAACGCGTCCCGCGCAGGGCGCCAGCCGCATACTCACCGAGTGCACAGCACTTACCGTCGTTATTGACGGCAACCGGCACCCCCAGCGCCTCGCGCATGAGCTTTCCCAGTGGGCAGCCGTCCATAAACGTGAGCGCACCGCCGCGATGGATCGTTCCCGTGACATCTCCCTCGTAAATACCGCCGGGTGCGCTCACGCCTACGGCGTTCACGCGCTCGCGGTACGGCTCGACGAGCCCGATCAACGCCGAAACGGTCTCCTCAGCCGTGGTAAAGCCCGTCGGCAGGCTCCCGCGCTCGCGGATGGAAAAATCCTCGCCCAGCACAGCCCATTTAACGGCCGTACCGCCCACATCGATTCCAAAGAACTCCTGCATATTCGCCCCTCACGTGCCATAGCCCCGAACGCGCATCGCCGCGACCACCACAGGGGCTGCCCTTATGATGGTCGTGCAGCAAATCGCGCCCGGAGCCGATTATCTCTATTATTACGCCTCTACTTTAGTCAGACGAAGCAACATATACTGCTTACTAGGGAGGTCGATGCGGAACTTGCCCTCAAAGGTTCCGGGAAGCTCTTCCTCCGTCATGTCCCATGTGTCCACGACATTCACCTTGTAACGAGCGCCCGCCTCGCCCTCAAACTCACGATACGCCGGACGGTTGAACCCAAAGTACATAAGGACATCGGCAGTCCCGTGGCCATGATCGTTGGACATACAGGTGACATCCCAGGTAAACGTACCGTCAAGGATGCCGACCTCATCGGGCACCCAGTCAAAATCGGCCGGCAGCGCCTCCATGTAGCGACGGCAAAAGCCAATGCGATCGGGCGAATCGCCGTAGAGCTTGCCGCCGTGCGCCCACCACAGCTTGGGTCCGCGGTCGACGTAGGTCTCACCGTGGGTCACATAACCGCCACGCAAACTGCCCTCCCAAAAACGACGTACGAGTTCCTGAGCGGTCAGGTTACCCCAGCCCCAGTTGATGTTGCCCTCATAGCCGACCTCGTCGATCAAAACCGGCTTGCTATACTGCGCGCGCAGCATGGTGACGTCCTCGGCTGTGTTCTTGAGGTCGCACCTCTGGTAGCTCACGTGCGTAATCCACGGATGACTGTGGTCAAAGATCTCACGGCAATTGTGGATACTGCGCAGATGACCATACGGGTCGTTCGCCATGATGATACGGGCATAGCGGTCCCAGTCCTCGGCCGGCTTCCACGGCATAAGGTCCCACTCATTGGCGAGGCTCCACCAAATGTTCTTGTATGCCGAGAAGCGACGAGCGACATACGTCAGGTAGAAAATATCCTCCTCGCGCGTCATACGAGAGAAGCCCCAGTCCTCAGGCTTGTCATACGGATGCAAAACGATGAGATCCGCCTGGATACCCAGCTCGTCAAGCTGCTCGATGCGGTGCTCGAGGTTTTCCCAAAACGGCTCATAGAAGCGAAAATGGTCGAAATCGCCCTTCTCGCCTTCATAGGCATACATCGCTGGGTCCTCAACGTTATAGTCGTAGAACTTGGGGAAGACGCACATGCGGATCTTGTTAAAAGGTGCCTCTGCGAGCGTCTCGAGCGTCTGCTCCTGCAGCTGAACATCCTGGTTGGTCCAGGCATAGCATGTGGTGCCAAAGGGCAGGTAGCGCGTTCCATCCTCGTAGGCAAAGTTGAAATCCTCGTCAGTAATGAACGGAGCTCCGTGGGCGAGTACATCCTTTGCCAGCAGCACGCGACCATGATTGGCGCCCGTGGCGGGCACGGCCTCAAAAGAGCCGGCGGCACCATCGAGCTCGGGGTCATTGGAGCTCACCGTGTAGTTCCAGACACCGGCACTCTCGGGCATAAAGTTGATTCCGTAGCAGCCATTGCCCTTGTAGAAGCCATGGACCTCAAAGCTGTCCTGGCCATCCGCGCGGTCAAATCGCGCCGACAGCTCGACTTCGACATAGGGATTGCCGGCCGCAGTGCCCGCGAGCTCGAGCTTAAACACCTTGTACTGCTCGACGATAGTCATGATAACGCCTCCAAGTTAAGTGATTGAATAGTCGGAGTCCGTCGGGCAACACGAACGCAGCCCGACGGAATGAAAGAGAGTGGCAAATTACTTGGCGCTCTTGATGAGCATGATGGACACATAGCCCACGGCGATGAGCACGATGGAGATTGGGAACGCCATGAAATAGGAGCCGGTGGCGACAACGATTGCCGAGGTCACGATGGGGCCAAGGATCTGACCGATGGTGTTGGCGATATTGAGGATGCCCAGGTCCTTGCCGGCGTTCTCCTTATCGGGCAGAACATCGACATTGAGCGCCTGGTCCACGGAAGAGTAGATACCGTAGCCAAGTCCGGCGAGCAGAGCAAATCCGTACATGCCGATAACGGACTTAAGTAGCCAGGGCAGGGCGATACCGATACACATCATAATCGTTGCGACGAGGATGATAGGCTTGCGGCGGCCGATCTTGTCGGAGATGGCGCCCGAGGTAAGCGAGGCGACAAGCGACACGACCATGATCACGACGGACATACTCGAAAGAACTGCGCCGGCTTCTGCCACGGGAAGACCGATGTACTTCTCGAGGATATAGAGCTGATAACCGTTGATGCAAAAGTAACCGAAGATGAGGAGCAGACGGCCAAAGAGCGCCAGATAAAAGTCGCGGCAGTTCTTGGTGGGCGGAACGAACATGAGCAGCAGCGACTTGAGATTGAGCTTCTCAGACTGCTCGCCCTCGTCAAGAGCGGCAGACTTCTCGCGCGGCCAAATGATGACGGCGAGGATGCCGGTCAGCAACCAAGAGACCGTGCCGATGATAAAGCCAGGAACTGGGTTGGAGAGGAACTGCGTACCGATGATGGTGCCAATCGACTGGCCGGCCGTTGCGCCGCCGCCATAGAATGCGGAGAGCGTGCCGCGCTTGTTAAGCGGGATGCGGTCGGAAAGCACGGCAACAGCAGGGGCAAGCATGCAGTTGAGTCCAATCTGCAGCACGCACCAGGAGGCGACGATCATGGGAAGTGTGGTCGCGACCGAAGTGCTCCAGAAAGCACAGCCGCAGATAAAACCGCCGAGAACGATAAACGGCGTGCGCCTGCCAAAGCGGCTGTGGCAGTGGTCGGAAAGCGCGCCGAAAACGAGATTTGAGAACAGGGCGAAGATCGAACCGACCGAGTTCATCGCCGCGAGAATTGCCTCGGGCTGGCCAATATTAAGGCCGTTAAAACGCTCGGGGAACAAGACGTTGGAGCCGATTGTTCCCGACATCATCCACATGATTCCGAAGATGATAAAGCCGATCATAAAGCGCCATGTCTCGGTTTTGGTCATGGGCTTTCCGGTATCGGGGGCGATGGCGTTCTCGTCAATCGCCGCGGCGGTTTGATTTGCCATGGGATAGATCCTCTCTGTGATGGAATGCGCGAGGGCGCCCGTGCACCAAGGGTCAAGGGGTCAAACCCGCTGGATGCGGCAGCCGTGGAATGGGGTACGGCTGCTCGCGAGCGCCTGTTGGGTTGTTACTTACTAACTAGTAAGTAACTCCACGACCTGTATAGTACGCTTACTAAGTACTTAGTAACCTATAAGAGCGGCAAACGGTTGTTTTGAACCGCTGAACGGCTGAGGTAAGCTATGGGGGTATACAAAAGGCATTTGGCGGCAATACTCGAGCCGCCCTAAATAAGGCAGCGCGATTTATATGGACACTCAGAAAACTCCCACACCCGCGGCAAAGAAACGCAGCGCTGCGGCGCAGGAACGCCTTGACCAGATTGTTTCGGCGGCCGTGCGGCTTATCAACGCGCGCGGCTTTAACGGCATGTCGCTCCAGGCGGTAGCCGACGAGGTGGGCATCACCCAGGCGGGCGTGCTGCACTACGTGGGCAGCAAGCACGGGCTTTTGGTCGAGGTGATCCGTCGCTATTACGATCGCAGCTCAACCTTAGACGACTATCTCTCCCTCTTTCATCCTGGCGGGGCATTTGAGGGCCAGAGCCCCAAGATTCCCGAATACTGCCGTCTGCTCGTGGCGGAGAACAACAGTCAGCCCGAGCTCGTCATGCTCTTCCAGATGCTCAATACCGAGGCCATGAGCACGGAGAGCCCCCTGCACGAGTATTTCAACGACCGCTCGCGCGGAGTTATCGAGCCCGAGCCCGATGTTAACTGGAGCGTTCCCGAGGGAATCGACGCCACCGAAGCCATCTCGTGCGCGCTGGCGGCGATGTACGGATTGGAAGGCCGTTGGGTGGCGCGACCCGACGAGATCGACTATCCCGCCGAGTGGTCTAAGTTCGAGGACATCCTCTTTCCCCTTCCCCTCTGGGAGGGCTACCGTTAAGAGCGGCGGTATGCAATCGCCATTACCAACCGCAACGGCTGTGTCGATACAAAAAGGCCCGGGCTACCACCCGGGCCTTTTCTCTTGCGTTATTCCGTTTTCCTTAACGCGCCGGCGAGACCACGAGCAGCGCGTCATGCTCAAAGGGATGCTGAGCCACGCGTACGGTGCCGTCACCGTTGTCGCGGACGGGCAGCTTGGCGATGCGCTTGCCCTCCATGTCGAGGACCGTTGCCGTCCAGCCGCGCGTGCCGTCGAGCTTAAACTTGAGCGCCGTGGTACGAGGCAGGTACGTGACGACGCGATCGCCAACGCGCGCCACACGAATGGCCTCGCGCGCGTCATCGATCAGCTCCTGCGCCGGAACCACGGCAAGCGCGTCGTCACCAGCCGTAGCACCCAGGCCGGCAAGCACGTACTCGATCGCGCCAAAGTCCCAAACGCCCGCAAACTGCAGACACTCCTGCCAGCGGAACGGCATATCGAAGCCCTCGCCCAGCACCGAGCCCTGGCTCTTGCTGGTCTGCCAGTTCCAAACGCCGTGCGCGCCATAGGTCACACCCGCGCTGGCGCCGGCAAGGATCGACGACCACACGCTCGCACGGCAGTCCTGCGCGGTGAAGCGCCAGTACACATTGCGCGAGGCGCCCATCTGCTCGTAACAGGGCTCGGAGTTGACCATCGGCTTTTTGGGATAGTTGGCGATAAAGTCCTGCGGCAGGCGCCAGGCCTCGGGCTGGCCCTCGTAGTTGTGGCCGGGCTGGAACATGTAGAAGTCCAGGCGGTCCAGGTACTGTGACGGAATGGTGCGGTTGCCGCGGTTGATATGCATGGTGCGCAACGCCTCGGGCGCGCGCTGGACGACTTCGTCGAGTGCATCCTCGTAATAGGCGATCGCCTCGTCGCTGGTAAAGTCGGTATCGCCCGTCACCACATAGACGGGGTCGAACTCGCCCAGGTTCTCGACGACGCGGGCAACGTGGGCGCGGACCTCCTCGCGCGGCATAACCTCGGCACCACAACGCTCAGCAATCTTGGCGCCCCAGGTACCGGGCACGTAGTTGCACCACATAAGCACGAGCGCCGGACGAATGCCGTGCTCGACGGCAGCGCGGCACATGGCAGCAGCGTGATCCCAGTACGCCTGGTTGGGACGGGACCAATCAAAATGCACGCCGTCCTCGCTGGCATAGGGCCAAATGCCCAGATCGGGGCAGCAGCGATCCCACTGCGGCAGCGTGTTGATCTGCAGCACGTTCATGCCCTGCTCGGCGCGACGGGTCAGATAGTAGTCCCAATCGGCCTCGGCAATGCTCGTAAACGCGCTCCAGCACGTATCGGCAAACCAAAAGAACGGTTTGCCCTCGCACAAAAAGCCGTCCTGGCGACCGTTAACGGTCAGCTTTCCCAAACTCATCTGCATGTCCTTTCGTTTGATAAAGGAGTTGCGAACCGGCAGATTCTTTCGCGGTAACCCCGCGCGGAAGCCCCTGGCGCTTAGCAAACCCCGGCGAGTAGGCGCCACGCGCCCCCAATCAGTCTACCTTGTAAGAAGGGCCCCGCCGGGCTTGCGCCTGACGGGGCCCTGTCGTGTAGGTAAGGCCGCATGCGTCCGAATGGTTTGGCCTTAGGCCTCCATCTCGGCGAGCTCCTCCTTGGAGAAGCCAGTGGCAAAGACGACGGCAGCGGCGATGACAAAGGAGATTGCCATACCGACGATAGCCCAGACGGTGTTCATCTGGCCACCCTGCAGGTAGTTGGTAAAGACCAGGAAGTTGGAGGCACCGCCGGCCAGGTAGTAGGTAACACCCATGAGGCCGGAGAACACAGCGCCGATGGCACCGCCGATAAACATGCCGAGCATGGTGCGACGGAAGCGCATGAGGATACCGAAGAGCGCGGGCTCGGTGACGCCGCCGGCAATGGCGGAGATGACGTAACCCAGGGCAAGACCCTTCTCGTCGGGGTTCTTCATCTTGAGGAAGGCACCGAAGGCGCAGCCCCAGACAGCGGCCATAGCGCAGTTGGTGGAAACGAAGACGAAGGGATCGTAGCCGGCAGCGATGATCTGAACCTGAGCGAGCAGGATGACGGGCATGTGCATGCCGCAGACCACGAAGAGCTGCCAGAAGGCGCCGAGGATGGCCATGACGATCAGGATACCGATACCGCCAAGGTCAGCAAGACCAAAGAGGGCGTTGGCGATGAGGCTGCCGATCTCGTTGCCGATCGGGGCAAGGACGATGAAGGCGATGGGGATGGTGACGATCATGGTGCAGAACGGCGTGAAGACCGTGGACAGCACGTCGGGCATGACCTTCTTAAAGAACTTCTCGACAAAGTACAGGACCTGTCTCTTATACACATCTCCGAGCCCACGAGACGGACTCCTATCTC
>UROO01000093.1 GCA_900549555.1 uncultured Collinsella sp. | reverse complement strand
ATCTACACCCTAGAGTTCGTCGGCAGCGTCAGATGTGTATAAGAGACAGGCAGGGCGGTGAGCAGCTCGGACTTAAGCTGGCTGTCGATCTTGTCGCGCGTATAGCTATCGGTCACGTTGCCGCACACGTTGGTGTAGAACAGTAGTGGGTTGGTGATGCGGTACGAATACTCGCCGTTGCAGCGAACGGAGATGTCGACGTCCAGGCCAATGTTGTTATCGACCACGCGGAAAGGCACGGGCGAGGCGGTGCCGTACTTGTTACCGATGATCTCCTTGGTGTTGATGAAGTAGACGCGCTGGTCCTTGCCTGCGTCGCCGCCAAAGGTAAAGCGGCTGCCGATATTGGCGAACGTCTCCTTGATGGAGTCGCCCAGGTTGCCGCTAAAGACGCTCGGCTCGCTGCCGGTGTCAAAGACAAACTCACCAGGCTCCAGTGCGACCTCGATGATCTTGCCGTTTTGCACCACGAGCATGCCCTGGCCGTCGTTGACGGCGATGACCGAGCCGTTGGAGATGACGTTGTCCTCGCCGCGCGTGTTGGAGCTGCGGCCGCCGGTGCGCTTGCTGCCCTTGCAGGCCAAGACGTCGGCGGGCATCGATTCGCAATAGATAAATTCTTTCCACTGGTCGGCCATGACGCCGCCGGCAGCACCCAATCCAGCTTTCAAGAGTCCCATGGTGATCTTCCTTTCTCGTCAAAGGCCGGGTGGTATTGGTCAGAATGGCTAATCGTCCTTGTCGTCCTTCATGACAACGGTGGTCTCGGTGTGGCTGAAGGTGTCGTGCTTCTCGGTCAGGTCGAGCTCGCCGCAGTAGCAATCGGCGTGGGTGGCCTCGTTGGCCGTCTTGAGCTGGCCCACCAGCAGCACGTCCGCGATGATTACGATGATCATCGGCGCGACGATGTTGATGAGGATGCCCTCGACATCGAAGGTGAGGTAGTCCGGATCGAAGGCGTTCTCTCCCATAAAGAGAATCTGGGAGAGGACAAACCCGATCACAAAGAACAGCACCGAGGCGATGGCGAGCTTGGGCTTGGAGCAGGGGAGCTCGCCGACCATGCGACCGGTCTGGCCGTTCATGGCAAACAGATAGCTCTTTCCGTTCCACGAGGTGGAAAGCATCCACACGGGGAACAGGGCGTAGTTGCTGTCTTCCCAGGTGTAGTCGAGCTGCTTGCTTTCGACCGTGGCATCGTCATATTCGTCGACGACGGTCTCGCGCAGGGCCGAGATCGTGCTCTCCTCCATGCGGCGCTCGGCACGCGCCTTGCAGGTTTCGCAATCCTCGTCATAGCGGTTGGCGATGTAGCCGGGCATATAGGCGACTGAAAACGGACGCAGCGCGTCGTAGTCAAACGGCTCGATGGCATCCATATGGCCGTCGGGCATCTTGGACGATCCGTCGACGGGCACGCGCTCAAACGAGATATTGCCCTTACGGTAGGCGTCGTAGTGGTCGGTGGTCGTGACGGTGCGGTCGGATTCCTCGGTTACGGTCTCGTTGGTCGCATCAAAGTACACTTCGCCGTCAACGCGGGCGCCGTAGAGCCAAAACGGCACGTAGACGCCTTGGACCTCATCGATGTGATTGCCGGTGACAAAGCTCTTGGGCAGCAGGATCTTGCCCTTGTAGTGCTCTTTGAGCGCGGCCATGACGTCGTCGCGCCCGAGCTTAAACGGGATCACCAGGTCGGGTGAGAAATCGCCCGAGAGCTGGCCGGGTGCTACGGCGGAGTTGCCGCAGTATGGGCAGGTGGTAACGGCGACGGTGCCGTCCGAGACCAGCTCGGCACCGCACGACGAGCAGATGTAGCCGGCGTTTTGGGCCAGCTCCTGCACGGCGTCGTCGGCAGCAGCAGGTTTGGGAGCCACGGCTGCGGCACCGGCTTTGGCATCTGCCTTGTCCTGGCGCTCGCGATAGAGGGCCTCGACTTCTTCGACTTCAAAACGCGAATCGCAGTAGTCGCAGACGAGCTTTTGCTCGGCACTGGCAAAGTGAAGGGGACCGCCACACGCGGGGCACTGATAGTTGACGCTCTCGAAGGCCATGATCGGTCCTTTCGCTGCCGGAGGCTATGCGCCGATGGCGCCGCCGCAGTATTCGCAGCGCCCACTGGCATCGGGAATGGTGGTTGCACCGCAGAAGGGGCAGGTGACCGCGGTCTTGGGGGCCTTGGCGGCCACGACGCTGTCGCGCGTTTCCTGGCGCAGCTGCACCAGCGCATCGCGAACTTCGGTTGCCTGCCGCTTGGCCTCGCGGTACTCGATGGACCCGCGCTGATCGATGGTGGAGTCGTTCACGCGCAGGTTGATCTCGGTAAAGTACGGCGTGTTGACGTGAATGGTCAGGTTAAAGTCGTAATCCAGGTCATAGCGCGGCGGATTGTAGCTCTCGCGCTCGCCGTCCTTGGTCTCGCGATAGATCTCGGTGCGCTGCTCGTCGATATCCATATCGCAGCCGAGTACCTGCGAGAACTCGATGATGTCGGGGTTGGCATCGCGCCAGCGGCTCTGCGAGGTAATGATCAGCAGGCCCGCGTCTTCGTCGAGCATGATGTTGGTGCGCCCGGCAGAGAGCGTGCGCGTAGGGTTGAACGACGCCAGGCGTTCGGCATTGGCCTCGCGGTAGGCGAGTTGCTCGCGGATATCGTCCGCGGTGCTGGAGCGATAGCCGTGGAAGTAGGGGGAGAGCTTGCCGGCGCACTCTTTGCACAGGTAGCCTTCGCTGATCTTGGTCTTTCCCAAAAGTCCCAGCTCGGTACCGCAAATCGCGCACTCTTTCTTCTCGAACATCTTGTCAAAGAAGCCCATGGTTGCCTCCCATCAACAGGTAGCGTGTGTCACTTTTGATGATGGGGGAGTGCACGATCTTTCACGATACCCAGACGGCTCAACGAGTCTCCACAACTGGGACATATGGCCCATTTTTGACTAGTCGTCGGGGACACTCTTCGGCCACTCATTGGGGACGTACTTAAATGAGTGGCAGTTGGGGACACTCCTTGCCGAATGTGGGGTCTGCCACTTGCTATGCCACGGTCACGGCAACTTGGGCGTAGCGGCTGCAGGGGCGCTCGGCGCGCGTCTGCACGGTAAGGGTGAGCACGAAGCGGTCGCCGGGCTGCGCGTCGGCGGGTACGATGAAGGCGGCGCTCACCGTGCATTCCTGCCACAGCGACAAATCTTGGGCGCCTGCATAGCTCGACGGGTCCACGGCGACATTCCAATGTGCATCGAAGCCCTTGTCGTCGGGGTCGACGATGGTCGCCGCAAGGGTGACGCGCTCGCCGGCTGTAGCGCTGCGGTCGGCCGTGACCTCGACAACATATGCCGGATGCGAGCAGGCTGCCGGATCATGGGCGCACCATTGCGCGCGGGCGGCAAAGTCTTCCTGATAGGCGCGCAGATAGGGATTGGGGTTGTTGCCTGCGGGCGTGCCGATGGCGGCAAAGGTGGCGGGTGCGTCCGCATCGGGATGCCCATCAAGAAACATGCGGCCGAGCAGCGTGTCGAAGTCGCGGTCATCGATGCCGCGTAGGCCAAACGGCAGCAGCGGAATATAGGTCATGCTGTCGCCTTCGGCCATAAAGTCGCCGCGCTCAAACTGCATCGCGGGCATGCCTTCTAGACCCCAATCCAGACGGGCATGCTTGCCAAACTGAAAGCGCTCGGGCTCGTTTTCGTAGACCTTACCATCGCCATAGAGCATATAGCGTGCCATGAGGGGGCCGTTGCCCTGCGTGAGATTCTGCTCGGGCCAGGGAGCCTTAAACAGTGGCAGCGTATCGGGCTGAGCCGTCTTGGCGTCGACATAGCCGCCATACATATAGGGCACGCACCAAAAGGTGAACTCGGGAAAGAGCTCGTGCCCATGGTCGAGCCATGAGTTGTCCTGCCCTATGCCATCGGCAACGCCCATCACGCGCACTTTTTGATAGACCCGCTGCTGTACGGCAGGCCATTCGGGCGTGGCGCGATAGCGCTCGGCAATACTCATGAGGGCGCGAACGATGGTGTTCATGCCACCCCAGCTGAGCAGCCATAACGTACGCGGATCATCGTCCAAAATTGCCTGAGCAATTACGCGAGACCCCTCAGTTTCCTCAGCCACATCACCCTCAAAGGCAACATTTCCCACAAAGGTGCGCTCGATCATCTGGGCAGGCGTGGGAAACGGCGGCTCACCGGCAGCGTCCGCATTTGCCTGCAACTGCGGCCAAGCTTGGGCATATTCATTACTCCAGAGACTCTCAATCCAATGCTCGGGAAACGGACGATACTCACGAAGCTCGCCGGCCAGCGGATCGGGCTCACGAGGCACAACATCCCACTCATAAGAGCGACGCCCTTTGGTCCGCCAATGCGAATTCACCTCGCCGAGCGTATGAACCCCATCCCCAAGAAAGTGATACTGCGAAGCCGTATACACCACGGCCTGAACATCAAGCACATTGAGATACAGAGCCAAATGAACGAGCGAGTTCATATCGTCGACTTCCATATCAGTGGTAACAATCACCCGAGTTAACTCTTGGGACATAGGAACAGCTCCAATCAAAATCAATTCAGCCAGTTACGCGCAAGGCAAGACGGGACCCACGCCCCCATCGCCACCGACCCGGCGCGCTGCCGGAAGTGCCCGGTCAGGGTCAACGACAATGGCAACGCAGCGGGGACCGGGGTTTAGTTTTGCAAACATTCCGCAGGGGGCATGGGCGGGCGCAGCGCGAAGCGCAAAGCGCCAGCCCATGCATGCCCGAGGACGTTTGCAAAACTAAACCCCGGCCCCCGCGAAGGGACGGATTACCTATCGACCCTGGCCGACCACTCCCAGCAGCCCACCGGCTCGCCGTCGATGAGTACGTTGCCCCCGTCGAAGTCTTGATAACACAGGTCGTTGAATTGGTGGATCCACACGCCGTGGTTGAACGTCTTCTTAGGCGAGCCATCGGCCTCGCGATAGCGCCCGGTCAGGTCCTCGACATGGCTAAAGTAGGTAAGGTGCACGTTGGCTCCGGCGTCGCGCAGGCGCGCTGTGAGCGGCAGCACGGTCTGCTGCGGCGACACGAGCTCATCGCCCTTGGAGTGCGTAAACCACAGCGGCGTCTTGGCGAGCGCGGCAACGTCCTCGTCCGTGGCGTTGTACCACGGGGCGCAGCAGGGAAGGCCGGCGGCGAAGAAATCGGGGTAGTCGGCGCATAGGCGCAGGGTCATAAAACCGCCGTTGGAAAGGCCAGCGACCACGATGCGGTCGGTGTCGATGCGCTCGGCATGCTCGGCGACAAACTCGTCAATGAGCGCCTTGAGTACGGGGGAGTAGATGCTCTGGTTGGAGCGGCCGAGCTGCTCGACGCCGTTGTCCATCCAAAACGTCGGCGACTGCGGCACGAGCACCCAGGCAAAGCCGCCAAAGTAGCGCTGGATTTGCGCCTGGCTAATGGCTGTCACGCGGTTGCCGATATAGGCGCGCGTGGCGCCTTCGCCCTGCGTGGTACCCTTGCCTTCACCGGCGCCGTGTAGGTACACCACGAGCGGGGCCTTTTGGGGCACGACCATGGCCTCGGGCGCGAAGGGATTGAAGCAGGCCGAGTCCTCTGCCTTAAAGCTGGGCTCAAAGAAGCCGTAATCGAGCGCAATACCATTGACGGCGGTCTTTTGTACGGCATTGCTCCAGCCCTTGAGCGCGGGGCAGATGTCGCCGCGACAGGCATCGAAGACCAGGCCGCAGGTGGGGTCGTCGCCGTCGTTACCGGGAAGAGCCGCGAGCTGCGTGATGCGCAGCTGGTCATCGAGCATGCGCGAGCCCATGACGCCGCCTTCGATCTTTTTGGTCAGGCGCTGCTCGGCGACCTCGAGTGCCACATGGGTGCCCACGGCGAGCTTGCGGCCGTTCTCGTCACACGGATACGCGGCGAGAACGTCGATGTAACCCACGGAGGGCGCGGCATGGTCGGCGCCGTGCTCCTTGCGCATCAGGACCTCGCCCGTGCGCTCGTGACGCTCTACATATATATGGAAAGTGTTCGCATCGACATCGTTGGCGCGCACGGTGCAGGGCAGGTCGAGAACGACCTTGCTGATCCAGGGGCCAAAGTCGCCCAAGGTGGTGACGGTTGCGTAGGTACGCGATTTGAGTTCCATGAGCTGCCTCCCTTGCGCCGCGCGTGCCAAACAATCGCGGCAATACAATTTAAACATGTTTAGTGTAAAGCAGAATTAGAGAATAAGCAGATGAACTCGGTAAACGGTCACATCAAACGCTCAATGAACTACTAAACACTCGTTTACTACTTTCTAGCAGGGCTTTTGTTGATGGGTCAACAAGGCATTTGGGTGCCAGATTATATAAAATCCCATGTAGACGGCTATTTATTAATAAACGGCACTATATGTAATGCCTTAGCGTTCAATTACGTTCACCCCCGATTTCCTACCGTTCACCGGACTGCAAACGGCAAAAGTGCCACAAATTCAACGCTGCGTGTAAACTAAGCGCTGTAAACGTTCAGTAAACAGATTGTTTACGACAGCGTATCCAAGGGCTCGGCAGCCGTAAGGGGTTATAGTCGCCGGGTCAAAGGCGTGCCTACGTCCAAACGGGTAGGCACACGATGATATGGGGAGGGGTCCCATGGCAGTAGATAACAAGCAGATTGCCACCGATGTCCTCGAGCTCGTGGGCGGTGCGGAGAATGTTGCCGTCGCCACCAACTGCATGACGCGCCTGCGTCTGACGCTCAAGGATAACAGCAAGGCCGACGTGGAGAAGATCAAGAAGGTCAAGGGTGTTCTGGGTTGCCAGTTCGCCGGCAGCCAGCTCCAGGTCATCATCGGCCAGAACGTGCCCAAGGTGCTCGCCGAGTTCGTCGCCATGTCCGGCGTCAAGCAGGGTGCCGCGGTCGACGAGAACCTCGACGCTCCTAAGGAGAAGTTCGAGCTCAAGAACCTGCCCAACATCATCCTCGACTATCTGTCGGGCTCCATGACCCAGCTGATCCCGCTGCTCATGGCCGGCGGTCTGTTCCGCACCATCGCCGCGGTCCTCGGTCCCACCATGCTCGGCGTTCTCTCCGATACCGATCCGACCTACACGTTCCTCTACACCACCCTGTACGAGGCCACGTTTACCTTTATCCCCATTTACCTGGGCTATGCCGCTGCTAAGAAGCTCGGCGCCTCTCCGGTTCTGGGCATGCTCCTCGGCGGTGCTCTCATGGCCCCGTCCGTCGTGAGTGTCGCGACTCAGGAGGGTGGCGGAATCATCTCCGTCTACGGCATCCAGATCGCCGCTGCCAACTACCAGCAG
>UROO01000092.1 GCA_900549555.1 uncultured Collinsella sp. | reverse complement strand
CGTCTGGCCCGAAGACGCACTCGATGAGATCGTTGCCGCCGAGGCTGACCTCGAGGCCCGCTGCGGCAAGAAGCTCGGCGACGCCTCCGACCCGCTGCTCGTGTCGGTTCGCTCGGGCGCTCCGTTCTCCATGCCCGGCATGATGGACACGGTCCTCAACTTGGGCCTCAATGACGATTCCGTTCAGGGTCTCATCGCCCAGACGCAAAACCCGCGTTTTGCCTGGGATAGCTACCGCCGCTTTATCCAGATGTTCTCCAACGTCGTTATGGGTGTCGATGCCGACCTGTTCGAGAACGCGCTGACCCAGGCACGCCTGGTCGCAGGCGCTCGTGTCGATTCCGAGCTTTCGGCCGAGGACCTGCAGGAGCTCGTGGAGACCTTTATGGGCATTTTCTCCGAGAACGTCGAGGCCGCCCTGTATCCCGAGCTCGAGGTCGCCGACGGCAAGCCCGTCTTCCCGCACGATCCGGAGCTCCAGCTGCGCCTTGCCATCCAGGCCGTCTTTGGCAGCTGGATGAACGAGCGCGCCTGCATCTACCGCAAGCAGCATGGCATTTCTGACGAGCTCGGCACCGCCGTCAACGTGCAGGTTATGGCCTTTGGCAACAAGGGGGAGACCTCTGCGACCGGCGTCGCTTTTACGCGCAACCCGGCCGACGGCACCAAGGAGTTCTATGGTGACTTTTTGGTTAATGCCCAGGGCGAGGATGTCGTCGCCGGCATCCGCAACACCGAGCCCATCGCCGACCTCAAGAACACTCCGGGTCTCGAGTCTGCAGGTGAGGAACTCGAGCGCGTGTTCCTGACACTCGAGGATCATTACCGCGATATGTGCGATATCGAGTTCACCATCGAGCAGGGTAAGCTCTGGATGCTCCAGACCCGCGTGGGCAAGCGCACTGCTACCGCCGCCCTGCGCATCGCCATCGAAATGGTCGAGGAGGGTCTGATCACCCGCGAGGAGGCCGTGAGCCGCATCGATCCCGCGCAGCTCGACCAGCTCCTGCATCCGCAGTTCGATGCCTCCAAGAAGTACGAGGCTCTGGCTTGCGGCCTCAACGCCAGCCCTGGTGCCGCCGTGGGCGAGGTCGTGTTCTCGAGCGACGATGCCGTCGCGCGTGCCAACGAGGGTCACAAGGTCATTTTGGTTCGCTGGGAGACCAACCCCGATGACCTGAAGGGCATGGTCGCCGCCGAGGGTATCCTGACCAGCCACGGTGGCAAGACGAGCCATGCCGCCGTTATCGCTCGCGGTATGGGTACGCCCTGCGTCTGCGGCGTCGAGCGCTTCCACATCGACGCCGTCGAGAAGGTCGTGCGCATCGAGGGTAGCGATCGTGTGCTGCACGAAGGCAATGTCATCTCCATCGACGGCACCCAGGGCATCGTCGTCGATGGCGCTGTCGATTTGGTCTCCGCCGAGCTCACCGGCGACCTGGACACCATCCTGTCCTGGGCCGACGAGATCCGTCTGGACGAGACCTGTGGCCACGCCAACCATGTGCGCGTCAACGCCGACAATCCCGAGGATGCCGAGCTCGCCCTCGAGTTTGGTGCCGAGGCTATTGGCCTGTGCCGCACCGAGCACATGTTCCTGGGCGACCGCAAGAACATTATCCAGAGCTTTATCTTGTCCGACGATGAGGCCGTGAAGCAGCAGGCCCTTGCCGACCTGCTCAAGGTTCAGACCGAGGACTTCCTGGCGATGTTCAAGATCATGTCCGGTCGCGATGTGGTCGTTCGCCTGCTCGATCCGCCGCTGCACGAGTTCCTGGATAATCCGCGTGAGCTCGAGGTCGCCATCACCAAGAAGGAAGCCGCTGGCGCCAGCGAGGAAGAGCTTGCCGCCCTGCGTGCCCGCCTGCGCCGTATCGACGGCATGGTCGAGTCGAACCCCATGCTCGGTCTGCGCGGTGTGCGCCTGTCCGTCGTCTTTAGCGATCTGCCGCTCATGCAGGTTCGCGCCGTCGCCACGGCTGCTGCCCGCCTTATCAAGGAGGGCGTCGACCCGCGCCCCGAGATCATGGTTCCGCTCGTTTCCATTACGGCCGAGCACGTTCAGACTCGCGAAGTCATCGAGCGCGTGATCGCCGAGGTTTCCGCCGAGGAGGGCGTCGAGCTCAATATTCCCGTGGGCACGATGCTCGAGCTGCCGCGTGCCTGCATGGTTGCCGACGAGATCGCGCAGCACGCCGACTTCTTCTGCTTTGGCACCAACGACCTCACGCAGACGACCTTCGGCTTCTCTCGAGACGATGCCGAGGCCAAGTTCATCCCGCTGTACATGCACAAGAAGATCTTGAAGGACAACCCCTTCGAGACCATCGACACGGCGGTACTCGAGCTGGTGCGCATGGCCGTCGAGAAGGGTCGCACCACCAACCCCGTTATGCACTTTGGCGTGTGCGGCGAGCACGGCGGCGACCCCAAGTCCATCAAGGCCCTGTTTAACGTGGCCGATGTGGACTACGTGTCCTGCTCGCCCTATCGCGTGCCCCTCGCGCGTCTGGCTGCCGCTCAGGCCAAGCTCGAGGCGAAGCGTTCCGCTTAACTGAGTCGCGTTCCATTTGCGCCTTTTACGCCCCCCTTCGCGCCGTCGCGCCCCCCGTGGACGCGGCGGCGTTTTACGTTGGTTCAATACATTGGCAACTGACGGGAGGACTGCGATGAAAAACCTCACCAGGTATTTGCAACGAGCGCGTCGGGGGGCACAGATGACCCTGTGCTGGGTGGTCGTTGCGGTCACGGCGCTTTGCGGGATGCCGACAGCCGGTTTTGCCCTTCAGGATGATTCGCGCGACGAGCTCTATGGCGACGTGGTCAACCCGCTCACCATTACGGTCAACGATCGCGACTGCACGTTTGTAGATATCGATGACGGCAAGCTCGAGGGCCGTACCTCGATGTACGACAACGTCTCGTTTTACACGGCCGCCGTCAAAAAGGTGCTGCCCAACTGGGCATCGCTAGCCTATAACATCCTTGGCTATGGTGGAGGCGACGACTCCGGGGACTTTTTGTACTGGGACCACGCCGGCAAGGGCTTTGAGAAGGACTTCGGTAAGGGTCACTATATCTATCTGTATGATGCGCTTTCGGGCGGCAACGGTGAGCATTCCGATGGTGCCGACAAATCGAAGCAGAGTGGTCTGACATCTGCAAAAAGCCTCAATGCAGTCTACGAGCGCTTGACCGACGATATCGCCGGCTGTATCGGTCACAAGCTGAAGGGCTCCGATTTCCGTAAAAACGTGCCGCTCGACGGACTGTCGAAAGACACGACTGAGCAGGACGTCATCTATGCCACCATTGCTTGTGTCGACAAGCTCGGCGGCACCTACCAGTACGATTTCAATGGCTTTGGCATCGCGTTCTATAACTTTAGAGTTCAGCAGCTCAACAGCGTGAACAAGCTTAACTGTGCGCCCGAGGACGCGCCGGGCTATTCCTTTGTCGATTCTAAGACTGAGCAGGAGCTCGTTACCTCGGCTCTTAACGTCGGCTATGAGGACGCCTCGCAGAGCATCACGCTCGCCCGCGGTACCGAGGAGACGGTCGGCACGAGCACTTCTGAATCCGCATCGTATTCCAAAGGCGGCTCGTGGGGCGCATCGGTGAGCCTCAAGGAGTCGCTGGGCGTGCCCGCAACAGCGAGCGAGGAGATCGAGACGTCGTTTTCGGCCGAAACCACGATGTCCCAGTTGTGGGAGGCGAGCAAGACCGAGGAACAGTCGATTACCACAACGGACAACCAGTCTGTCACCGTCAATATGACGATCCCGGCGCACACGCAGGTCAATAGCAAGCAAACGAGTTCTACCACGACGCTGTCCGAGGACTATGACCAGCCGGTGGGCGTGACGTTCGACGTGATCATCTTTAACATGAACGGCGAGTGCTACGACGACAACGCCGCCGTGCAGGAGTTCCATACCGCCGGTTATGACCAGCGCTCGTTCTACACCACCTTTGGCGATCAGTCGACCGACGCCGTGCAGAACCTGTTCCTGCGCTCAATCGCCCATCGTGGCGACGACGGGTACGATACCACCGCCGGAAACGTGACGAGCTGGTCGTATCGCACCAACAACCACATGGTGCGCGCCATCGATTGGAATTCGGTCCTGGCCGATCGCGAGGTGCCCTCGCGCAACGGCGGCGCCCCGCGCACGTGCAACGTGCTCAATGACATGGCCGCGACCTATCCCATGTCCATTACGGGTTCCAATCTGTCGTTTGAGTCGGTGACGGTCGATACGCAGTTGGGCACGCCGCAGCCCATTAAGCCCATCTCCAAGATTCTCGTGTCGCTGCAGACCGATAAGACCCGAAGGCTTACGGTTGGAGACGAAGACCCCATCTCTTCCTATCGCGTGCGTGCAAGGGACGAGGACGATGTTGATTACTACGGCTTTGTGAAGTCGTCGGGTGACTGGCGCGTGGTCGATAAAAAGGGCAAGGAATGCAAGTCCGACGTCATCGAGATCCAGACCGACCCTGTCACCCACGAGCAGGTCGTGGTGGGGAAAAAGGCCGGCACCGCCTACGTAAAGTACTTTATCCCCGAGGACACCTATGTGGACGTGAACGGGCATGTCTCGACCAATGACGAGATCGACGCCGCGGCCTACAAATATAAGGTAAGTGACGTGGCGCCCGAGCCGTTTAACGGCAGCATCAAACTCGAGGGCTCGGCACGGACCGTCGTCGGGGTCGAGGAAAATCTCAACGGCATCGAAGGCCTGACGGCTACGGTCTATGACACGACGGGCAAGGAGGTCGATAGAGTCTGCAGCTGGGAGGCCCAGGAGCTCGAGAGCAAGGGCATTTCGGTCGCGACAGACGGCACGATGACCATCTCGCAACCGGGCACCTTCCATGTTCGCGCCTTTATTGACGGCGTGTATTCCGATTGGGCCGAAGTTGTCGCCGACCCCGCGCCCGTTGACCCGATGACGACCGTCGTGGAGACACCGGTGAGCGTTACGGCTGCCGCATCCGCAGGGGATTCTTCGGCAACGACGGATAGCACGGCTCCTGCCCAGGGAGAGCAGGCCGCTTCCGATGCGAACGCGGCCGAGTCTGCTCCGGCGAGCGACGATGCCGCTGCATTGACTGAAGACACCGCGCCCGCTGCCGCGAAGGATGCCTCGCCGATTCCTACAGGCCTCGTTACCGTTTTGACCGATATCTGCCGCTACGGCATCGATCACGGCCTCATCAGCACATCAAACAAGGAAGAGATGACCAAGCAGGACTTCGACATCTTGGGCATCCTGTACCTGATGGCGGACAGCCAGGACCTGGTGCCCCAAGACGCCGAAGACGCGATGAGTCAATGGGTCCATGACAACTATAATGACGAAGAGCTTGCCACCTGGAAGCAGCATGCGCTTTCGGTGCTGCTCGAATACGGCTATATCGCGCCCGGAACGACCGTGACGACGCCGACGACTGATGCTGCGGACGGCGCATAAGTGCAGAAAGAGTGCGTGTTTTTGTCTTTTTGCGTACGGGCAAAATAGTTCTTGCAGCCAAGGTCGTGGCGTGTATACTCGAATACGTTTGTTCAACTACGTGCCGGCCAAGGTGGTACGGCACCTCTAGAAGAGTAAGGAATTGCACATGGATTACATCCGCGCAATCGAGCGTCAGCAGATCCGCGAGGACATTCCTCAGGTTCGCGTCGCCGACAACGTCAAGGTTCACTACCGCATTAAGGAAGGCGACCGCGAGCGCATCCAGGTCTTCCAGGGCGACGTCATCCGCATGGCCGGCGCCGGTGCCCGCGAGACCTTCACCGTCCGCAAGATTTCCTTCGGTGTCGGTGTTGAGCGTACCTTCCCGCTTCACAGCCCCAAGATCGCCAAGCTCGAGGTCGTTCGTCATGGTCGCGTCCGTCGCGCCAAGCTGTACTACCTCCGCGACAAGGTGGGCAAGGCTGCTCGCATCCCCGAGAAGCGCTAAGAAGATCGCAGCGTCTGTCCACTCGTTTGGACAAAAGGGTCACCTTCGGGTGGCCCTTCTTTTTATCTGATTTGCATGCAAGGAGGGCCTGGTATGGCCAATATGACGAGCTCGGTTTCGGCATCGCAGGTTGCCGGCGAGCTGGCGAGCGCCACGTTCGAGGAGATTCCCGCCCTCGTGGAGCATTATCGCGAGGATCCGCGCCAGCAGGTGATCAAGGCTTGCGAACGTGCCCTTAAGCGCCATGCCAAGGAACTTTCCGAACGCGAGCGCGTCAACGGCATGTACGAGCTTATGCATGAGCTCGGCGGTGATGGCGTGGTCGTGGGCGTCGACGAGGTGGGCCGTGGCTCGGTAGCGGGTCCCTTGACCGTGTGTGCCGTGTGTCTTCCGATGGAGCCGCGCATCTGGGGCATCAATGATTCCAAAAAGCTCACGCCGGCGCGCCGCGAGCTGCTCTCGGTGAAGATTGCCGAGGTGGCGACTGCTATCGGCTTTTGCCATATCGCTCCTGCGGATATCGATGAGATGGGCATGGCCCGCGCCATTCGAGCCGCTGTCGCGGGTGCGGTGGCCGATACGGGGCTTGAGCCCGATTGTGTGCTTATGGACGGCAACCCCCTGGGCGCCGTGCCCCATGAGCGCGACGTGGTCAAGGGCGATGCCAAGATCGCCTGTATCGCCGCGGCATCCATCATGGCAAAGGTCACGCGTGACGAGATGATGGTCGAGTACGATGCCGAGTATCCCGAGTACCATTTGGCCGAATCGAAAGGCTATGCGAGTCCCGAGCACATCGAGGCCATTCGCAAACACGGTCTTTCTCCGCTGCATCGTGTGAGCTTTTGCGGAAACTTTCTGCAGACTGAGCGCCTTTTTTAGGCCAATTGTGGAGACAGGGACCTTAAGGGTTCTATAAATCTGCTGGTAGGGGCCGTGTGCAACGCTATTGTTGCGCGCGGCCTCTCATTTGTCGGCATTTGGTTGGTTTTTGGTTTGCTTCCGGTACTTACCCGCATGAAACCTGCCCTCATTATCGAGGCAATGCAGGGAGTGGGAAAGGAGACCTCATGTGTGCCGCAGCCAAAATGAGCAAGACGCAGCAGCTCAAGGAACGTTGGGAAGAGGGGGAGCTCGATTGCGGGTCGATCACGCCTGAGTTTATCAAGGGGCTCAGTCCTCGCGAGCTCGGTATGCTGGGCGAGCTTATCGCGATCGATTACTTTAACGAGCGCGGCTATGCATTGCTGGAACAAGGCTATCGATGCTCGGAGGGCGAGGCCGACCTGGTGCTGCTTGACGAGCTCGACGATGTGGTGGTGATGGCCGAGGTCAAGACCAGGCGTGTTGCGCTGGATTGCGATACGCGGGTGTCTGTCTCTTATACACATCTGACGCTGCCGACGAACTCTAGGGTGTAGA
>UROO01000091.1 GCA_900549555.1 uncultured Collinsella sp. | reverse complement strand
CGTTATGCAGGCAAAACGCAGGTCTTCAGTTTTCGCAGCAACGATGACCTGTCGCGTCGCGGCCTGCACGTGCAGCTTGTCTCGCGCATCGCTCGCGATATCGGACGTGCTCTGGGGCTCAACTGCGATCTGATTGAGGCGATTGGCTTGGGCCACGACTTGGGTCACACGCCCTTTGGCCATGCGGGTGAGCGATTCCTCAACGATATCTATCACGATCGCACGGGCCGCTATTTTTTCCATAACGTACAGTCGGTCCGCGTGCTCGACGCGCTGTACGGCCGCAACGTGTCGCTCCAGACGCTCGACGGCGTGCTATGCCACAACGGTGAGTACGAACAGCGTGTGTTTGAGCTTTCGGACATGAGCTCCTTTGACCAGTTCGACCTTACGGTTGAGGATTGCATTGCCACAGGTTACAGCGCAATTGAGCACCTGCGCCCCATGACGCTCGAGGGCTGCGTGGTTCGCATCTCGGATATCCTTGCCTATGTGGGGCGCGATCGCCAAGACGCCATTGCGGCAGGCCTCCTGTCACCCGACGCCTTTGACGATGACCTGGGCGGCGCATACAACAGCTGGATCCTTACGCATGCCTCTATCGATATCGTCGAGCACAGCTATGGTAAGTCGCGCATCGAGATGAGCGAGGACCTGTTTGAGGAGATCCGCCGGGCCAAGCGTGAAAACTACGAGAAGATCTATAGCAAGGGCGGTATCGAGGGCGACTCCGAAGCGGAGCTGCGCGAGGCCTTCGAAAAGCTCTACGACCGTTGCCTGCAGGACATAAACGAAGGAGACGAGTCCTCGTATATCTTTAAGCACCACATTTCTCGCATTGAGCAGCAGCTTTCCTACTACGATCGCGCCTATGCATGGCAGGACGATATAGATCAGACCGTAGTAGATTACATTTCGAGCATGACGGATGGCTATTTCTGTGAGCTCACGAGCAAGCTGTTCCCGGGACTGAAGTTTCCGCACCGTACCTATATTAACGAACGGTAGTTCGTATATTTTCGGTATACTGTAGGTGAAAACGTTTTTGATTAATGCACGGGATGGCTATGGACGACCTTTTTTCTGCTTCGACGCGCGAGCGTTCCTTTCAGAATGCGCCGCTTGCGGTGCGCATGCGCCCCAATTCGCTCGACGAGTACGTGGGCCAGCAAAAGGCCGTCGGTAAGGGCTCGTGGTTGCGTGCCGCGATTGAGCACGACGTGCTGTCGAGTGTGATTCTGTACGGGCCGGCCGGTACGGGCAAGACGACGCTGGCCCACATTATCGCCAATCATACCAAGAGCGAGTTTGTCGAGGTCAGCGCTGTGACGGGCACCGTAAAGGATCTTCGTCGCGTGATTGACGAGGCTAAGACGCGCCTGAATACGTACGACCGTCGCACCATTCTGTTCATCGACGAGATTCACCGCTTTTCTAAGTCGCAGCAGGATGCCTTGCTGCATGCGGTTGAGAACCGTACCGTCATTATGATTGGCGCCACGACTGAGAATCCGTACTTCGAGGTCAACTCGGCGTTGCTCTCGCGCGGTCGCGTGGTGGAGCTTGAGCATCTTAAAGACGAGGACATCGCCACGCTGATTGAGCGTGCGCTCGAGGCACCGCAGGGTTTGAACGGCAAGTTCTCGGCCGATGAGGATACGGTTAGGACCATCTGCACGCTGGCTGCGGGCGACGCTCGCTCGGCGCTCACGACGCTCGAGCTTGCGAGCGAGATTGCCGTCACGCGCCCCGATACCGAGGGAACGCCAGCGCCGGCTGCGGGGGAGCGCTATCCCATCACCGTGGATGACGTAAAGATTGCCAACCCGCGTCGTGGCTTTTCGTACGACAAAAACGGTGACATGCACTACGACATTATCAGTGCGTTTATTAAGTCCATGCGCGGTAGTGACCCCGATGCCACGATCTATTGGCTCGCGCGCATGATTGACGCGGGTGAGGACCCTAAGTTTATCGCTCGTCGTATTATGATTCAGGCTTCTGAGGATGTTGGCAACGCCGATCCGCAGGCGCTTTTGGTGGCACATGCCGCGTTTAAGTCTGCCGAGGTCATTGGCTATCCCGAGTGCCGCATTAATCTGGCTCAGGCTGCTCTCTATGTGTGCCTGGCGCCTAAATCCAACGCGTGCGAGGCTTCGATCGATGCGGCGTTGGCCGATATTCATTCAAGTGGGCTCCGCGAGGTGCCGAGTTATCTGCGCGATCGTCATCGCCCGGGCAGCGACGAATACGGTGTGTACAAGTATCCGCATGATTATCCCGAAGGCTGGGTCGATCAGCGCTATTTGCCCG
This sequence comes from uncultured Collinsella sp., assembly GCA_900549555.1. Lineage (GTDB taxonomy): Bacteria > Actinomycetota > Coriobacteriia > Coriobacteriales > Coriobacteriaceae > Collinsella. The sequence continues at coordinate 5,712 of UROO01000091.1, read as the reverse complement.
AGGGGCTGGAGCGCGGTGCGTTTTGGCAGCCTACCGGCCGCGGCTGGGAAGAGTGGCGTGTAGAGCAAAGCGAGCGCGACCGTAGCGGCAATGCGCCCAAGTAGGTCCTTGGGACTTCGCAATTTCCCTTTGGGTATCTTTCCACTTCTTTGGGGTACCATGAACAGCGTCTGTATTTCGATTCCTTCGGGAGGCTTGTATGAGTCCCATTCAAATCGCCCTGCTGCTACTCGCCGTTGCCGGCGTGTGGGCTGTTATCGAGCTCGCGCTCACGCTGCGAAAGACCCGCACCGTCGTTGATTCGCTCGACAAGACGGTGACCGACCTTAACAACACTATCGCCGAGGCTCAGCCCGTGGTGGCAAAACTCGACGGCGCTGTCGACGAGCTTACGCCGGCGCTTGCCCAGATGGAGCCGCTCCTCAAGTCGAGCAAGACCGCCGTCGACGCCCTGACTTCTAATCTCGTAGAGGTTGAAGCCGTGGTTCGCGACATTTCCGAGGTTACGGGCAGCATGGCCGAGGCCAGCAATGCTGTGTCGAGTGTGACCGACTCTGCGGCCGGTGCCGTGCAGAAACTCTTTAACAAGGTGAAGGCTCCTGCAGCCGACGCCGATCGCAAGCTCGCCGCTGCCGCCACCGAGGCCGAGCAGCCTACCGAGCGCGTTCTGATTGGTGAGGCTGAGGACGAGGCCGCCGATGGTGCGGATGCGGCTCAGAAGCCCGCAGCCAAGCCTGCTCAGTATTACACCTATACGCCCGACGAGACCTCCGAGGAGTCCTGCGATGAGTAGCGAAGCAACTTGCCCCATCACGCTGACTGTTGCCGGGGATCCGCGTCTGGCGCGCCTCGTGCGCATGACGGCGGCTAATGTCGGCGCGCTGTGTTCCATGTCCGTCGATCGCATCGAGGATATCCGTATGGCTGCCGAGGAGGCCTTCATCTTTGGCTGCACGGCCGTTGATTCCGACGATATCTCGATTAAATTCGATGTCGACGAATCGCATGTGGGCATGACCTTTACCTTTGGCGATCAGGCGACTGTCGATGAGGATGACCAGGCTGCCGTGTATGCCGAGCTCATTTTAGCGAGCGTGTGCGATTCCTACGAAAAGACTGCGGCGCCTCTGACGCTTTCCCTCGACCTCAAGGCGGATATCTAATATGGCCGAACGTTCCCGGAGCGGTAAGACCGCTTGGGACAAGGAGAAAACCCGCGAGCTGTTTCGTCGCTACAAAGAGACCGGTGATCCGGACGCACGTGAGCAGCTCGTCATGTCCCATATGAACCTGGTAAGGTTTCTTGCCAACAAATTTAAGAACCGCGGCGAGCCGCTCGACGACCTGATGCAGGTCGGATACCTGGGTTTGCTTAAAGCAATCGACCGCTTTGATCCCGAGCGCGGACTCGAGTTCACCACGTTTGCCACGCCTACCATCCTGGGCGAGATCAAGCGTCACTTCCGTGACAAGGGTTGGAGCGTGCGCGTGCCTCGTCGTCTGCAGGAGCTTTCTGCCAAGGTTAATCAGGCTACCGACAAACTTACCAACGAGTTGCAGCGCTCGCCTAAGGTCGAAGAAATCGCTGAGTACCTGGGCGTGACCGTCGACGAGGTACTGGAGGCCATGGAATCGTCCTCGGCCTATACCTCGGTACCCATCGAGGCTCCCGGCGCGTCCGATTCCGATGATGCCCCCTCGATTCTCGACCGCTATGCCGATGACGACAACGAGCTCGATTTTACCGATGACCGCTTGGTGATCGAGGAAGCCATCCGCGATTTCTCGCCGCGTGAGCGTGAGGTTATCGAGCTGCGCTTTGTGAAGGGCATGACTCAGATCGAGATCGCTAAGAAGCTGGGTATTTCGCAGGTGCAGGTCTCGCGCCTTCTGCGCCGTACCCTTAAGAAGATTCAGGATAAGATCGACCCCGACGGAGTGATGGTTCGTTCATGAGTGAGCACCCCCAACAAACCGACCGCACGCTGCGCGATACCCGTATTTTGACGCTTCGCATTTGGGCTGTCGTCGGCTGCATTGTCATCGCCGCCGTCATCTTTAACCTTATGGGTATCCTGGCGCCGGTTATAGAGTTTCTCGCTGTCGGTTCCATCATCGCTTTTGTGATGTCGCCGATTACCAACTGGCTCGAGCATCACGGCGTCGGTCGTGGCATCGGTTCGCTCATCGCTCTCATTGTGGTTGTTGCCGTGCTTGTTGGTGTCGTCTGCATCCTGTCGCCTATTTTGCTCGGTCAGATCATGGAAGTCCTGAGCCGCCTGCCCGAGCAGCTTCGTGTTGCTGGGGGCGACCTCAACGAGATGTTCTCGCATGCCAAGACGCTCAATAACACGCCGCTCAAAGAGTATCTGGACGACAATCTTTCTTCGCTCGTTACCGTCGCATCGAAGTATGTGTCTCAGGTTGCTGCCGAGCTCGGTCGCGGTGTATTCCCGCTCATTACCAATACGGCCTCGCAGTTGTTCGTAATCTTCCTTGGCTTGGTGCTTGCCTATTGGTTGGCTTGCGACTATCCCCGTATGCACCACGAGGTCTGCACCATCATTGGTCAGGAAAAGGAGACCTCGTACCGCTTTATGGTCGCGATTCTTTCGCGATCGGTCGGCGGTTATATGCGTGGCATGGTCGTGACGTCCATCTGCGGTGGCATCCTCGCCTTTATCGGCTTTGCGATCGTCGGGCATCCGTATGCGGCGCTCATGGCCATCTTTACCGGCATCATGCACTTGGTCCCGGTTGTCGGTCCCTGGGTGAGCGCTGCGATTGCCACGGTGCTCGGCTTTATGTTCAGCCCGATGCTGGCGTTGTGGACTTTGATCGTGACGATGGTGGCCCAAAACGTTACCGACAACGTCATTTCGCCTAAGGTCATGCAGAGCTCGGTTCAGGTGCATCCCGTCATGAGCCTGACGGCACTCGTTATTGGTTCGGCGCTTATGGGCGCCATCGGCATGGTTATCGCCATTCCGCTGTGCGCGGCCCTCAAGGGCATTTTCGTCTACTACTTTGAGAACGAGACCGGCCGCCAGCTCGTGGCATACGACGGCGCCGTGTTTAAGGGCACGCCCTATCGCGATAACGAGGGCAACCCGGTTGCCGCCTATGACGCGCTTGGAGACGATACGTTCATCTATGAGTCCGAGCTCATCGGTAACGAGACTGCGCCCGAGGCCCAGGCCATGCCCAAACCCGAGCTCGATAATCCCTGGATGAAGCTCTCGGGCCTTCAGCCCGATGCTACGGGTTTCTTCAAGAACCCCTTCGCCAAGGACGATGTCTCCAACTCGGACGACGATACCAAAACCGGCATCGACGGCTCCATGGACGATTCGGATTCTAAATAGGTCCTATTAACGTTTCTTGAAATTGTAAATGACAAGAAACGCGAGCAAAGCGATTGATAAGGGGCCGGTTACATAGAAAAAGAGAACGTCAATTGCGCGTAGAGCGTAATAAGCCTTATCGCCGGACATTACTGCATACAATACGTAGCCAAATGCTGGTTGGTTTGCGTACCAGCATGAGAAGGCCAAGAGCGCTAAAAGTGCTACAACCAGAAGTGCATTCAGGACAAATCGTTTGCTTTTCATCGATCGCTCCTTCCGGGTGAATCTTATATGTAATTCTACAGCAGTTCTTTTTCAAAGGATCGCGAAGTACTAAATAACGTGCACTTTCGCTGGAGGGTCGCTGTTTGGCGACCCTCTTTTTTGCACGGGGGCGGTTGGATGGTAATATCGTTACGTTTGAACTGTTTCGATGTGAAACCGAGGAGATTCCCTCTATGAGTGCTGACTACCCGTCAATGACTACGGCCGAGATCCGCTCCAAGTTCCTCAACTTCTTTGAGGAGCGCGGTCTTAAGCTCTATCCTTCTTCGTCCCTTGTTCCTGACGACCCCTCGCTGCTGCTTGCCAACGCCGGCATGAACCAGTTTAAGGAGTACTACCAGGGCAAGAAGACCATGAAGGAGATCGGCGCGATCTCCTGCCAGAAGTGTGTCCGCACCAACGACATCGACTGCATCGGCGAGGACGGCCGTCACCTGTCGTTCTTCGAGATGCTCGGTGACTTCTCCTTTGGCGGCGTCTCCAAGCAGCAGGCTTGCGCTTGGGCCTTCGAGCTCATCACCAAGGAGTTCAAGCTGCCGCTCGATCGCCTGTACTTTACCGTCTTTACCGAGGACGACGAGACCCACGACGTGTGGCGTTCTCTGGGCGTTGCCGAGGACCACATCTCCCGCCTGGGCGAGGACGACAACTTCTGGGCCGCCGGCCCCACCGGCCCCTGCGGTCCGTGCTCCGAGATCTACTTTGACATGGGCGAGGAGGTCGGTTGCGGCAGCCCCGACTGCAAGCCCGGCTGCGACTGCGACCGCTTCCTTGAGTTCTGGAACCTCGTATTTACCCAGTACGACCGCCAGGAGGACGGCTCCATGCCGGAGCTGCCGCACCGCAACCTCGATACGGGCATGGGCCTGGAGCGCATGGCCGCCATCATGCAGCACAAGACCGCCAACTACGACGGCGATTTGATGCAGCACCTCATCAAGCTGGGCGAGGAGATCAGCGGCAAGACCTATGACGCCGACGATTACTCCGGTGCCAGCCGCTCCCTGCGTATCATCGCCGACCACTCCCGTGCCGTCGACTTCATGATCTCTGACGGCATCCTGCCCGGTAACGAGGGTCGCGAGTACGTCCTTCGTCGCCTGCTCCGCCGTGCCGTGTTCCACGGTCGCCTACTGGGCATCGAGGGCGCCTTCCTGACCAAGTTCATCGACGAGGTCAACGCTCAGATGGGCGAGGCCTATCCCGAGCTGCTCAAGAACGTCGCGCTCGTTAAGGGCATCGTCGCCTCTGAGGAGGAGCGCTTCTCCACGACGCTGGACAACGGCCGCGTCTACCTGGACGAGGCCCTGGCAGCGCTTGCCGAGGGCGCCGTACTTCCGGGCGATGTCGCCTTTAAGCTGCACGATACCTTTGGTTTCCCCATCGACCTGACCGTCGAGATTTCTCGCACCGCTGGCCATGACGTCGACATGGACGGCTTCACCGCCTGCATGGAGGACCAGAAGGCCCGTGCTCGCGCCAATGCCAAGGGCGATGCCTGGGGTAGCTTCAACGACGTGTGGGTCGAGCTTTCGGACAAGGTCGCTGCGACCGAGTTCGACGGCTATGACAACGATGTGATCGAGGGCGCCAAGGTTGTCGCCATCGTGCGCAACGGCGTGTCCGTCGAGTCCGCTGCCGCGGGCGAGGATGTCGAGGTCGTGCTCGACCGTACCCCGTTCTATGCCGAGATGGGCGGCCAGCAGGGCGACGCCGGCGAGCTTTCCGCCGAGGGCGTTTTGCTGACCGTTTCCGATACCAAGAACCACAACGGCCTGTATGCCCACGTTGCGCACGTCACCGAGGGCACGCTGACCGTTGGTGCTACCGTGACCGCCGCGCTCGACGCCGAGCGCCGTGGATTCCTGCGCCGCAACCACACCGCCACGCACCTGCTCGACGCCGCCCTTAAGCAGGTCCTGGGCGAGCATGTCTCCCAGGCTGGCTCGCTGGTGACGCCCGAGCACCTGCGCTTTGACTTCACGCACTTTGAGGCCCTGTCCTCCGAGCAGCTCAAGGCTGTTGAGGACCCTGTCTCTTATACACATCTGACGCTGCCGACGAACTCTAGGGTGTAGAT
>UROO01000090.1 GCA_900549555.1 uncultured Collinsella sp. | reverse complement strand
CTACACCCTAGAGTTCGTCGGCAGCGTCAGATGTGTATAAGAGACAGTTTCCAGACTGTGTATCCCCGTGTCGAAGGGGCCGTCTCGCGCGCACGCCATGTTGTCAATGGGTTACAGTATGAACGGCGGCTATGTTTCCGCCAACGCACGAGAGAGTCGTCAACAAGGAGGATGCACGACGATGCAGCGTGCCAAACAGATATCGGAGTCTATTGAGCTGGGCATCATCTTGGCGCTCGCCGGTGGCTTTATGGATGTGTATTCGTACATTGGGCGCGATCATGTTTTCGCCAACGCGCAGACGGGCAACATCCTGCTCGTGGGCGTGAGCATCTCGGAGGGTAACTGGGCGCTGGCGGGGCGCTACTTCTTCCCTGTGGTGTCGTTTGCTGTGGGCATTATGCTTGCCGACCTGGTACACGAGCGTTTTGGCAGCGTGATCCACTGGCGTCAGGTGACGGTGTTCTTTGAAGCCGTCATCTTGCTGGGCGTGAGTTTTATTCCCGGCGGCGATTTCAACCTGCTCGCCAACTGTCTCACTTCGTTTGCCTGCGGTATGCAGGTCGAGAGCTTCCGCAAGATCCACGGTCACGGCATCGCCACGACCATGTGTATCGGCAACCTGCGTAATGCCTTGCAAAACGTGGACGATTACATCATCACCCACAAGCGAGGCTTTTTGGAAAACGGCGCACTGTACTTTGGCGTGATCTTTACCTTTGTGTTTGGCGCCGTGCTGGGCAACTGGTGCATCGAGCGCATGGGCCTGCACGCCATCGTCGTGGCGAGTTTGCTGCTGTTTATCGCGTTTGCCATCATGTTTATCGACCGCGAGCGCGATTTGCACAGGAAATGGGCCCGCATCATAGCTGACTGGCAGACCGCGAGTCTTAAGCGCTAAGGTGCATGTTCGTAACAACATTCAGGAGCCAGAAAAAACTACCTAGCTCCTGAATGTTGTTACGAACTGCTTTTTGCGATTTATTCGAGATGCTCTTCAATCCGAGCCCTAAGAAGGGCAATGGCTGTAGGTATTCCAATTGCGGCGGCTAATTTGGCTTTATCCAAAACCTGTATGCTGAAGCACGATTGTTTATCACATTGAAGGACGATAACTGAAGATAGTTTCACTTCCCGTTGGCTGAATATATCGTAATCTCCAAATAGGAAGTTACCTTTTATTGAGTAATTCGGTATGTTCGTTACGCACTTCATCTCAAGTCTGTTTAGGCCATAATCGAACACCGCAACTTCCTCGTGTTCGATGATGAGCGCAACCCTGGGCATGTTGCTAAAACCGCCGTCGACGACAGTGAAGAGTTTTTCATTTGCATCGTCATAAACGGTATATTTAAGACTCAATAGCTGTCCTAGTGGACCCGTGAACCCATGTTTTTTGATGTTGAGGTTGTCTCCCGCTGGGTTGATGAGGGCCAGAGTATGCGGATAAGGGTTACCTTCAATTGAGATTCGATATTCGTTTGTAGCCGTCTTGTTCGATTTTGGACCAGTAGCCATCACGTGTCATCGCCTCGATCGAATTAGAACCGTCTTCTGCTTCGTGCGGAGAATTTCGCTGTACGAAGCAGTACATGCAGTTGCAATAACCTCATGGGCAATTTCTAACAAAATGAATGGCGCTATTTGCTGCATGCATGTTATTGACTACAAAGTATCCTTTTATAAACGTGCTGTCAAACATATATTGCTAAAGCAGAAACAATTTAGACTGAGTGGATCGTATTCTTTGGGCGATTGCTCCTATAATCTAGCCTTCGCTGCTGTCGGGAGGGAAGGGCTAAGGCCCCGTTAGTATGTTGAAACGCTTTAACACTTTTGACGTTCTCACGTGTTTTTTTGTTTCAAAAGCGTTAGGATGGGACTTATAGTGCGGGGCGTAACGGGTGCCCCGCGCACGATAGGAGGCTATCAATGGCTAATCGTTTCGTTCTCAACACCATTTCTTACCATGGTTCCGGCGCCATCAAGGAGATCCCCGGCGAGCTCCAGCGTCGTGGCTACAAGAAGATCTTCGTCTGCTCCGACCCCGATCTGGTCAAGTTTGGCGTTACCGCTAAGGTGACCGACGAGCTCGACGCCGCCGGCATCGCTTGGAGCCTCTACTCCGAGATCAAGCCCAACCCCACTATCCAGAACGTCAAGGACGGCGTCGAGGCCTTCAAGGCCGCCGAGGCTGACGCTATCGTGACCATTGGTGGTGGCTCCTCCATGGACACCGCTAAGGCTATCGGCATCATTATCAACAACCCCGAGTTCGCCGATGTCCGCAGCCTCGAGGGCGTTGCTCCGACTAAGAACCACGCCGTGTTCACCATCGCCGTGCCGACGACCGCCGGTACCGCTGCTGAGGTGACCATCAACTACGTCATCACCGACCCCGAGAAGGTCCGCAAGTTCGTGTGCGTCGACACCAACGACGCGCCCGAGGTCGCCGTCGTCGACCCCGACATGATGGCCTCCATGCCCGCCGGCCTGACCGCCTCCACCGGCATGGACGCTCTGACCCACGCCATCGAGGGCTACACCACCAAGGGTGCTTGGGAGCTCTCCGACATGTTCCACTTTGAGGCTATTAAGCTGATTAGCGAGAACCTGCGCGACTCCGTCGCCGAGGCCAAGTCCGGCCAGCCCGGCTCCGGCCGCGAGGGCATGGCCCTTGGCCAGTATGTCGCCGGCATGGGCTTCTCCAATGTTGGCCTGGGCATCGACCACGCCATGGCTCATACCCTGTCTGCTCACTACGACACCCCGCACGGCGTCGCTTGCGCCATGCTGCTGCCGATCGCCATGGAGTTCAACAAGCCGGTTTGCGCCGAGCGTCTGGCCAAGGTCGCCGTCGCCATGGGCGTTGACACCACGGGCATGAGCACCGACGAGGCCGCCGACGCTGCTATCGCCGCCGTCAAGCAGCTTTCCGCCGACGTGAACATCCCGCACGTCTGCGAGGCCATGAAGGCTGACGAGATCGAGGTCCTGGCCAAGGACGCCATGGCCGACGCCTGCTTCCCGGGCAACCCGCGCGAGGCGACGCTCGACGACGTCATCGAGCTCTTCAAGAAGATCTGCCCGGCTGCCTAGCCTAGTTTGGTGTTCTTTCGCCTGTAGGCGTATGGACTTTTGACTTGCCGCTGGCCCCGCCGTGCTACGCACGGCGGGGCTTTTTGTGCTGCGTCGATGCCCCGAGACGGGCAAAACCAAGGCATACTGCCCGCTGCGGATAGGTGGTGCACTTCCCAGCGTGCATTTTTGGGAGTATTCAGCAAGCTCTTAAAAATGCATAACGTTTTGAATGGCCCGTAACGGCCCGCAGGCGCCATCGACAGCCATTGCGGACGGACTATCGATGACCGGAGGGGTTGTCGCCGCGTTTTTGGTTTGCGACGACTTGCAACCTTGCTGCAGCCGCGTCATTTTGTTGTTTGTGATGGGGCCGTTGGGGGCTGCGGTGCTGAATACTTCGTTTTTTGCACGGTCCGGGGTAGGGTACCCTGAGACGAAGCAAAAAGATTCCTCATTTCTATGCAAATACCGATAGGATTTATGCAAGATTGGGATTGTAAGCCGTGCGCGTGTGCAAAATCGGCGCGAGGACGTCTAGAGGTGGCTCGGCTCCCAGAGCCTTGCGCGTGCAGAACGGTTAAAATCGGGATTCGGTCTTAGTTTTGCTTGGAAGGATGCACATGGCTTCTGTAATCGATGCTTCTCTAGAGGAGACGCTCTCCTATATCGCGGGACAGCTTAAGACGCTGACTTCTATCGCCTCGCCTACGGGCTATACCCGTGCGGCGACTGATTATCTAATGGAAACGTTGCGCGATATGGGCTTTGGCCCCGAGCGCTCCAATAAGGGCAACGTGCTGGTCGAGCTTGGCGGCGAGGGCGAGCCGCTTGTGTTGGCGAGCCATGTCGATACCCTGGGCGCCATGGTGCGCTCCATCAAGGACAATGGTCGCCTGCGCCCCACGACCCTCGGCGGGCACCAGTGGTCTACGGCCGATGGCGAGAACTGCACCGTCTACACGCGTGACGGCAATGTGTACACGGGCGTGGTTCTCAATACCGAGCCTTCGGCGCATGTGGCCGATGAGCCGGTCAAGGCCATCGAGAAGAACATGGAAATCCTGCTCGACGAGAACGTTGACAGCAAGGACGATGTACTCGAGCTGGGTATTCAGACCGGCGACATCATCGCCATGGATCCGCGCACCACGGTGACGGAGAGCGGCTACATCAAGAGCCGCTTCCTTGACGACAAGCTGTCGGCCTCCATTTTGCTGGGCTTGGCCCGTGCCGTTGCTGACGGCGAGGTGACGCTTTCGCGCAAGGTGTCGCTGCTCTTCACCGTGTACGAGGAGGTCGGCCACGGCGGCGCTTTCGTGCCGGCCGACACGCGCGAGATGATCAGCGTTGACATGGGCTGCGTGGGCGACGACCTGGGCTGCACCGAGCGCATGGTGTCGATCTGCGCCAAGGATTCGGGTGGCCCCTATAACTACGATCTGGTGACCACGCTGTCCAACATCGCGCGCGAGCTCGAGCTCGATTACGCCATCGATGTGTACCCACACTACGGCTCCGACGTCGAGGCCACGCTCTCGGCCGGCTACGACATTCGCCATGGCCTGATCGGCCCCGGCGTGTACGCGAGCCACAACTACGAGCGCAGCCACATCGACGGTGTGCGTAACACCTTTGAGCTCGTCCGCGCCTACGTCCAGCGCTAACGATGCAGCGGCCTCGGCTGGCGCAGCAGTACCGACCGAGGCCGCCCTCTGTAAGTTGCGGTGAAATAGGGACTGTTTAAGCGTTTAAAACCGCCAAACAGTCCCTATTTCACCGCAACTTAGGGGGCAGTGCTGTTATCTCTGCACGTGCCGTAGCACCTCAACGGCGGCGCTTACCTCTATCGTGCGGCGCTCGAGACCGCGGCGGATGGCCTTGAGGCGATTGCCTGCTGTTGCCCATGCGCTTTGTGAGAGGATTTCGACTGCCTCGCCGACGAACCCATCGAGATGCGACGCATCGAACCAATCGAGCGAGTCAGCAAATGCTAGCTGAGTGGAAGGGTCCGGACCAAACGGTTTGGCGGCAAATCCAAACTCCCCGGCAACGAGCACGGCGGTTGGCACGTTGTACCACAGGCAATTGCCACTATCGAACAGCGGTGCAGGCCGCATTTCCAGCGTGTCGACATTGCGGATGATGCCGAAGTTTCGCCAGTGGCGGTCGCTGTTGGCCAGGAGGGCATCGCAGACAATCATCTGCGACATGGATTTTCTTACCGTGGCTTCGTCAGCCCCGTGTCTGCCAAGAAAGCGACAGTATCGATCGTATGTTGAGTTTCCTCGCTGGCCACCGAGTGCGTCCCTGATATAAGCGGCCGGCACGTATTCCTCACGGCCATTAAGAAAGTCATCGCATAGGCATACGGGCCCGTCGAACATGCGCTCGACCGTATAGGGAACAAACTCACCTTTGGATAGCAGACGCCGATGTAGAGCTGTTGCAACCGCCTCGTTAAACGGTCGCTGATCGTCCATTCCGCATCCTTTAACCAGGATGCGAACGCCATTGCGGATCATCCAGGATTTGGGGAGCTCGCCCTCGGACGTATTGTCAGGATTTTTGAGTCCGATGCCCTCAAGCCAGCCTGAACGATGCTCGGGTGCCGACCGTTCAAAATTGTTTTCGAAGTAATTGAGGTGCTGCCAATTGAGCTCGTCGCAGTCGACCGGTCTTAGCCAATAGCAATCCGAAAGCGAAAAACCCAGGCAACGAACGGGCACTTCAATACCGCTGTCAATTCCCAGCTCGCGATAGCGCGAGATGAGTCCGGGGCGGACGTCGGGCACCGACCGGTGACTCCACCACGTGTTGAGTGCTCGTTTATTCACCGTTGGAGAAGAACTCGAGCACGTGCCAAACGGCATCCTTCGTGCATCGAGTATGTCGGCAATTTCAAAGGAAAACTCGCGCGTTGGATCAAACGAGACATGCGCGACCTCGTGGTCGGCTGACATCAACGTGAACTTGCGCCCTACGTCAGCTGCGGGACGGCGCCCACGCTTACGGACCTTTTGATAACCAATCGCGGAATCGTACTGAACCATTTTCCGCCCACCGACGATATCGCACGCGAGCGTTCCCGATGCAGCCAGTTGCGATATACGGGCCTTCGTAACGCCCAGCAGGCGCGCGGCGTCACCCATGGTTATATAGTTGGAAGTACTCATCTGCTGCATCACCTCGTTAAGTATTCTAATCGTTAAATATAGCAAGCACAAACATCATAATACTTAACAAAGTTGCGGTGAAATAGGGACTGTTTGGCGGTTTTAAACGCTTAAACAGTCCCTATTTCACCGCAACTTATCGAGGAGTGCTGTTATTTGATGGCACCGGTCACGGTGCCGCCGCCCAGGACGACGTCGCCGTGGTAGACGACGACGGCCTGGCCGGGGGCGATGGCGCGCTGCGGCTCGTCAAAAGTCAGCAGCATTTGCCCGTCGGCGCCACGTGTAAGGGTCGCTGCCTGGTCCTTTTGACGGTAGCGGTACTTGGCGCCCACGCGAATGCCGCCGGACGTGAGCTCTGCCTCCATGCGGTCGGCAGGGGCGCTCCAGATCCAGTCGTTGGCCGTGAGCGCTGTGGCCGCCAGGTCCTCGGCCTCGCCCAGATGCACGGTGTTGTTGACGGCGTCGACGCCTGTCACGTATACGGGATGCGCCATCGCTACGCCCAAACCCTTGCGCTGGCCGATGGTATAGCGCAGTGCGCCGTTGTGGCGTCCAACCACGCTGCCGTCGCGCCACACAATGTCGCCCGGTGTAGCGGCATGTCCGCAGCGGCGCTCGATATAGCCCGCGTAGTCGCCGTCCGCGATAAAGCAGATATCCTCGCTTTCGGCCTTCTTGGCGTTGATGAAGCCCTGTTCGTCGGCTATGCGGCGTACGTCGCGCTCCTTGTCCAGGCCTGCCAGCGGAAAGATCGTGCGCGACAGCCGCTCCTGCGTAAGCGAATACAAAAAGTAACTCTGGTCTTTTTTGGGGTCCTCGCCGCGATGCAGCTGCCAGGTGCCGTCGGGCGCCTGGCTTGTTTTGGCATAGTGGCCCGTGGCGATGTAGTCGCAGCCCATATCCAGCGCCGCATCCAGCAACGCGCCAAACTTAATGTGGCGGTTGCAGATGATGCACGGGTTGGGCGTCAGCCCTTCCTGGTAGGCGGTCACAAAGCGCTCGATCACGTTGCGGTCGAAGGTTTGCTGCAGGTCGAGCACATGGTGGGGTATCCCCAGGCGCTCGGCGACGGCCTTTGCATCGGCGATGTCGCGGTCGACCTTACTCATGCCTGTTGCGGGATCGGGCGCGGGGCAGGTGAGGCGCATGGTGGCACCGACGCATTCGTAACCCTGACTTTTGAGCAGATACGCGGTCACGCTGGAATCGACGCCGCCGCTCATGGCGACGAGCACGCGCTTATTGTGCATGGGGAGGTTCTCCTTGGTGGCATGTGGCCAAAAAAGAAAAGCGGCGCGGGAGGCTGGTTCCGCGCCGCAGACATTGTAGCAAGTTCGGGCGTCCTGTGGGACACCCTGTTGGGATGAGCTCAGGCTGCCAGAAGAGAGGGGAGACCGGCGTGCCCTGGACTCGTTCTAAGAACGAGAAGCTCTAGTCCTGGAAGAGCGCCGTGGACAGGTAGCGCTCACCGGTGTCGGCGAGCAGCGCCACGATGGTCTTACCCTCGTTCTCGGGGCGCTTGGCCAGCTGCAGCGCGGCCCACACGGCGGCGCCGGACGAAATGCCCACGAGCACGCCCTCCTTGTGGCCCACGGCGCGGCCGGTGGCAAAGGCGTCGTCGTTCTCGACGGGGATGATCTCGTCATAGACCTGGGTGTCGAGGACGTCGGGCACAAAGCCGGCGCCGATACCCTGGATCTTGTGCGGGCCGGCCTGGCCCTTGGAGAGCACTGGGGCTGTCTCTTATACACATCTGACGCTGCCGACGAACTCTAGGGTGTAGAT
>UROO01000089.1 GCA_900549555.1 uncultured Collinsella sp. | reverse complement strand
GCATACGAGATAGGGGTCCGTCTCGTGGGCTCGGAGATGTGTATAAGAGACAGCTTCTGCCGCGCGCATGCCAGGGCGGTAGTCACCGCGATCGCTTGCATTGCTGCCATCGATGACGGTGGGAAAGCCGAGTGACTTGGCGTGGTTCACGATGGCGGTAAAGCCGGCCTGCTTGCAGTGGTAGCAGCGATTGGCGTCGTTGCAGGCTACTTGGGGGAGCTGCAGCTGATCGACCGAAAGATTGAGCACGGGGAGCTTAAAATGCGGCCCCTCATTGGTTTGCCCGTCAACGGATCGCTCAAACGAGGTTTGTTCGGGCGTGCCGATGAGCGGCGTGGTGAGGTGAACGAGAAGCGTGCTGGCAGGCATAATGCGGGCGCAGACCGCGGCCAAAAAGCTGCTATCGACGCCACCGGAAAAGCCGATGGCGACGCGTCCGTATGCCAAAAGCAACTGCTCGAGCGTCGCGAGTTTGTCCTGAAGCTCCTCTGCAGGTGCAGTAGTGTCTGAAAGCATGAAACGATCCTTACCATTGAGTACTCGGTCGAAAACTATAATCCTACCGAGCTGCCTGTCATAAGACTTCCGCTTATGTAACGAAAGTGCAATATGCTATATACGTTATATACAAGTTTGTAAAGTGCGGTAGAGTGGCAGTAATGCAATCCGGTGAGGGGGCCGATATGATCAAGGCTGTTATTTTTGACATGGACGGAACGCTGGTCGATACCGAGCGTTTAGGCATCAAGGCATGGAAGGCGGGCGCTGCCGAGCTGGGGATCGCGATTGATGATGCTCTGATCCATCAGTTTATCGGCCGCACGCTGCCCGATGTCATGGACATTCTTGATGAACATTACGGTAGTCGCGAAACCGCCGAGGCGATCTATGTCCGCCACAAGGAGATTCGCGACGAGATAGTCAAGACCGAACTGGAGCTTAAGGCCGGCGCCGCCGAGTGTCTAGACGAGCTGCTGGCTGCGGGCTATCACGTGGGCCTTGCGACGTCGTCGCGCCACGTTACGGCGGAGCGCAACCTTAAGATGGTCGGTCTTTTTGACAAGTTTGAAACGGTGACCTGTGGCGAGGACGTCGTGCACGGCAAGCCCAACCCCGAGATGTACCTGCTTGCCTGCGAGCGCGCGGGCTTCGCTCCCGAGGAATGTGCCGTGGTCGAGGATTCGCGCAACGGCTGCGTCTCGGGCATCACGGCCGGCTGCCATGTCTTTGCCGTTCCCGATATCGTGCCGCTGCCGCAGGACGTGGTGGATGGCTGCGAGGCCGTGCTCGATACGTTGTTCGATCTGACGGCGGCGGTCAAGGCCGTGCGCTAGACAATTGCGGAGCTGAAACGAGCAATTGGCCGTCTTTGCGCTCAAGCAAAAGAGGTCCGGCAATGGTCGGGCCTCTTTTGCTTGAGCGGCGTTTTGGCATACTGGCCGACGTGCTATAGATACGCGCCGAGGTTGATGGCGGTGGCTTCGGCTTGGCTGCTCGCCTGGGTACTGGCGCGCTCCAAGAGGAACGGCCGCACGAGTTCCTGACGGTTGATGTCCTCGGCGGCTGTGACCGCAGTAACGGTTCTCGCTGCGGAACCAATGCGGATGTGCTTGGTTTTTGCCGGCGCCTTGTTCTCGATTTGCTCCATGAGCAGCTGGACACCCTTGCGGCCAATCTCGTAGCCCGGGGGTGCCACCGTGGTGAGGGGGACCGACCCGCTCCATGCAAGCGGGTTGCCGTCGCAGCCGGCCACGCGAACCTGTTCGGGGACGGAGATGCCTTTGTCGGTCAACGCCGAGATAACGCCCGAGGCCAATACATCGGTAAGGCCGATGACAAAATCGGGACGCTCGCCGGTAGAGCGCTCGGCAATCTGAGCGCCGATGCTGTAACCATCGGCAGCGGTATTCCATTCTCCGGCGTCAATGACCTCAATTTTGATATCGGGATGCAGGACGAGGGCCTTATGAATGCCAAGTACGCGCAGGGTGAGCTGCATAAATGCCGCTCTGCCCACAACGGTGATATGGCGCGCGCCGCGGGTGATGGCGAGCTCGGCGATAATGCGCCCTTGCGCCTCGTTGTCGGCGGCCACGTAGTAACCGGGTTCGGAGCAGTGGATGTCCAGATGGACGATCGGCACGGGCATCTTGGTCATTGCGGGGTGCCAATCGGGGGACGCCATAGGCTGAACCATGACGCCGGACATCTGCGTGCCCATAAAATAGCGCAGGTAGTGGTCCTCGAGGATGTCGTCGTTATCGGCGTTGGCGATGAGCAGGTCATAGCCGTGCTTGCGGGCCTCGTTATGGGCGCCGCTGGCAATTTGGAGCGAGAAGCCATGGTCGAGACGGGGGAGGACCAGGCCAAAGGACTTGGTGGCGCCGCCCGCGAGCTGACGAGCACTTTGGTTGGGCAGGTAGCCAAGGCGATTGATGGTCTCGTTGATGAGCTTGAGGGTCTCGGGGCGCAGCTTTTCGGGGTGGTTGAGCGCGTTGGATACCGTGCCCAGCGAGACTCCTGCCTCGCGCGCGACGTCGCTGATTTTTACCTTTGCCATAGCGGCCCCTTTGATGCGTTTCAAGTACGAGTCAGATTGTAGCATCGCCCGTCCTCAGGGTGTCAAAGCCTGTCAATTGGGGGCGGGTTTATTTTGGCAGGTTTTATCTGGGCAAACACCGGAGTCCAGACCACACCACCGCAAGGGTGGCGCAGCGCGCTGCCTCCTTTGCGGTGGTCGCGTTGCCTGGCCCTTCAATTGTCTCGATCTGTAACATCTGGACGACAAAACAAGACCTACCTGTTACAGATTGAGACAGATCGCCGGGGCCGGGCGGAAAATCTCGATCTGTAACAGCAAACCCTCTTTCGGCGCCCCAGATGTTACAGATTGAGACGTTTCGGCGGAGCTTGTTGTCAGACACCCGAACCACCACAAAGGTGCCTGTCCCCCTTTGTGGTGGTTTTGGCGCGGCTGGGCTGCGCGTTAAACGGTGGAGTGTCTACAATGGAAGCTGCTTTGAACGTAGATTGAAAGGCTTTGGTATGACTTGCGCTGTTTCTCGTCGTGATTTCCTGGGTTTGATCGCCGGTGCTGCAATGGTTGCGGCGAGCGGTTGCGCTGGCAGTGGCGCTGACAAGGGCTCTGCCGCCGGTTCTGCCGCGGTTGCGGGCGACGATATCAAGGGCGCCAAGCTCACCTTTGTGGGCGACGATGCCTTTGCGCCCTATCGCTATCTGGAGACGCAGTCGGACGGCAAGCAGAAGGTTGTCGGCCTGGATATCGCCATTGCCGACGAGATGGCCTCGCGCTTGGGCTTTTCTTACGACTTTGAGCCGCAGGACTTTGCCGCCACGCTTGCATCGGTGCAGAGCGATGACAAGGCCTTTACCATGGCGATGAGCTCCAACGAAGAGCGCGAGCAGACCTATGACTTCACGCGCGGCTACTATCAGCCGCTTGTGGGCGTTCTCACGCTCGGCGGCGATCCCGTCAAGCGCGTTGAGGACCTCGCCGGCAAGTCTATCGCCTGCACCACCGGTACCGTGCAGAACAAGTTCATCGCCAAGGTCATGCCCGATGCTGATATTCACACGTACGACGGTGGCGACCAGTGCCTGCAAGAGGTGCTCGCCGGGCGCATCGATGCCTACCTGTGTGACGGCGCCGAGGGCCAGTCCATGCGCGATGCGAATGAGGGCCTGGTGCTGGGCCTGCTCGATCGCTCCGAGACGAACGATCACGTGGGCGTGTACCGCCTGATGGCCAAGAAGGGTGCCGGATTTGTCGCGGCGCTTGACGAATGCATCGGCGAGATGCTCGAGGACGGCACCATCGATGACTGCATCAAGCAGTATGTGGGCGCCGACTTCATGTGGAACGGCGACTATTCCGCTTCCGGTACGTCGACGGTTGCCGGAAAATAGCGAGCCGGTGAGGCGCGCGCCAAGGGCATGCTGATGAAGTTTGAACTGCTAGAACCATATATACCGATGTTTATGAGCGGCCTGGTCGTGACCTGTCAGGTGACGGCCGCCGCGCTGGCCATAGCACTCGTCCTGGGCTTTCTCATTGCCGTGCTCAAGGTTTTGCCCTGTCGCCCATTGCGTGCGGTGCTCAACTTCTACACCTCTATCTTTCGCGGCGTGCCGCTCATCGTGTTACTTTTTTTGGCGTACTTTGCGACGCCGCAGCTCACGGGCTTCAAAATTTCGATGTTTGCCGCCGGTGCCATTACGCTGGGGCTCAACGGCTCAGCGACGGTGTCCGAGACGGTGCGCGGTGGTATCGAGGGCGTTGACCGGGGGCAGTACGATGCCGCTCGGGCCATCGGGCTTCGCTATGTTCCCATGATGCGCAAGATCATCGTTCCGCAGGCGATGCGCTCGATTGCCCCTGCTCTGGTCAACGAAGTGATCACGGTCCTCAAGAGCTCCTCGCTGGTGGCAACCATCGGCCTGATGGATATGATGCGCGCCGCCCAGAGCGTGCAGGCGCTCACCTATCGAGCCTTTGAACCGTTTTTAGTGGTGGCCGTGGTCTACTACGTCATTGTTATGGCACTCACGGCCCTGGGCAATCGGCTCGAACGCCGCCTGCGTCCCTAGGGGAGTGCCAACCACCGCAAAGGTGCCTGTCACCGTTGTGGTGGTAGGGTGTGTGCATCGAGTGGTATCCAGTTTAAGATACCACTTCTGGTATATCAGCTTGCGTTTGTGTGAGTACAATACTCGGACGTTATACGTCTCAGCGCCCGTCGTGCGTGGGCGTTTTGCAGTCACGCGAGCGAAGGGATTTATCCTATGTGCGGAATTGTCGGCTACACCGGCTCTGATATTGCAAAGAACATTCTGGTCACGGGCCTTAAGCGTATGGAATATCGCGGTTATGACTCCTCGGGCGTCGCGCTCGAGGTGGGCGAGGGCGCCGCGGCTCACCTCGACGTCATCCGCCGCGTGGGCAAGGTCGCGGGCCTGGAGAGCGAGCTTTCCAATATCGACAGCGACGCTACCTGCGGTATCGGCCATACCCGCTGGGCCACTCACGGCAAGCCTTCCGTTGTCAACGCCCATCCCCACACCAGCTGCGATGGTCGCATCGCCATCGTCCACAACGGCATCATCGAGAACTTCGCCGAGCTGCGCGAAGAGCTGGAGGGCCGCGGCCATCACTTTAAGAGCGAGACCGATACCGAAGTTTTCGCGCACTTGATCGAAGAGGCCTATGCCGAGACGCGCGACCTGATGGCTTCCGTGCGCGAGGCCTGCACCCACGTGGTGGGCGCCTATGGCCTGGCCGCCGTGTGCGCCGACGAACCTGGCGTGATCGCCGTTGCCCGCAAGGACTCTCCGATTGTGGTCGGCGTGGGCGAGACCGGCTCCTACGTTGCCTCCGATGTGATCGCGCTTATCGATGCCACCCGCGATGTCGTGGTGCTCGAAGATGGTCAGTTTGCCAAGCTCACGTCCGCAGGCGTCGAGTATACCGACGAGGCCGGCAATGTGATTGAGCCCAAGATCACCCATATCGACTGGGACCTGGACATGGCCGAAAAGGGCGGTTATCCCGACTTTATGCTCAAGGAGATTCACGAGCAACCGCGCGTGGTGCGCGACACGCTGGTGGGCCGCATGACCCCTGCCGGTGAGCTCGATATCGACGAGCTGGGCCTTTCGCTCGAGGAACTCAACGATATCGACCGCGTATATGTGATTGCCTGCGGCACCAGCTACCACGCCGGACTCATCGCCAAGAACCTTATTGAGGGCTGGGCTCGTATTCCTACCGAGGTTGAGGCGGCTAGCGAGTTCCGCTACCGCAACCCCATCATCACGCCGACGACGCTCGTCGTGGCCGTGTCCCAATCGGGCGAGACGGCCGACACCCTTGCCGCCATTCGCGATGCGCGCATCAAGGGCGCCAAGGTCTTTGGCATCACCAACGTGGTGGGCAGCCCGGTGGCGCGCGAAAGCGACGGCGTCATCTACACCAAGGCCAACAAGGAGATTGCAGTCGCCTCGACTAAGAGCTTCATCGGTCAGGTCGTGAGCCTCACGCTTTTGGCCTTGCTGCTGGCGCAGGTCAAGTACCGCTTGACCACCAAGCAGACGCGCATGCTGTTCCGCGAGCTTTCCGATACGGCCGAGCAGATCCAGTGGATCCTGGATACGCAGACCGAGGCCGTGCACGAGGCCGCGCTTGTGTGCAAGGACGCGCAGTCCGCGCTGTTCGTGGGTCGCGGCATGGGCGCCGCCATTTCTTATGAGGGCGCGCTTAAGCTCAAGGAGGTCAGCTACCTGCATGCCGAGGCATATGCCGCCGGCGAGATGAAGCACGGCCCCATCGCGCTGATCGATCCGGGTTTCCCTGTCATCGCGGTGGCAACCAAGAGCGCAACGTACGATAAGACGGTGTCGAACCTCATGGAGTGCAAGGCTCGCGGCGCCAAGGTCATCGTCGTTGCTACCGAGGGCGACGAGGAAATCAACAAGATTGCCGACTGTATCATTCGCGTGCCGTCCGTCCGTGACGTGTTCAGCCCCATCACGGCGAGCGTTCCGCTGCAGCTGCTCGCCCGCGAGGTGGCCATCCTGCGCGGTTGCGACGTTGACCAACCTCGTAACCTGGCGAAAAGCGTTACTGTCGAGTAATTGTTGTTCCGCCGTTCTGGCGACCAAGGCCCGGCTCCGTTGTGGCGGAGCCGGGCCTTGTTTCATTTGACCAGGTAAAACCTGCCGAAATAAACCTGTCCCTTTTTGGCAGGTTAGCGGAGCTTGCTGGTCTCGAAGTACTTGGGATATTGGTCCAGGACCTCGGTCTGGTTGCGGAACATCATATGCAGGTGCTTGCTGACCAAAAAGCTCGCCTCGATGGGGTCGCGGCCGGCGATGGCGCGGCGGATTTGCTTGTGCTCGTTAACAATCTCCTGATTGTCGAGCCTCTGCGTGGCGGCGCGCAGCCAGCGGAAGCGCTCCAGATCGGCATTGGTCGCCTCGAGCCATGACCACACGGTGCTGCGGCACGCGATACTAAAGATCATGCGGTGCATGAGGTTGTCGCTTAAAAAGAATCCGATGCGATCCTCTTCGGCCATGGCCTTTTCCTGCAGCGCGATGGCTCGGTCGAGCTGCTCGATGCCTGCCGAGGTGGCACGGGCGCAGCACTCCACAATCACCTGTTTTTCCAAGTGTTCGCGAATGTAGCAGGCGCTCTCGGCAAAGGTGAGGTTGATGGGCGAGACATAGGTGCCGCTTTGGGGCACGGTGCGCACCAGGCCCTCTTGCGCCAGACGCACCAGTGCCTCGCGCACAGGGGTGCGCCCCATATCCAGGTCGTCGCAAAGCTGCTTGACGCCTAGCTTTTCGCCCGGCTTGTAGTCCAGGTAGACGATTTTGCGTCGAATGGTGTGGTAGGACTGGTCCTGTAGGCTCGTTTCCTGCTCGCCGACGTGCATCGATTCTTCCATAGCGCCTCGCAACTGTTCTATCAAACTCATATGTCAGTTGTTAATTATGCCGCGAATCAGCTCTCCGCGGTGGGTAATTCGGCTGTTGCCTGAGAACTATTGCGGCGTCCTAGTCTTTGTTTGCACAAGGCTGTGCTCAATATTGCCGTATCATAAGCCGTCGCAAACGTGAAATAGAAAGAAGGAATCCCATATGCAACTGGCGAATATCGTACGCGAGCGCTGGAAGGGTGTCTTGTTCTGCCTGATCATCGCCATCCCCGCGACGTTGCTCGGCAAACAGATTGAGGTGGTCGGCGGTCCGGTATTTGCCATCCTCCTTGGCATGGTTCTGGCGCTTGTCTTTCCCAAGAATCGCCGCGAACAGCTCGCCGCCGGTGTCACCTATACGTCTAAAAAAGTCTTGCAGTACGCGGTTATCCTGCTTGGCTTTGGCATGAACCTCTCCCAGATTCTGTCCAAGGGCGCCCAGTCGCTGCCGATTATCGTGGCGACGATCTCGACCTCGCTTGTCATCGCCTTCGTGCTCTGCCGCGTTATGAACGTGCCGGGCAAGATTGCGACGCTTGTGGGTGCTGTCTCTTATACACATCTGACGCTGCCGACGAAC
>UROO01000088.1 GCA_900549555.1 uncultured Collinsella sp. | reverse complement strand
ACCAAGCTGCAGGAGGGCCAGGTCGATATCGACCTGGCCCTCCTGCAGCTTGGTCTCCTGCAGCGCCAAGATATCGACATCGAGTTCTTGCGCGATTTGGATAAAGCTCGGGTCCTTTTTGAGCACGGCGCGCAGGCCGTTGACGTTCCACGAGGCGAAAGTGTAAGTCTGAGGCATGGTGTCCTTTCGACGGGGTTGGCAGGCTTAAGATTAGCGCAACAGGGGCGGGGTGGGCTCCGCGCGTGCTGACTCAAAGGCCGCATGCTGGGATATCGCCCAACGCTGCCCGACCAACAAGGACGGAGGACTCATATGACGCAGGCAATATCGGACCCAAAGCAGGCCTCCGCTGCGCTGGCGGAGCTGTTCGGCACCCACAAGCGCGTGGTCTTCTTTGGCGGCGCGGGTGTTTCCACGGCGAGCGGCATCCCCGATTTCCGCAGCGTGGATGGCCTGTATCACCAGCAGTTTGCCTACCCGCCCGAGACCATGCTCTCGCATAACTTTTACGAGGCGCATCCGGCCGAGTTTTTCGACTTCTACCGCACCAAGATGATCGCGCTTGGCGCCAAGCCCAACCGCTGCCACACCAAGCTGGCCGAGCTGGAGCGCGCCGGCAAGCTTGATGCCGTGCTGACGCAAAACATTGACGGCCTGCATCAGATGGCCGGCTCGCAGCGTGTGTTCGAGCTGCACGGCTCGGTCCATCGCAACATTTGCCAGTCGTGCGGCGCGGTCTATAGCGCCGAGTGGATTTGCTCGCGCGAGCACGAGGACGCCGCGGGTGTGCCTGTGTGCCCTGCGTGCGGCGGGCGCATTAAGCCCGATGTGGTGCTCTACGAGGAGCCGCTCGACGAGCATGTGCTGACCGGCGCCGTTGCCGCCATCGCCGCGGCCGATGCCCTCATTGTGGGCGGGACCTCGCTCGTGGTGTATCCGGCGGCGGGCCTTACGCGATACTTTGCCGGCGATACGCTGGCCATTTGCAATCTTGCTCCCACCGATCAGGATGCAAATGCCGACCTGCTGATTTCTTGCGACATCGCGGCCGCGTTTGCGTTCTAGCCCGCGTGCGCGGATACAATAGAAAGACTGATTGCAAAGCAACCCCGCCGCCTGTGCCCGAGCGCGGTGGCGCGGGCATTTTAGGAGGATGTTCATGGCGAACGATAGCAAGACATGGCGGTGCGGAAAGTACGAGCTCAGCTTTGACCGTCCGCGCATCATGGGCGTCCTCAACGTGACACCCGATTCGTTTAGCGACGGCGGGGAGCACTTCGACCCGGATGCCGCCATCGAGTACGGCTTGGCGATGCTCGACGCCGGCGCCGACATCATCGACGTGGGCGGCGAGTCCACGCGCCCCGGATTTACCCCGGTCAACCCCGACGAGGAGGCTCGCCGCGTGCTGCCCGTGGTGCGCGCGCTGGCCAAAGAGGGCGCCATCGTCTCGATCGACACGCGCCACGTGGCGGTTGCCAAGGCGGCCGTGCGCTGCGGCGCCTCGATCGTCAACGACGTGACGGGCTTCACCGATCCCAAGATGGTCGAGTTTGTCGCGACGAGCACCTGCGGCGTCATCGTGATGCACGCCGGCGAGGTCGCTGCGCCCGCTCGCACGCATGCAACGGTGCAGCTCGATACCTCTGCCGCGGCGTTTGTTGCCGAGAAGGCGCGCGACGCGGCCGCCGAGGCTGCGCGCGAGGCCGAGAAGCCTGCCCGCCGCCGTCGTGGCAAGCTGCTGGGCGAGCCCAAGACGGAGGCCAAGCTGCCGGGCGGCGTGGTGCAGCCCTCGCTGCCGTTTGGAGATCCGGAACCCGTGCCCGAGCCCACGGACGAGCAGAAGCAGGAGACGACGGCCGCCGAGCAGGCCGCCCCTGTCGCCGAGGCCGCCGTGACCCCTGAGCCCGCGCCGGAGCCCAATGACCACCTGGCGGCCATGATGCGCCGCAGCGCCCGCCGCGAGGAAGCCTACGTGCCCACCTCTCAGCTCCGTCGCTTCACCCTACCCGATTCGGCGCCCATCATGCGCCGCGTCATGGGCTTTCTGTCCGACCAGGCCCGCACGCTCATCCATGCCGGCGTGTCGCGCGACCGCATCTGCATCGATCCCGGTCCGGGCTTTGGCAAGACGGCCAACGAGGACATCGTCATCCAGCGCGAGACCGCCAAGATGGCGTCGCTGGGCTATCCGCTCATGTGCGCCGTGTCGCGCAAGCGTTTTGTGGGCGCCGTCTCGGGCGTGACCGAGGCGGCCGCGCGCGATGCCGCCACGTTTGGCGTGTGCCTGGGCGCTATCCAGGCCGGTGCCAACATCGTGCGCGTGCACGACGTTACCGGCTTTGCGCAGTTCCTGAACGGTTACTGGGCTGTCGCCAAGCCGCAACCGCGCCGTGCGTTTGTGGCCGTGGGCTCCAACCTGGGGCATCGTTGCGACAACATCCGCGCCGCACGCGACATGATCGCCGAGATTCCGCTCACCTGCGTGTCCAACTGCTCGCGCATCTACGAGAGCGAGCCGGCTTACGAGACGCGCCAGGACGCGTTTGCCAACGCCGTCATCGAGATCAAGACCGAGCTGGCGCCGCTGGTGCTGCTCGACGAGCTTATGAAGATCGAGGCTGAGCTGGGGCGCGACCGCTCCAGGAAGGCCAAGGTCAACGGCCCGCGCACCATCGACCTGGACCTGCTGTGGATGGACGGCGAGATCCATGGCGGCAAAAAGCTGCGCCTGCCGCATCCGCTCATTGGCGAGCGCGACTTTGTACTGGTGCCGCTCGAGGACCTGATGCACGACCCGGCGCGGTTCTTCCGCTACAACGGCGTCGAGGTCAAGGAGCCCGAGGACCGCGTAGGCCATATCGTGGGCGAATTGGGGCGTATGTAGATGATTGAGATGAATGCTGTGGCCGTTGGCACCGAGCTTGACGCCGCGCGCGACGCGGGCCGCGAGGGTGCGTCCGCGGGCTGGTGCGCTTGGAGCGCGGGCGAGACGTCGTTGACGTTTTCGCTGGTCGTGCGCCCGGACGTGAACATGCATGCCTTCCACGGCCTTCCGTTTGTGGCGGCGATGGGCATGATGGACGCGCTCGTGGGCACGGCGTCGACGCCGGGCCTGGACCTTGCCGGCAAGGTGGGCATCCAGTGGCCGAGCAATATCGTGTGCGGTGCGCCCGCGTTCGAGACGTCGTTCGCGCGCGTCGCCGTCAACGGTGGCGCCGGCGCCGCGGGCATGTTCGGTGCCGTGACGGTGGATATTGAGCGCGCGGCGCTAGACGAGCTCGGTGTGGACGTAGCTGACGAAGCGCTGGTCGAGGCACTGTCCGCCGCCGTGCTGGCCCGCGTGGACGCCTGGGCGGTTGTCGCGAACACGCCGCAGGGCGCCGCCGGTCCGCTGGCTCCCGTGCTGGGCGAGTACTTCGACATGGTGCCGCTGCTGGGCCGTCAGGTCGCGGCGGTATCGCCCAACGGTCTGCCGCTCGCGGTGGGCGTGTTTGCGGGCCTGGACATCTGGGGTCGTGCGACCATCAAGACCGATGCCGGCGAGCAGGAATTTCCGCCCGAGGCCGTACGCATTCGCGGGCTGTAGCGCGGGGCGCCAGCACTCAAAGATAACGATGACAACGAAGCCCTCTTCGGCCTGCACCGGGGAGGGCTTCTGTGTGACCCGAGAGAATGGCCGCGTCGGCCCTATTCCTCAAAACTGAAAAAATTTCGTTTTTGAGGAATAGGATTAAGTCGGTTCGGCCTTTCGCGAGGTATATTCGCTACAGAGTCTATTCCTCAAAATTGAAAATTTTTCGTTTTTGAGGAATAGCGATAAAAGACCGCGAGGAGGCCTCAATGAAACTCATCAATAGAACGTCATATATGGACACGTTGACGAGCCTTATTGGCGTGCCGGACATCAAGGTCATCACGGGCATCCGGCGTAGCGGTAAATCAAAATTGCTCGAGGCCCTCCGCGATTATGTGGAGGCAAATCTGTCCAATTCGAATGTCATCCATATCAACTACAACCTCGATGAGTTCGAGGGCCTGCTCGAGTATCACGCGTTGCTCGCCTATGTAAAAGATCATCGAGTGTCCGACAAGCAAAACTTCCTGCTTATCGACGAGGTTCAGATGTGCGACGGCTTTGAACGCGCGATCAACAGCCTTCACGCATCCGAGCAGTACGACATCTTCATCACCGGATCGAATGCCTTTTTGCTGTCGAGCGATCTGTCGACGCTCTTTACGGGGCGCACCTTCGAGATCGAGGTTTTCCCATTCTCGTTTGAGGAGTATCGCCTCTATGGCGACGAGGGCGAGGTCGACCGCGACTTCGATGAGTACGCGAGAACCGGCGGTATGTCCGGCTCTTACCCTTATCCACTGCAGGAGCAGCGCTATCAATATCTCTCCAACGTCTTTAAGACGCTCATCGTGAGAGATATCGTGCGGCGGCATAACGTGAGAAACGAATCGGCGCTGCTGCGCATTGCCGATTACATGATGGACAACGTTTCCAACATTACGTCGGCACGCAACATTACTGATGCATTAAATGCGGATGGGCTAAAGATTACGAACAAGACGGTCGGCACGTACATGGGGTACCTGTGCGATGCGTTTGCCTTCTATAAAGTTCGTCGGTACGACATTCGCGGCAAAAAATACCTTAAGAGCGGCGAGAAGTACTATCTGGCGGACCATGCGTTTAAATATGCGCTTCTTGGTACACGTGATATGGATTGGGGACGCGTATACGAGAACATGGCGGCAATCGAGCTGCTGCGTCGCGGATACGAGGTATACGTCGGCGTGCTCTATAAAAAGGAAATAGACTTTGTAGCAATCAAGCGAAGCGAGAAGCTCTACATTCAGGTGAGCGACGACATCAGCTCGGATAAGACATTTGAACGCGAGATTTCGCCACTGCTGAGCATTGGCGATGCGTATCCCAAGATGATTCTCGCCCGCACGCATCACGAGGCCACGGATCGCGACGGAGTGTTGATCGTGGATCTGGCGAGGTGGCTGTGCGGCGAGGCGTAGCGTGTTTTGAGCCCATTCCTCAAAACTGAAAAATTTTCGTTTTTGAGGAATAGGCTTGGCGAACGTTTGCGGGGGCTGTGACATCGGGCGTGCTCGACTTAAGCCCCTCCTTACCCCAGCTCCTGCATGCGGCGGTAGATTTCGCAGATACCCTTGATGGTGAGCTGTCCATCGACCACGTCGAAGGCATCGGTCGAATCGGCGACGATGCCGGCGAGACCGCCCGTGGCGATAACGGTGGCATCCTCGCGGCCCAGCTCGCGCTTCATGCGCGCGACCAGGCCCTCGGCCATGGCGGCAGCGCCCACCACGGCGCCGACCTTGATGCATTCCTCGGTGTCGCGGCCGATGGCGTGCTCGGGCGCCTCGAGCGGCACGCTGGCGAGCTTGGCGGCACGGGCGGCAAGCGCGTCCATGGAGATGCGGATACCCGGCGCGATCGCTCCACCAATGTAATAGCCGTCCCCATCGATGACGTCGATATTGGTCGCGGTGCCAAAGTCCACCACGATTGCCGGCGCGCCGTAGAAAGTCTCGGCCGCAACGGCGTTGGCGACGCGATCGGCACCTACGGCCTGCGGGCGCGCCGCGCGCAGCTTGGTTACGGCGGCCGTCTGCGGCCCGATGACGATGGCGTCCGCGGCAATGCGGTCGGCCACGGCGTGCCACTCGCGCGAGAGCTGCGGCACCACGCCCGCAAAGGCGATCGCGTCGACCGCGTCGAGCGAAAGGCCGTACATCTTAAAGAAACCCATCAGGCGCACATGGATTTCGTCGGCGGTATAGGAGCGGTCGGTGGGCATGCGCCACGACTGCACCAGCTCGTCTCCGTCAAACAGGCCCATGGCCGTCTGCGTGTTTCCCATATCGATAGCGAGCAGCATGTCTACTCCCAGTGTTGGCATAAAAGGACGCGCACCATTGTATACGCGCCGTCGACGGCGCTCGGCTGCGATTCATTTACGGTGATATGGACTGAGGGGTTTAAATATGAAGGAATTATGCTCTACGAGATTTTCCTTGCCGTTTACCGAACTCCCACGTAATATTCTTTCTTGCGCACATGAGGCGCCCAGACATTGCGGGGTGGAGCAGTCTGGTAGCTCGCCGGGCTCATAACCCGGAGGTCGTAGGTTCAAATCCTGCCCCCGCGACCAAGACTTTTAGCAGCTCAGAGGTATTGTTCCTTTGAGCTGTTTTCTTTTATCTTGACAATGCTGCGAGGACTCCTGAGCGGAATATGAGCAGATTGCAACGACCGCCAAGGCAAAACAGATGCCAATAAAACTAAAACCAGCTAAATAGAAGTGAAGAACCCGTAGAATCTTCCTCAGTGGAAAAGGCTATCAAGTGAGGGTCCGTATGCCGGGAAAGAAAGCCGATGCAGAAGCTTTTGCAAGCAGGTGGGCGAACAAGGGAAATGAGAACCAGGACACGCAACGGTTCTGGATCGACTTCTATCAGAATGTCCTGGGTGTTGAGGATGCGGTCTCGAGACTTGAGTTCGAGAAGCCCGTCTCCACCGATGCGAGCACGCACGATGGGTATATCGACGTCTTCATACCGTCGGCCAAAACCCTTGTCGAACAGAAGTCGCTGGGAATCGACCTCGCCAAGGAGGAGACGCGCCAGGGCCGCAAGGTGACGCCCGCGAAGCAGGGCAACGCCTACGCCCAGGGTATGCCCCTCTCCCAACAGCCGCGCTACATCATCGCTTGCAATTTTGCCGAGTTTTGGGTCTTCGACCGCGAGCGGGATTCGCTATGCAGGGAGCCGCTTTTCAAGTTGCCGCTCGCCGAGCTCCCCAAGAACCTCGCTGCCATTCAGTTCCTCAAGGGCGGGGCGGAGGCCCCGGCCACGATCTCCCGCGCCGTTTCCGTCGAGGCCGGCAAGATCATGTCGAAACTCCATGACCAAGTCGCCGAGGCGTTCGATGATCCCGACACGCCCGAGAATCACCATGCGCTCTCCGTGCTCATGACGCGCCTCATGTTCCTCATGTTCTGCGAGGACTCGGGACTCGTGGCCCCCAACGCCTTCCGCGACTACGTCGCCCACTTCTCGGCAGGCGATCTCAGGCGCGGCCTCAAGGACCTTTTCGTTTGGCTCGACACCAAGGACGAGGAACGCGACAAGTACGCCGAGCCCTGGCTGAAGAAACTGCCCTACATGAACGGCGGCCTCTTCCGCGAGAAGACGGAGATTCCGCCCCTGTCCGAGAACTTCCGCCATACGCTCATCGTCGAGGGGTGCCAGGAGTTTGATTGGTCGGGCGTGAGCCCCACGGTTTTCGGCTCCATCTTCGAGGGCGCGCTGTCCCACGACCACCGCCGCGCAAACGGTCAGCACTTCACGAGCCCCGAGAACATCCACAAGGTCATAGACCCGCTCTTCCTCGACGGCCTCAAAGCCGAGTTCGATGAGGCCTGCGCCAAGCCCGTCGCGGGTGGCGCGAGGACCCGTGCGCTCAAGGACCTGCATAAGAAGATCGGCAGCATCTCTATCCTCGATCCTGCCGCCGGCTCGGGCAACTTCCTTACCGAAAGCTACCTTTGCCTGAGGCAGCTGGAGAACCGCATTCTTTTCGAGCTCCAGGGCGATCAGGCATCGTTCAGCTTCGAGGATTCCGGCGATCGCGACGTGCTGGTTAACCTAAAAAACTTCCATGGTATTGAGCTGGAGGATTTCGCTTGCTGCGTTGCCCGCACGGCTCTCTGGATCGCCGAGAAGCAGGCGGACGCTGACACCGCAAAAGTGACGCAGCGCGTCTACCAGGAACTTCCGCTCACGGACTATGAGGGCATCGTCAACGCCAACGCGCTACGTACCGACTGGAACGACGTCGTCGCGGCTGATGGGGTCGACTACGTCCTCGGAAACCCGCCGTTCTTGGGTCAGGCCATGCAGTCAAAAGAACAATCGAATGATGTTTCCTCGCTGTTCGATGGGTTAAGCAATGCGGGAAAACTGGACTATGTTGCTGGCTGGTTTAAAAAGGCGGCCGACTATTCCAAGGGCACCAACATTCGATGCGCTTTCGTTTCTTCGAATTCCATTTGTCAGGGCGAATCAGTGGGATCTCTTTGGAAGATTCTTTCCGAAGCGGGCTGCGTGATTAATTTTGCGTATACGACGTTCCTTTGGGATAGCGAGGCCTGTCTCTTATACACATCTCCGAGCCCACGAGACGGACTCCTA
>UROO01000087.1 GCA_900549555.1 uncultured Collinsella sp. | reverse complement strand
CGACGAGATAATCGCGTACGCGCCAAAGTTGAAGTACGACTCGAGCGTGCCGAGGTCGAGATAGAGCAGGTCAAGGTCGACTCGACTGCCGCCGCCACGCTCGAGTCGTACTTCAACTTTGGCGCGTACGCGATTATCTCGTCGGTCATCGTGTCGGTGGGGCTGGTGTTCTCGGGCATGAACGAGCCCGAGCGCGTGCGTCGTATGGATGCCGGTCCAATCTCCGAGCGCCGGCGCTCGCTTGCCGTGTTTGCGGCCGCCGCCGTACTCACCGTCTGCATCTGGTTTGTGTCGAGCATGATGGGCGTCGTGGGCTTTGCCGGCGCGGTCGCCGAGGTCGGCGTGGGTCGCGTGTGCCTGGCGCTGGCGGCGACGTTTGCCCTGGCGTGCACGCCGCTGGCCGTTGGCTTTGCCCTTTCGAGCTTGGGTGCGCGCGAGGAGCTGCTCAACGGTGTGGGCAACCTGCTCGGCATGCTCATGACGTTTTTGGGCGGCGCCTGGATGCCGCTGTCGCTCATGGGCTCGGCCGTGCAGACGGTGGCGCACTTTGTGCCGACATATTGGGTGAACGATGCGATCGGCAAGGCGCTCGCCGCGGACCTGACGTCCGCCGTGCTGGGCGACATTGCCTGCGACCTGGGCGTCACGGCACTCTTTGCCGTGGCCATTGCCGCCGCAGGCCTGGCCCTCGCACGCGCCAAATCCCGCGCCTAGCCACCTAGTCATTTAAGAGCGTCCCCAATGACTAGTCTGAAATAAATTTCAGGTCTCGCCCCAAAATAGTTCGCCAAGGTTTACTATTACGCTCATAAAGTAGTACGAGGCTAACAATGGGGGATACCATGGCAACGCAGAAAGCCTACGTCCAGGTTAAGGATCTCAAGAAGCATTATGGCGATGGGGATGCGCGCCTGACGGTACTCGATGGCATCGACACGTCCATCAACCGCGGCGAGATCTGCGTCATGCTGGGGCCTTCGGGTTCGGGCAAGTCCACGTTTCTTAACCTGATCGGCGGCCTGGAGGATGCCGACGGCGGCTCCATTCTGGTGGACGGCTGCGACCTCACCGTACTCAAGCCCGCCGACCTGGGCGAGTATCGCCGCCGCGAGCTGGGCTTTGTCTTCCAGTTCTACAACCTGGTACCCGACCTCACCATTAAAGAGAACATCGAGGTCACGGCGCACCTGTCCAAAAACCCGCTCAATGTCGACGACCTGCTGCGCTCGCTGGGCCTCTATGAACATCGCAACAAGTTCCCGCGCCAGGTCTCGGGCGGCCAGCAGCAGCGTTGCGCCATCGGTCGCGCGCTCGTCAAAAACCCGGGCCTGCTGCTGTGCGACGAGCCTACGGGCGCGCTCGATTACAAGACATCCAAGGAAATCCTGCAGCTCATGGAGGATGTCAACCGCACCTACGGCTGCACCATCATCATTGTCACCCACAATGCCGCCATCGCGCGCATGGCCAATCGCGTGCTGCGCCTGCGCGACGGGCGCATCGTCGAAGATGAGCTCAACGAGTCGCCCGTCGCGGCTGCCGAGCTCGATTGGTAGGCGGCGCCATGACACCTCTCGCAAAACGTCTCCCGCGCGAGCTGCGCCGCAATATCGGCAAGTACCTGGGAATCTTTTTGCTTATGTGCGGAAGCATCGCCCTTACCTCGGGCTTTTTGCTCGCGGCGCATTCCATCGGTTGCCTTATCGACGACATGCGCAATGCGTACACGATTGAGGACGGCCGCGTGACCACCTCCTTCGAGGCTACCGACGATCAACTCAAGGCCGCCGAGGACGCGGCCGACGACGTCGGCGGCGTCACGCTCTACAAGAATTTCTCCATCGACGCCATCATAAAAAAGACCGCCGGCGACGACGGCACCAAGCGCACGCTGCGCACCTATGCGCACCGCACCAAGGTCGATATCGCGTCCTACTGTGAGGGCAAGGAGCCCAAGACGGATGACGAGGTGGCCATCGACCGTGTCTTTGCCACCAATAACAACCTGTCCGTGGGCGATAGAGTCGAGCTCGAGGGTCGCACCTACACCATCTGCGGCATCATGACTCAGCCCGATAGCCAGGCGCTGTTCCTCAACAATTCGGACTTTACGGTGAACACCATCACCTATGGCGTGGCCGAGGTCACCGACGCCGGCTTTGCCGCGCTTGAGGACGCCGGTGGCGCGCCTGCCTACACCTATTCCTTCACCTTTGCCGATCGCGACCTCCCCACCGCTGATCGCATCGATGCGGAGCAGGATATGGTCGAGGCGCTGACCGATGCCGATGCGCGCGTGGATGACCTCATCGACGTCGATTCCAACCAGGGCATTGGCTATGCGCGCGACGACGTGGACGGCGACTCCATGATGTGGATGACGCTGCTCGACATCATCATCGTGATCATGGCGTTCGTCTTTGTGGTCCTTACCGACGCCACCATCGAGGAGGAGAGCGCCATCATCGGCACGCTGCTCGCCAGCGGTTATCGTCGACGCGAGATCGTGCTGCACTACCTTGCGCTTCCCGCCATCGTGGGCGTGGTCGCGGCGCTTTTGGGCACTGCGCTCGGCGTCGTGTTCTTTACCGAGCCCATGCGCAGCCTCTATTACGGCTCGTACAGCCTGCCGCCCTTCCAGGTGTACTGGAGCTGGGAGATCTGTGCGAAGTGCGCCGTGGTTCCCGCCGCCGCGCTCATCCTCATCACGCTGGTGGGTCTGCTTCGCAAAATGGGCAAGACGCCGTTGCAGTTTCTTCGTCACGAAGCGAGCGGCAAGTCGGGTACCAAGCGCGGCCTGCAGCTGTCGGAGCGCATGGGTTTTGTTTCCCGCTTCCGCCTGCGTATCTTCCTGCGCAATCTGGGCAACTTCGCCACGCTCTTCGTGGGCATTGCATTTGCGTCGCTGCTGCTGCTCTTTGGCCTGGCGATTCTGCCCACGATGACGCACTATGCAGACAACCTCGAGACAAGCCTGGTCGCCGAGCACCAGTACACGCTCAAGGCGCCGCTGGAGCTCGAGGGCACTGCCGAGGAGCGCGAGCAGTGGTCGGCACTCGAGCGCTTGCAGTCGGTTGACGGCGCGCTGCTTTCCGCCGCCCGGGATGCGGATGACGAGCTTGACGACGCGGCTGATGCGGCGCAGACGGCAGCCGATGCCGCGACCGCATCTCCGTCTGCCGAGGGCCTGGCCGCGGCGCAGGACGCGCTTGCCAAGGTCCAGGACAAGAAGGATGCGCTTTATGCGCGCCTTGATGACCTTGCCGATGCCCTCGGCTGCGACCGCGATGAGGCCATCAGCCTGATCGACAAGGCCTCTAAGATCGACACTGACAACGACGATATCCACCCGGTCAATACGACCGATAACGACGCGGGTGCAATCGCGCAGGCCGAGAAATACGCCGTTTACCAGCTGCAATACGACCGCGGCGATGGAAATGGCGAGGAGACGATTTCCGTCTACGGCATTTCATCCGATTCGCGCTATTGGAAAGGGCTGGACGTCGGCGATGGGCGTGTCGTCTTTGGCGGCGGTCTGCTCGATAAGTTTGGCTGGAGCGAGGGTCAGAAGGTCACGCTCGGCGACAAGTACGAGGGCGAGCATTATTCCCTTGAGTACGCGGGCAAGGGCTGTGCCTGGGGCTCCAAGTCGGACATGAATATCTATATGAGCATCGACGACTTTAACGAGCTGTTCGACAACGACGCCGCCTACTTTAACGGCTATGTGAGCGACGAGAAGCTCGGCCTCGATGCTCGTTACTTTGCCGGCGACACCACGCCCGACGACATGCGCGCCGTGGGTGACCAGTTCATCGGCATGATGAGCAAGATGATCGGCATGATGGTTGGGCTTGCGGTGTTCATCTTCCTGCTGTTTATGTACCTGCTGACCAAGGCAGTGATCGACCACAGCGCCCGTTCGATCAGCTACATGAAAGTCTTTGGCTATCGCGATAGCGAGATCTCGCATCTGTACATCCGCTCGATCACGCTGTGCGTGGTGGCGTCGCTCGTGCTGAGCCTGCCCGTGATCATTGGCTCGCTCACGGCCATCTTCCGCTCGATGTTGCTCGCCTACAACGGCAATATCGAGATCTACGTGCCCGCTTGGTCTATGGTGGCGTGCGCAGGAATCGGCTTTGCAACCTACCTGGTCGTGGCGCTGCTGCACACGCGCTCCATCAAGCGCGTCAGCCTGGCCGAGGCCCTCAAAGTCCAAGAGTAGTCATTGGGGACGTTCTTAAACGACCAGTCATCGGGGACAGTCTTTGCCGATTCGCCGGCTCGCCGGCCGTGCTGGCAAGGACTGTCCCTAACTGCCGGCAGAAAAGGAACGTCCCTTAGCTGCCAGGTGGCGAGGCACTCATTTAAGTCTGCCCCCAATGAGTGGTTTCAGTCATTTAAGTCTGTCCCCAATGAGTACCCAATGACTGGGCGCCGTGCTTGACATTAACCCCGCTTCAACGGGTACCATCCTCTATGTCTGTAACGCCATATAGACCGAGGGGATAGATCTATGACCGCAACTGCACCCGCAGCACCCGCTAAGGTATACTTCACCAACTTGCGCACGCATGCTCGCGAGAGCCAGCTCGACAAGCTCAAGCGCCTCATACGTCACGCCGGTATCGAGCAGATCGACTTCGAGAACAAGTTCGTCGCTATCAAGATTCACTTTGGCGAGCTGGGCAATCTGAGCTTTTTGCGCCCCAACTACGCCCGCGCCGTCGCGGATGTCGTGAAGGAGCTGGGTGGCAAGCCCTTCCTCACCGACTGTAACACGCTCTACGTCGGTAGCCGTAAAAACGCGCTCGAGCACATCGATACCGCCTATCAGAACGGCTTTACCCCGTATGCCACGGGTTGCCAGATCATCATCGCCGACGGCCTCAAGGGTACCGACGAGGCACTCGTCCCGGTCGAGGGCGGCGAGTACGTGCGCGAGGCCAAGATCGGTCGGGCACTCATGGATGCCGATATCGTGATCAGCCTCACGCACTTTAAAGGCCATGAGCAGGCCGGCTTTGGCGGCGCCATGAAGAACCTGGGCATGGGCGGCGGCAGCCGCGCCGGCAAGATGGAGCAGCATGCCGCCGGCAAGCCGAACGTCGCGACCGAGCACTGTATTGGCTGCCGTGCCTGCGAAAAGGTCTGTGCGCACAGCGCTATCTCGTTTGACGACACCCGTGAGCGCGAGCTCGCCAACGGCAACACCCGTACGGTTCACGTTGCCGCTATCGACCATGATCGCTGCGTGGGCTGCGGCCGCTGCATCGGCGTGTGCAACCAGGACGCCATCAAGCCCGGCCATGACGCTGCGGCCGACGTGCTCAACTGCAAGATCGCCGAGTATACGAAGGCCGTTGTCGACGGCCGTCCGAGCTTCCACATCTCGCTTGCCATGGACATCAGCCCCAACTGCGATTGCCATCCCGAAAACGATACGCCTATCGTCAACGACATCGGCATGTTCGCGAGCTTCGACCCGGTCGCCATCGACCAGGCCTGTGCCGATGCCGTCATGGCATCCGAGCCGCTGCCCAACACCGAGCTTACCGATAGCGCGGCCAAGATGGAGCACAACCACGAGCATCTGGAGGGCGATCAGGCCAAGGACCCCTTCTGCATCACGCATCCCGACACCGACTGGCGCACCTGCATCGCGCACGCCGAGAAGATCGGCCTGGGCACGAGCAAGTACGAGCTCATCGAGGTCAAGTAGCACCTGTCCATTGGACAAAACAAGCGCCTTTGTAGCGTTAGTTGAGCAAAAGCCGCCCGCGAGCGCAACGCTCTCGGGCGGTTTTCCGGAAGTATGCGGCAAATTTCGAGACCGCCGAGCACACGACATTTTTTGGCAACAAAACCCCTGATAAATTGTTGGTAAAACTGCGGTCTGGTCGGCAGTTCCAGATTTTCCGCATACTTCCGAAAATAGGGGGTTAGATAAAGCCTCAGACGTTGCTATTCGCCTAAAAATACTCGTCGAGGAACTTGTTGACCGTGCTCCAGTAGAGCTCGGGGTCAACTTGCGCACTCTTGGCGTGGGTGGCGCCATGGATGGTGAGCTTTTGCTTGACCTTGCTGGCGCACGCGTCGTAGTTTTGGTCGAGCATGCTGTACGGCACAAAGGTGTCCTGGTCGCCGTGGATAAACAGCATGGGAACCGTCGCGTGTTTGAGTTGCTCCACACTGCTCGCCTTATGAAAGTCGTAGCCCGCGCGCACGTTGCACACCAAGTTTGCTACATCGAGCAAGGGAAAGCTGGGCAGGCCGAACACGTCCTTGAGCTGCAGAGAGAACTCGTCCCAAACACTCGTATAGCCGCAGTCCTCGATAATGCATTTCACGTTGGACGGCAAAGATTCTCCCGCCACGTTCATGGCGGTCGCCGCGCCCATCGATTCGCCAAAGATCAGGATGCGCGCCTCGGGGTCAGCCTGAACGATCCGCCCAATCCATGCAACGACATCGAGCCGCTCGGGCCAGCCCATGCCGATATAGTCGCCGCCGGAGCGCTCGTGGGCGCGAGCTGCGGGTGCGAGTACGTTCATGCCACGGTCATGGAAGCGCTTGGCGTATCGGGCCATGCCGATGGGCTCGTTGGTATATCCATGCAGGCAGACGGCGTAATCGTGGGTGTTCTCCGAGGCGGCAAAATACCAAGCGGCAAGCTCGGTTCCGTCATCTGCGGTGAGGCTGCTGCTCTCGCGGTTCTCTTTAAACCATGCCCGTGCCTCGGTGTCCTCGGCATCCGGCTGCTCACCTTCTTTGTCGTTCTTGCTATCCTGCATCATCTTCATGGTGTATGGCGCGCGGGGATTCAGCGCGAAGTCAAACAGAAAGTTGCCGGCAAATCCGAGCAGCGCAACGACAGCCACCAGTGCAACGATGCCGGCTATCTTGAGCTTTCGATGGGAACGTGCGTTTTGAGCCATGCGGTATTCTCCTATAAGATGTTAATACATCAACATTTTACGCAAGCGCATTATGGACGTTCGCCGTTGATGCGTCAACAGGCAAAGAATGGGTAAACAAAGGGTCACGTATGGTGCAAATTTCGCACGTACCTAGACGCTTTGATATAGTGTTGAGAACTCTTTACGTTGGAGGATGTAACCGGCATGCCCGATTCGAGCGACAGTTCTAAGCCGCGACCCAAGACCGCGGCCGTTCCACATTACACGGTGGGCGAGGAGATCATGAACTCCGTCACCCATGGTGTCGGCTGCCTGCTGGGTATCGCGGGCCTGGTGCTCCTGATCGTATTCGCCGCCCTGCGCGGCGGAGGCCCGGCCCACATGGCCGCGGCGATTGTCTATGGCGTCAGCATTATCCTCGAATATCTAGCCTCTACGCTCTACCATGCGATTCAGCCCGCTCGCGCCAAGCGCGTGTTTCGCATCATCGACCATAGCTGCATCTACCTGCTCATAGCCGGCAGCTATACGCCGTTTTGCCTCATCACGCTCGCAAACGATGGCGGTCCTGCGCTGTTCTTTGCCGTATGGGCCATCGCCATTATCGGCATCGCCCTCGAGTGCTTTATGCGTGAGCGTCAACCGCACTGGGTAAGTGGCCTGGTCTACCTGCTGATGGGCTGGCTCGTTGTCTTTAAGCTGCCCGAGCTCGTGTCGCTGCTCAACCCCGTGGCACTTGCCCTGCTTGCCGTCGGCGGCGTGTGCTACACCGCGGGCGTGCCGTTCTATATCGCCAAAAACGTGCGCTATCTGCACAGCGTGTTTCACCTGTGGGTGCTCGCCGGCAGCATCTTCCAGTTCATGGCGGTGATCCTCTTCGTAATCTAGCGACCATGCCTGCGCGCCCGCGTCCTCGCTTGGGCGCCGGCGCAATTGCCGTATCCGTCATCAACGTTTTACCCTGACGCCCGAATCTTGGAGGTTCGAGAAACTCCCGATGGACATAACCATCTCCCTTATCACCACCCTCGTTTTGACCCTCATCAACGGCTACTTCTCTATGTCCGAGATGGCGCTCACCACGGCAAAGCGCGCTGTGCTGGAGCACGAGGCCGAGGAAGGCGACAAACGCGCCGAGCGCGCCATTAAGCTGGCCGCCGATTCCGACCAGCTGCTCGCCACCATCCAGGTCGCCATCACGCTCGTGGGCTTTGCCTCGTCCGCCGTCGCCTCGACGAGCCTGTCCGACCCGCTTGCCACGTGGCTCATGAGCTTTGACATCGCGCCACTCTCTGCCATCGCGCGCGGCCTGGCGCCGGTCATCATCACCTGTCTCTTATACACATCTCCGAGCCCACGAGACGGACTCCTATCTC
>UROO01000086.1 GCA_900549555.1 uncultured Collinsella sp. | reverse complement strand
AAGCTCAGCTTGTTCACGCGCTCGGCATCAGCGGCGAACCAGGCCTTGAGGTCGATACCTTCAGCCTCGAGCTTCTCCTGATGAGCCTCGAGCGCCTTCCAAGCGGCAGTCGACGTAGCATCGATAGGTGCGGCAACAGTTGCCATAGAGTCCTCCTCAGCATACGGGCGCACGCCTCCATGCGCCCGGATAATCAGATGCCCCTATTCTAGCGCAGGTCAAGACTATAATCAGCGAGCGTTGCCAATCGGCCCCCAAACGGCAACCGACCAAAAAGGGACAGGTTTATTTTGGCAGGTCAAACGCTTTACCAACCAAAAATAACCCATCCCTTTATGCCAAATACTAGGCCGCGGCGCACACGCTGCCGAGCAACTCACGCAGAGGAGACCCAATGCCCTCCAGCAGTTCGGGCGCGATGATGGCAAAAACGGGAACCTCGCCGACGCCCGCGACAGCAGGCACCTTGCCCTCCGAGACAATGCATCCATAAGGGACAAAACCGTCTTCGCCGGCATCGAACGACGCCATGCGACGCGCGAGTTCGCGCGCAAAGCCAGCAGTATCGGCATCGCCAATCGCCAATACAAAGTCCATCCCTTCGTCGGTCGCCAGGGCCACGGCTTCGTCGATCAGCTCGTCTCCCCCGTCGCCCTCAACCGAGCCGCAGCGGAAAAGCACGCGCTCGAGCAGAGCTCGATCAAGCGAGCCGAGTGCCGCCGAGACAAGCTCATCACGCGTGTGCTTGTCGCCTCCCAGCACGACCAGTGCCTTAGTGCCGCCATAGTGGGCAACCAATCGCCCGCACCAGCGAGCCACATCCCCATCCGCAACCAAGCGTGTCGGCATACCAAACCCATAATTGACCATCTTTCCCACAACCCTTCCGTGCGTATAGGCGGTATCAATCGTTAGGCTCATGCTACGAAGCAAGGTTTTCCGAGCTGTTTCGCACTCTTTAGAGCTGCGTTAAAAAAACCCGATGCAGCCGCACGACCATACCTACCAAAAAGGGACAGGTTTTGACGATGTCCGGACGAGCGGGTATTATCGAACATGTATTCGATAAGAACATGTGTTTGATGGGAGGACACGTGGGGCACGAGCGTCACACCTATATCTGCATCGACCTTAAGACGTTCTATGCCAGCGTCGAGTGCGTCGATCGTGGGCTCGATCCGCTCACCACCAACCTGGTCGTTGCCGACGAATCGCGCGGGCGCACGACCATCTGCCTCGCCATCACACAGGCCATGAAGGACCTCGGGATACACAACCGCTGTCGCCTGTTCGAAATACCCGATGGCATCGACTACATTAAGGCCGTACCGCGCATGCAGCATTACATGGAAGTGTCAGCGAAAATCTACGGCATCTATCTGGAATACGTGAGCCCACAGGACGTGCACGTCTACTCCATCGACGAATGCTTTATCGACGTGACGCCCTATCTGGACCTCTATCACACCGACGCTGAAGGCTTCGCCTGCATGTTGCGCGACGAGGTCCTGGCGCGCACCGGCATCACGGCAACGGTTGGCATCGGCCCCAACCTATTCCAGGCCAAGGTGGCACTCGACATTACCGCCAAGCACGTACCCAGCCGCATCGGCATACTCGATGACGAGACCTTTCGCAAGGAGATCTGGCCCCATCGCCCCATCACCGACATCTGGGGCATTGGGCCCGGCGTGGCAGCACGACTCGAAAAATACGGCGTCTACGATCTGATGGGCGTCGCGGCGCTCGACGAAAACCTGCTCTACGACGAGCTCGGCGTCAATGCCGAGTATCTTATCGACCACGCCTTTGGGCGCGAGCCGACAACTATCGCCGATATTCAGGCCTATCGCCCGCAGGCAACCTCAACTACCACAGGACAGGTGCTCTCGAAAGGCTATGCCTATGAACGGGCCTACACCGTCTTGCGCGAGATGGTCGACAACGCTGTGCTGGACTTAGTCGATAGGCACGTGGTGTGCAACAGCATCTCGCTCTTTGTAGGCTACGCGAGCGAGCGCGCCGACATACGCCGCCTCGACGCCAGCGGCACAGCACAATATGTAGACGGATGCGGGCACCTGCGTTCGAGCACGTCGAGCATCGAACCCGCCGCAACCGACGGCCCCGAGCTCGCGCCCCGCGCGCCCAAGCCCGTCCAACGCGACGACGAACGCCGACGTTTGGTGCGAGAGGCACAGGCGATTGACGGCATCTTTGTGGGCGAACACGGCGGCAAGCCGCGTGGTGGCTATGCCGCGCTCTTTGCGCACTCCAACGCCTCGCGCAAGCTGCCCGAGCGCACCAATTCGTTTAAGAAGATCATGGGCTATTTCGATGAGCTCTGGGCGAAGACTGTCGATCCCAAACGACCGGTCAAGCGCATCAACCTGGGATTTGGCAACCTCATGCCCGAGGAATTTACCACTATCGACCTGTTCAGCGATGTTAAGGCCGATGAGCGCGAGCGCGACCTGGCGCGCGCCGTCCTGGCCGTGAAGGGCAAGTACGGCAAGAACGCGCTCGTCAAGGGATTAAGCTTCACCGCCGGCGCCACCGCACGCGAACGCAACGATCAGGTAGGAGGACATCGTGCCTAAGTCCCAACAACAGCCGATGCGGCCACCGACGCCTTTTGAACGTCTAGCGGACCCCGAGGGAAGACGTCGATCCGCCG
The DNA here is from genome assembly GCA_900549555.1 of uncultured Collinsella sp. Classification (GTDB taxonomy): domain Bacteria; phylum Actinomycetota; class Coriobacteriia; order Coriobacteriales; family Coriobacteriaceae; genus Collinsella. Next base: position 5,790 of record UROO01000086.1, on the reverse strand, counting down.
ACCCCAAGCTCACCGCCAACGGCGCCGTCCGCGCCGGCCGTGCCGCGCAGTTTATGCCCTTTGCCGCCCTCACGGGATACTACGAGCTCGTGCGCAAACAAGAGATCACTGTTGAGCCCAAATGCGAACTCACGGAAGAAAAAGCCCTCGAGCTTTCGAAAAAGCTCGAGGGCCTCAAACGCGGCGACCTGGTGCGCGTCACCTATTACGATATGTACGGCTATCGTAGCCGCACGGGCATTCTCGACGAAGTGTTACCCGCATTCAAGCTGCTCAAACTCAGGGATATCGCCATCAACTTCGACGATATCCAAGGCATCGAGCTGCGTGGTCGAGCCTAGCAACGAGAACGCTTGCGCAAGACGAGAGCAATGCCAAGCACTGCGGCAGCTGCAACCAGCAATCCCAAGACCAGCGTGAGGGTCGAGTCGCCAGCGTGAGGCAGCGAGCCGTCCTTCGGAGTCTTCTTAGTGGTCGTCGAAACGGTCGTCGCGGTGCTGCTCGACTGGTCGTTGCCGCCCGTCTGGCTGCCACCAGGCTGATTGCCGCCACCCGGCTGCGAAGGATCGGTGGGTTTCGTCGGATCCGGAGTACCGGGATCAATCGGATTCTCCGAATTCTCCTTGCGCTGGATCCAAACCTGGCAACCATAGAACGGGTTGGCGGTACCAAGGCACAGACCCTGGTTGGTCACCGCAAAGGTGCGCAGACCATGGTTATACGGATCGTTAAAGCCGTTAGTCGTCAGCGTCGTAAAGTTCACGCCGTCCTCGGTCACATACATATCAAAGCCGCGCTCGGCATCGCGCAGGTAGTACATGCACGTAAGGACACTCTGCAACTTCTTGAGGTTCTCCGCACTCAGCAGCTTATCGAGCGCATCCTGAATATCACCCGGCAGCTCGGTGCCATAGGCATCCTCGTACTGCTGCTTTAGGCTCTCATAGCTATCGAGCATGTCCTGATACTGATCGGCAAAGGACTTGAAGTACGCAATCTCGCTATCGATTTTCTGAACATAAGCAGCGTCGTCTTCAACGTCCGCGGACATCGTCGCGGCCTGATCGCAAAGGTCGCCCGCAGCCTCATCCAATGCATCGCTCAGATCGCCAAAGCCCTTAGCAACCTCGGTCTTCTCGTCATCGACCTCGACGGCCTCAGCCTTCTCGTCATCGACCTCGACGGCCTCGTTTGAATCATCGTCCGCAAGCGTGTTCACGGGAACGATGGGGTCGTCAGGCGATTTCTTGTCGAGCAGGTGATCGAGCAGGTCCCTAAGGCGCTGAACCTGAGAGTTCCACTCCTCAGGCGTCATATCGATAATGTCGCCATTGGAGAACTGGCCGATCGGCTCAAGCAGGCTCGCGGTATCAAAGGTACCGATATACAGCTTGCCGTCGAACTTCTGCATGCGCCAAATGTACTGGTTCTCGTTTCGGCCAAAGCCCGAAGCCAGGCCGGAAATACCGCCCTCGGGGAACATGTCGGTGGAATCGCCAACGACGAGCTCCATGTTCTCGTCCTTGTCCATGCGGTAGATGCTGACCGACTGCTCAAGATTGGCATTCACAAACGAGCAGTCAACGCCGCCCATGCCGCTCTTGCCGCCCTCTTCGGTGTTGGATTTGTTGAACAGGATGCGCTCGAGAGCAATCTCCTCGTCGTTGTATTCACCGATATAGAGGTAGTCGTTGTAGACGATGAGGTTGGCAGCACCAGAACGGGTGCGGGCAGGATCGATGCCAAAGCAGTACTTTGCACCGTCCGCTTTGTCGCCAACAATCGGAGTCCACGTATAGCTGCCGTCGGCGTTCTTGTCGCCACGGACCATGGCAAACGACTGCATGGAATTATCATCGGGAGCGTTCTCGGGCGTACCGGTGCAGATGGTCGCATAGAGATGGCCATTGTACGAGACCATATCCCAAATGGCGCCGCCGTAGATGCTGTCCTTATAGCGAATCGCCGGATAGTTAAACAGCGTCTCCGAGTTAGCAATCTCGGTGAAGCTGTCCTGGCCCTTCGAGGGGTCAGACGACGTCAGGATTGTCGACACAAAATTACCGTTCGCGTCTTTACCCACATTACTGATGACGAGCTGGCCATCATGGACGCACATGCCGCGGATACCGGTAGAAATGCCCTGCTTGTAGGCAGCACCGTAATCCTGCATGCTCGAAAGGCCCTGATAGACAACTTTCCAATCATCCGTCTTAGGATCGATCTCATATACAGCAGGCAGGCCGCTTTTGCCGCCATTGGTCCTGACGCTACCGCAGAAATAGAGCTTGCCCTTATAGCTCACGGCATTGCGGAACAAAGGAGCGACGCCGTTGAGCGAATCAGAGAGCAGCAGCTTGGTCTCACCGGTCTTGGTATTGATCTTGACCAAGATGCCGCCGCTGTCCTTGTCGGCCGTGCCGTCCTCCTTCTGCTGTCCATAGAAGAAGGTGCCGTTAAACATGGCCTCCAGCGTCAGGCGCATGGTCTCGGCATCAAAGGAATCGCCCAGCGTGCCGTTCATGAGCGTCAGCGTGTTGCCCATCGCCGCATAGCAGGTGCCCACATAAAGCCAGTCACCATAGCTCGCAGCCGCCCAAGTGTAGCTCTGGCCGCGATCGCCTTCGTTGTTGGCCGTATTACCATCGGCGCCCGGAACGGCAACGGCACCGTTACCCTGGTAGTCGACGATGCCATCCGGCTGCGACGTTCCTACCGTAGGATGCGAGAGCTTCTCAAAGGAATACCCATTTCCCGCATTGTAGGTAACGGCACCCGAAGCATCTTCGGCATGCGCCGGCAGCGGCGATACCAAGATAGCGGCAAGCGCTGCCACCAAGCCAAGTGCTCCCACTCGTCTCATAAGGCTATAACCTCCCCTGTCCTAAAGCCCAGCTTTAGCATTCTTCATTTCTGTCCACGGTTAATTGCAATCTGAGCACAGCAATAATCAGCGTATAAATATACACCTGTAATTTTTTGAACGGGTTAATAGATGCTCAATTGGTAACGAATTCCGCGCGAACCGTCACCAAACTCCACTTTTGCCGCATCTAAAGGTTATTTTTTGCGCAAATTTTTGGATACCGATAGTCACAATGGGCAGGAGGCTGGTACCCACCGGAGAGGGCAACGCCTACATTTTCATAACGTAATAGCCCGCGCCCCTCACCGCCGTCTCGAGTGCGTCGCGATCAACCGGGCGCTTCGAGCGTACGCGTGCCGTGTGGTCCGCATACGTCACCGTAGCCCACACGCCATCAAGCGTATTGAGGGCATTGGCTACGTTCTGAGCGCAGCCGTCACAGCTCATGCCGCCGATGAGCAGCTCGTCGCTATAGGGATAGTGCGATGCATCGGTATCCACCACAACAACCTTTTTGGCCCTCTTGCCGCTCGCGCCATCGCTGCAACAACTCTTCCCGTGTGTCGAAGCGGCAATGCGACGCAGTCCAAAAAACATGCCGACGGCAATGACAGCCAGCACGATGAGATTCGCAGGGTTGAGCAAGTCACTCATGCGTTCCCCTTTCAAGTAGCACTATCTAGATACCCCCATGGGGTGTCTCCATCTTAACCCAAAATCATGTCCGTTCGGTCAATTAGTTTCCCTATTCAAACTTTTTAGTTGACCAAGGCTTACTTTCGTGTATAAGTTTTCCTAGGCTAACAGTTTAGATCCGTAAGGAGCGTCGTGACTCGAACCATAGACATCCCAACGTTTCAGGCGGCAGTCGTGCGCAACTGCTCCCCCACGCTCGCGGGCATCAAACCGGCATCGCTCTTTACCTATCCAGGAGTTTATGCCGATCAAGACGGCTCAAGCGTAACTGCGGCGATCGAGGATCGCCGAGCACGCCTGCTCAACGTTATCGCCCGGTGCAATCACGAGCTTAATCCGTTCGGTATCCATCTGAGCGTTTTGGTCTGGCGCCCCTGCGGGGCGCTCGTATACGCATATCGGCCCAATAGCCTCGCCACTTACCTTGCTGACCCGCGCGCCAAAACGGCACTCGCCAAGAAGGGCTACGACACCGGCAACCTCTCGGCATGTCTTGTGCACCTGGCATCACGCATCACGCTCGCGAGCAATAACGCCGCGGAATGCGCCTGCGGCCAGACTCGATGCGCACTGGATCAGCAAGTCTGCTGCAACAACGACTGCGCCTGCGAATTTCCACACGAGATTGGCTACTTCCTGGGGTACCCCTGCGACGACGTATACGAGTTCATCGCCCAGCGTGGCGAGAACTACAAGATCTTTGGAGCCTGGAAGGTCTATACGAATGTCGAGCAGGCACTTGCGACGTTTGATGCGTACCGTGCCTGCACCCAACACCTCACCTTTATCTATCAGCAGGGCTGCAGCTTGGCGCACCTTGCCCAGGCGACCCGATAGAACGTACAAACCGCGGCCGCACGCCGCACAACCGAAAGGACTCAACATGAGCAAGATCGCCGTCGTCTATTGGAGCGGCACGGGCAACACCGAGGCCATGGCAAACCTCGTTGCCGAGGGCACCACGTCCGCGGGCGCCGAGGCCGAAGTCATCCCCTGCGCCGACTTCTCTGCCGGCAGGGCCGCCGACTATGATGCCTTCGCCTTCGGTTGCCCCGCCATGGGCTCCGAGGAGCTTGAATACGATGAGTTCCAGCCTATGTGGGACGAAGTCAAGGAGACCCTCGGCGATAAGAAGGTCGTCCTCTTTGGTTCCTACTCGTGGGCCGAGGGCGAGTGGATGGACAACTGGAAGGCCGACGCAGACGAGGCAGGCGTCAACGTGGTCGACTCCGTCATCTGTTACGACGCCCCCGACGATGAGGGCGAGGCGGCCTGCCGCGCCCTTGGAGCCGAGCTCGCCTAGCGGCAATGAGCTCCGCCCGTAACGCGCTCTGCGCCAAAACACATTCGCGTCCCAACAAAAACGGGAGCCGGATCACATCCAGCTCCCGTTTTCTGCTATGTCAGTCATATAAAGCGGCTAGGAGATATTGCCCAGGAACGCCTTGGTGCGCTCGCTCTTAGGATGGTCGAAGACCTCGCTCGGCGTGCCATCCTCCACGATAACGCCGCCGTCCATAAAGACGACGCGGTCGGCGACGTCGCGGGCAAAGCCCATCTCGTGCGTCACCACGATCATGGTCATACCGTCATGCGCAAGATCGCGCATGACGCCCAATACATCGCGGACAAGCTCAGGATCGAGCGCCGACGTGGCCTCGTCAAAGAGCATCACGTGCGGATTCATCGACAGGGCGCGGGCGATGGCCACGCGCTGCTGCTGACCGCCCGAAAGCTGACTCGGCATAAAATCGATGCGCTCGGCCAGGCCGACCTTGGTCAGCTCCTCGATGGCAATCTTCTCGGCCTCTTCCTTGCTGCGCTTGAGCACCTTTTGCTGCGCAAGCATGACGTTCTTTTTGACCGACAGGTGCGGGAACAGGTTGAACTGCTGAAACACCATGCCCAAGTGCGTACGCACCTTATTGAGGTCAACGCCCTTGGCGCACACATCCACGCCCTCGACGACAATCGAACCACTCGTGGGCTCCTCGAGACGGTTAATGCAGCGAAGCATCGTCGACTTGCCCGAACCCGAAGGGCCCAGGACTACGACGACCTCGCCCTTGTGCACATCAAGGTCGATGTCGCGCAGGACCACGTTATCGCCAAAGGCCTTCTGGAGATTCTTGATGCTGACGACGACCTCGTTCGAGTTATTGGTTTCGCTCATAATAGAACCTGTCTCTTATACACATCTCCGAGCCCACGAGACGGACTCCTATCTC
>UROO01000085.1 GCA_900549555.1 uncultured Collinsella sp. | reverse complement strand
TGCGGCTGATCCGGTCCCACCGGGCCGCGCGGCAAGGAGATATATTGCCAGACCGCGAAGCGATGTGGGACGTCAATTCCACTCTTCACAAGTCCTACACAATCTATGGCTTTCTATATTGGAAGTAGAAAGTCGAGTGCAGCAAGACCGCACGTATCAGATGATGACCCTTCGGTTAAGAGACATATAAAGATCGGTCACCTGTAAGTGTTTTTCTACCCGCGCTTTTTGCTTTGTAAACCAGCGCTTTCGATAAAAAAGAGGGAGTGTCGCGCACAGTGCGACACTCCCCTGGCGATTCAACAGAATCTATTAGGCCTCGAGAGCCTTCTTGGCAATGGCAGCCAGCTCGTTGAAGGACTCGATGTCCTCGTAGGCCATCTGAGCCAGGACCTTGCGGTCGAGCTCGATACCGGCAACCTTCAGGCCGTGCATGAACTGAGAGTAAGAGATGTCGTTCAGGCGAGCGGCAGCGTTGATGCGGGTGATCCAGAGAGAGCGGATCTCGCGCTTCTTGTTGCGGCGGTCACGATACTGATACTGCAGAGAGTGCTGGACCTGCTCTTTAGCATGCTTGTAAGTACGCGAAGCGGCACCGTAGTAACCCTTCGCACGGTGCATAACGGTACGGCGCTTCTTCTTGGCGGCAACAGCGCGCTTAATACGTGCCATGTTCTATCAACTCCTAGACGGTAAAACGAAAAACGGGAACGCGAACTTAGGCGAGACGCGACTTGATGACCTTGCGGTCGGCAGCGGCGATCTCGGTCTCCTGACGGAAGCCACGCTTACGCTTGGTGGACTTCTTGCTCAGGATGTGGCTCTTGAAAGCCTTGGCGCGCATAAGCTTGCCGGTACCAGTCTTGCGGAAACGCTTCTTGGTGCCGCTGTGGGACTTCATCTTAGGCATGAAATACTCCTTAATCGGTTACAGAACACTAGTTACTTGGTATCGCTTGCCGCTTTATCCTCATCAAAGGCGCCCTTAATCGGGGCGAGCAGCATAAGCATGTTACGGCCTTCCATCTTAGGCTTGGACTCGACCGTAGCGTAAGGCTTGAGATCCTCGGCGAGACGCTCGAGAACGTTAAGACCCTGCTCCGGGTGAGCCATCTCACGGCCGCGGAACATGATGGTGATCTTAACGCGTGCGCCCTTCTTGAGGAAACGCAGAACGTGGCCCTTCTTGGTCTCGTAATCGCCAACGTCGATCTTGGGTCGGAACTTCATTTCCTTGACCTCGACCTTGGACTGGTTCTTACGAGCGGCCTTGGCCTTCATGGCCTGCTGGTACTTGAACTTACCGTAGTCCATGACCTTGCAGACCGGCGGCTCCGCGTTGGGAGCGATCTCGACCAGGTCGAGACCCTGATCGTCAGCGACGCGCTGGGCATCGCGGATGGCGAACAGGCCGAGCTGAGAGCCATCGACGCCAATCAAACGGCACGAAGATGCAGTGATCTCGTCGTTGATGCGGGTGTCATCAGACTTAGCTATTTTCCCTACCTCCATTCATAAAAAAATAACCCGGCGCTTCTTTGCAACCAGGTCGTACACATAGACATCCTCGGTATGAGGAAGGGAATCTAGGTTGTATGACCAGTCAGCTGCTCATTGGCGCCAAAAGGTGGGAACCCTCGGGTTCCTCTTTAGGGCATTGCGGGAACAACGCCTTGCGAATGATAACACGTACCGCGCGTTATCACATTACGTACACGAAAAAGGGGGTCTTGACCCCCTTGAAGCGCAGGTGCATGTATGGTGCCCGAGGCGAGACTCGAAGGGTCTTCGCTTCGCGAAGCCCCGGGCTTCGGGCGCACGGCGCCCTCGCCACGCTCCGCTACAAACAGGCCACAGGCCTGTTTGCTTAACGCTCCGCGCTCTCACGCGAGTTCGGCACGAAAAAGGGGGTCTTGACCCCCTTGAACGCTCACTTGCATGTATGGTGCCCGAGGCGAGACTCGAACTCGCACGTTGTTGCCAACGGTGGATTTTGAGTCCACTGCGTCTGCCAATTCCGCCACTCGGGCACGTAATGCGTGAGTTAGTTTATCACAGCTTTCTGTTGATTAGTCCGAAAATGGAACTTCGAGCATTTCGATAAGCTCAACCTTGCGCAACATCTCCCGCTTACGACATCCACGTCCGTTAACCGAGACTTCGCCCATCTGGTTGTCATAGGGATCCTCGCGCATGCCATCGAAAGCAGGCACAAACTCGGCCTGGAATCGATTGTTGGCCACCATGCGCCACGGGTCGAGATTGCCAAAGTAGTGACGGCGGCGCCACTCCTCCCCCATCCTGCGAGCAGAAGATCCAAATGACACGTCGGCGTTGAGCCAACCGGTCTGCGGCGTATAGAACTCAGCCCAATCGTGCGGCCCCACCGAATCGGGCGCAACATACAGGCCGCTCTGCCAACGGGCAGGAACGCCCGCAATGCGGCACATGGTGATAAACGTGAGCGCCATAACACCGCAATCGCCGCGGAGCGAGTGTGCACAGTCATCGGCAATAGATCCCAAAAGCAGGTACGGTGGCTGATAGCGATAGTCGATATGCTGTGTCAGGTAATCATAGATAGCACGAGCGCAATCGAGCGGATCCTCGAGCCCGTCAATAACACGCTCCGTCAGCTGTCGCAGGTACGGCGTAAACGCAATGTGCGGACGGTCCTCAGAAGTGTCCTCGGGCAGCGGCGTGTCCATACAGGGATGCGATGGGAGCGCGCCACCATAGATATCGCAATAGGCGGCATCGATGTGATAGCGATAGGTCACCGAGAATGAATGTTCAGTCGAAGATGTCCAAGAGGCAGTACGAGCCGAAACGTTTTCAGAGGCAACGGTACCCTCCGACGTCATATCGAGAACCTCGATATGAGACTGTTGACGACAGGCGGCGGCAACGGGAAGCCACGCGCGAACGGCCTCCCCCTCAAGAGCTCCGGGGACAGACACAGATGCCTTTAGGGTGATGACGCGAGACAGCCCATTCTGCGATTCCATCTCCTTGAGCATCTGGTTGCGTAGCGCAATTCCGTCCACAGGATCGGGACGCATGCCGGGGACCTCTTTGGGATACACGCGAAGCGAATTGAGGAAGTTGTCGAGAACGAACAGCTCGCCATCGATAAAGCGCCAGTCAATACGCTTACGATCAATCAGGTCGTCAAACTGCTCTTCGGTAAACTCTGGCCACTCCTCGCGAATCATCGCAATGGCTCGATCACGCGACACCGAAAAATGAAGCGGCGTCTCGAGCATGCGATACCGCTCGGCGCGAACGCAGGCAGCCAGCGAAGGCTCAGGGTTCTGCTCCAAAAGGCGATCGCAGGCGGCAACAGCCTGCGTCAAATACCCGGCATCCTTAAGACGAAGAATCTCAGGCGGCAGTCCAATATCGAGATAACGAAAGTCATCACAGCAAACATCAACAGAGCAACCAACAGGACCCTCGTCAATAACCTTCCCATCCGAAGGCAGCACATTAATAACAGCCATACCAAACTCCAAGTCATTAGAACTCTCGAAGCCCATTGTAGCGAGATAAAAAGAAAGCCCCAACAAGGGAGCCATCAACACCGCCGAACGGTAGCAAAAATGAAATCAGCCCAGTAACCCTGCGGCGTTAAACGAAGGAAGCCCCGTCCCCCGGAACTGTTTCCTTGGCGCAACTTCTGGCGAAGCCAGGTGAGCGCGAGGGAAACAGCGTAGGGGAAACGGGGCCTCCGGCGGGAAGTTAAACCGCTATTTACGCCATGTTGACGGAGCCAAACTCCTCCATGAGCTCCTTGGTGCGAGCAACGATGTTGTCGCGACCAGGCTTGAGGAGCTTGCGGGGGTCGAAGCCCTTGCCCTGCTGATCCTTGCCAGCCTCGATGTACTCGCGGACGCCCTTGGCGAAGACGAGCTGCAGGTCGGTGTTGACGTTGATCTTGGAGATACCCAGGGAAATGGCCTTCTTGATCTGGTCCTCGGGGATGCCGGTGCCACCGTGCAGGACGAGGGGCAGGTCGCCGGTCTGGGCCTTAATCTCGCCCAGGCGCTCGAAGGAAAGGCCAGCCCAGTCGGCAGGGTACACGCCGTGGATGTTGCCGATACCGCAGGCGAGGAAGTCGACGCCCAGGTCAGCGATCTGCTTGCACTCGGCAGGATCAGCGAGCTCGCCGCTTGAGGTCACGCCGTCCTCGGTGCCGCCGATGCCGCCGACCTCGGCCTCGATGGACATGCCCTTGGAGTGGGCAAGCTCAACGAGCTCCTTGGTGCGGTCGAGGTTAAGCTGGAAGGTCTCCTCGTGAGAGCCGTCATACATGATGGACGTGAAGCCGGCCTCGATGCACTTGAAGCAGTCCTCGTAAGAACCGTGATCGAGGTGAAGGGCGACGGGAACGGTAACGCCTGTGGCCTCGACGGCAGCCTTGACCATGTCGGCGCAGACCTTGAAACCGCCCATCCACTTAGCGGCACCAGCGGTGCACTGAAGGATCAGCGGAGACTTGGCCTCCTCGGCGGCCTGGAGAATAGCCAGGGTCCACTCGAGGTTGTTGGTGTTGAAGGCACCGAGACCGTACTTGCCGGCCTCGGCCTTCTTGAGCATGTCTGCTGCGTTGACGAGCATAAAAGAAACCTCCTGTAAGGTTGCTCCGATAACGCCTGAGATTTTACCACGGCGCATCCGGGCATAAACGTTTGTTTGTTCACGAATATCGTCCAAACAGACTTTTTTTGACCGTTTGCCCTACAGAATCGACCCGTTGGGGAAAATATCTTGACGTTTGGACGCTTCTCGTGCTTCAGAAGCTGACTACAAAGCTACATCTGCATGAAAGGGTTCTGCATAAGCTCGCGTGCCACAGTGGTCGAATCGCCATGGCCGGTTAGGCAAACGGTATCGGGCGGGAGAAGCCGGGCGAGCTTGGAGAGCGAGCGCAGAATCGCCGCCTCGTCTCCGCCGGAAAGGTCGGTACGGCCGTGGCTGCCCGGGAACAGCGTGTCGCCAACAAAGGCGATGCTTCCCTGCCCGGTGGCAGCAAACAAGACGATCCCGCCCGGCGTATGCCCTGGTGTCTCGATCACCTGCAGGCAGATATCGCCCACCTCGATTGTATCGCCCTCGACGAGCAGACGCGTCGGTTCCCCGGGGTCGGGCGTCTCAATGCCCCACATAGCTCGCTGTTCCTCGATGTTCGCATGCGGCACCGCCACATCCTTAGCGCACAGCTCATACTGGCAGCCCTCGCCAACGGTGCTTCGCACGCCGGCAACACCACCAACATGATCGGCATGGCCATGAGTGCATACGGCGCCAAGCACGCGTACGCCGGGATGCTCGGCTCGAATATGCTCTACCAAGCGCTCGCCTTCCCATGCAGGATCGATAATCACGCACTCATTGTCCGAAATAACAGCATAGCTATTGGTCTGAATAGGACCGTTTACGAATGTCTCGATCTCGACCGATCCCTTGGGAGTTAAATCCAAGGACACAGCACTCATGCCCCTCTCCTCTCTATAGAACTCGAGGCATCAAACGATGCCTCGAGTGTAGCGAATATCGATAATGCGGCACGTTCGTCGCGCCTATACGCGACGCTTGAGCTGAGCCCCACCCTCGCCAGGCATCAAACGGCGTGCATCGTAGACCGAGTCGACGCTGCTAATCGATGCCAGCAGCGGATCCAGGCCGCTCGCATCCGAAATCTCGACCATAAAGCGCAGGGTTGCAATACCCTCGCGGTTGGTCGACGTGGCGGCAGAAAGGATATTGCCACCTGCATCGCCAATGGCAATGGTGACATCCTTGAGCAGGCCCATGCGGTCCAGGCACTCGACCACGATCTCGACCTGGAAGAGGGTGTCGGCAGCGCCGTCCCACTCCACATCGATCATGCGCTCGGGATGCTCCATAAGACCCTTGACGTTAGGGCAGTTGGCGCGATGTACCGAAACGCCACGACCGCGTGTGATGAAGCCGACGATGTCGTCGCCCGTCACGGGGTTGCAGCAATGGGCCAGACGGACCAGCAGGCCGCTGTTGCTCTCGCCCTTAACGATAATGCCGTTGCTGGCGCTCTTGCCGCGCTTTTGCGGCTTGCGGTTGGAGCCTCGGGCCGGCTGTTTCACGACCTCGGCGATAGCCTCGGCCTTGGTGACCTGTTCCTCGGGCTTGGGGTCCAAGATTTGCTCGACCTTGTTGCCCACAGCGCGCGGGGCAACCTTGCCGGCGCCGACGGCAGCAAACAGGTCCTCGAGCTGCTTGTAGTTAAACTGCTCCGCCACGGCATTGAGCGCACGCGTGGATCGCGGCGTAGAGATGCCGTACCCGCGCTTACGCAGGTCCTTGGCCAGTATATCGCGGCCGGCCGCAGCGTCATCGTCTTTGGTCGCGGCGGCGAAGTAACGGCGAATCTTTGACTTGGCCGAAGGCGTCTTGACGATCTTGAGCCAATCGCGCGACGGCTTAGAACTCTTGTTGGTCAGAATCTCGACACGGTCACCCGTCTTGATTTCGTGCGTGAGCGGCGCCACCGCACCGTTAATCTTGGCGCCGACGCAGTGGTTACCGACCTCGGTATGAACGGCGTAGGCAAAGTCGAGCGGTGTAGAGCCGGCACGAAGCGCCATGACCTCGCCCTTGGGCGTAAAGACAAAAATTTCCTGGTCGAACAAGTCGACCTTCAGTGAGTGCAGGTATTCCTTGGCATCGGTAATCTCGTCAGACGCCGCCCAGTCGAGTGAGTGCTTAAGCCAGTTGATCTGGTCGTCCAGACGCTGCGCATCGTTGGTCTTAGAGGCAGACGATCCGCCCGACTTCTTGTACAGCCAGTGGGCGGCGATGCCGTACTCGGCCTGCTCGTGCATCTCATAGGTTCGAATCTGAATCTCGAGCGGACGGGCCGTGGGGCCGATAACCGTCGTATGGAGCGACTGGTAGTTATTGACCTTGGGCATGGCGATATAGTCTTTAAAGCGACCAGGCATGGGATGCCACAAGGTATGCACGGCACCAAGCGTGGAATAGCAATCGCGCACCGAATGAGTGATGACGCGCAGCGCCACCAGGTCGTAAATCTCGGAGAACTCCTTACCCTTGCGCTTCATCTTTTGATAGATGGACCAATAGTGCTTGGAACGACCGTTGATCTGAAAGCCCTCAAGACCAATGCGATTGAGCTCGTCGGTGAGCGTCTTGATGGTCTCGGCCAGATAACGCTCGCGAACCTCGCGCGACTCGGCTACCATGCGCGCGATGCGCTGGTAGGCATCGGGCTCCAAGTAGAAGAAGGACAGGTCCTCGAGCTCCCACTTGATTGAGCTCATCCCCAGGCGGTCGGCCAGAGGCGCGTATACGTCCATGGTCTCGCGCGCCTTAAACAGACGGCGGTCCTCGCGCAGGGCGGCAAGCGTGCGCATGTTATGCAGGCGGTCGGCGAGCTTGACGATGATGACGCGAATGTCCTTGGACATGGCAAGGAACATCTTGCGCAGCGTGAGGGCCTGCTTCTCGTCCATGCTGTCGACTTCGATGTTGGTGAGCTTGGTCACGCCGTCGACGAGTTCTGCCACGGTTTCGCCAAACAGGCCGGAAACATCGGTAAGCGAGGTCTCGGTATCCTCGACGGTATCGTGCAGCAGCGCGGCGCACACCACATCGCAGTCCATCTTAAGATCGGCCAAAATGATGGCAACCTCGACGGGATGGTTAATGTACATCTCGCCCGAGCGGCGCTTTTGGTTGCAGTGCTTCTCGGCGGCAAAGCAGTAGGCCTGCTCCACCTTGGAGAAGTCATCCTCATTCATATATTTGAGGCACAGGCGCTCCAGCTTGTCGTAGCTGTCCGCCATAATCTCGGGCGGCAGCTCATCGGCATGCTTATAGTGCTCCATCTCAGAAAAAGGCTGGAGGGTGGAATCATGGGCGGTACGGGCTGCGGCATCCATCGAGGTCCCCTTCCCCTAGGCCCGCGGTACGATCGGGCGGTTAACTTTGGCTAGCATATCAGAAGCGCACGAATCGAGCGCCCAACTCCGGAAAGCCGAGAACTCCATGCGCGAGCGCAAGCCCTCCAAATAGCGAATTGACCTGCTTAATTGCACGCGACCGGGGTTTTCTGCCATCGCGATGCGACGCGTATCGTCAAACCCCGAAACGCGGCAGAAACCGAGTTCTTCGAAGATTCCCAGGCCGCTTGCCACCGAGCGCTCATCGACCGGCGTGCGCGCGTCGATGGCAAGGCACATCTGAGCGATGTCGATATCGCTTGCGCAGAATGAATCGTCCCCCGTCTTGCCACGGTTGGAGCGCCACATGGTCTGCAGCGCTCGATAGAGTGTGACAAGCTCATCGCGCTCGGGCGCGTAACAATCGAGCAGGCGCTCGTTAATACGGGCGTCGCGCGACGAATAGAGCAGATGGATCACGGCGGGCCGGCCATCGCGACCGGCGCGGCCGCTCATCTGGTTAAACTCAATCGCACCAAACGGCATGTGGT
>UROO01000084.1 GCA_900549555.1 uncultured Collinsella sp. | reverse complement strand
TCTACACCCTAGAGTTCGTCGGCAGCGTCAGATGTGTATAAGAGACAGCTCTATAGCAATGCCGTGTTGGGGACGACGAGGGCCTCGGCCTCTCTCCCCTCTCAATCTACGACAGTCTTATACTTCGACTTTTTCCCAGATAAAACCTACCAAAATAAACCTGTCCCTTTTTGGCAGGTTAGGCGAGGACCTGGCGCTGAAGCTCGATGAGCTCGGCAATGCCCTTGTCGCCCAGGTCGAGCAGGGCATTGAGACGCTTGCGGTCGAAGGGCGCCTGCTCGCCGGTACCCTGGAGCTCGATCATCTCGCCGGTGTCGGTAGCGACGAGATTCATGTCGACCTCGGCGTGGCTGTCCTCAGAATAATCGAGGTCGAGCAGGGTGTTGCCGTCGACGACACCCATAGAAATCGCGGCAACCTGGCCCGTGAGCGGAATGCGCTCGAGCTTGCCCGCCTCGACCCACATGGCAAGGGCATCGTGCAGCGCCACCCAGGCGCCGGTAATGCTCGCCGTGCGTGTGCCGCCATCGGCCTGAATCACATCGCAGTCGACGGTAACGGTGTACTCGCCGAGCGCCTTCATGTTGACGACGGTACGCAGGCTGCGGCCGATAAGCCGCTCGATCTCCATGGAGCGGCCCTTGCGGTTGGCATGCTCGCGCTTGCAGCGTTTACCGGTCGAGGCCGGCAGCATCGCATATTCCGCCGTTACCCAGCCGGCCTTGGCGCCCTTGCGCCAACCCGGCACACCCTCCTCGATGGTGGCGGCGCACAGTACGCGCGTGTCGCCGAACTCAGCCAGGCACGAGCCGTGGGCGTGCTTCATGACGCCGCGGGTGAGCTTAACGGGGCGCAGCTCGTTGGCGGCGCGGCCGTTGGCGCGGTTGACCTGCATGTATTCCATGGAACTATCCTTTCGGCAAAAGATGCGGCGAAGACTCCGGCGACATTGCGAGCCTAACCGAGTTCGTCGATATCGACGTGCTCGATGCTTTTGAGCGGCTGGCCAAAGATAAAGCTACCCGCCACCGCAAACTCGGCAATGTTGTCAGACGTGGTGGCAAAGCGATGCTGTGGCTCGGCGGTATCGCCCGCCAGCTGCTCACGGCGCGTGAGGATATCGGTCAGCTCGCGGGTGGTCTCCTCGGCGGAGCTCACCACGCGCACCCCGGGTCCCAGCGCATGGCGGATGGGACCCACCAGCAGCGGGAAGTGCGTACAGCCGAGCACCACGGTATCGATGCCGCGATCGTGCAGCGGCTCGACTGTGGCGCCGACCAGCGCGCGAACGGCTGGCGTATCAAAAATATCCTCGTTCTCGAGCCACTGCTCCTGCAGGTGCGCGCCCGAGGCGAGCTCGTGCTCGACGACCTCGACAAAGCTCGAGGCCGGGCAGCCATACACATCGACGCCAGCATCCAAGTCCTGAATGGCGCGCGTGTAGGCACCCGAGCGAATGGTGAGGTTGGTGGCGAGCACGCCCACGCGACGCGTACGCGTGCTGTTGATGGCAGCACGTGCGCCCGGAGCGATCACGCCGATCACGGGAACGTCAAGCACTTGCTGAGCCAGACGCAAGGCCGCGGCGGTCGCCGTGTTACAGGCGATGACCATGATCTTAACGTCGTGCCTCGATAGCCAGCGGCCCGCCTGCAGCGCAAACGAGCGAACCTCGTCCTCGGTGCGGGTGCCATAAGGGCAGCGCTTAGTGTCACCGAAATAGTAGACGGACTCGTGCGGAAGCGCCGTTGCAATCGCGCGCGCGACCGTTAAGCCGCCCAGGCCCGAGTCGAACACGCCGATCGGACGCGTGTCCCCGGCCAGATTATCGATATCGGACATTACCTCACCAGATTCTCTCTCGAAAAATGCGACCATGCGTGATGCGTCGCGCTACGAACGGGCCGCGACCAACAGCTCGGCCGTTGCCACCCAACCGTCGACAATCTTGCCGCGCGTAATATAGGCATTGTCGCAGGCATCCAAGAACTCCGGGGCACCGGCGCTCGTCAGACCGTTCTCGACCAGGCAGAACATGCCAACATGGTCGGCCATGTAGAAGTCGGACTCGGAGTCGCCGAGCGCAAGCGTCTCCTCGCGCTCGATCCCCAGGTGCTCGCAGAAGCGCGCAATGGCAACGCCTTTGTTGAGACCCGCCGGATTGATGTTGAAGGCGCGGCCGTCCTCGACGCGATTAAGCTCGAGCGTCGTCGGCTTGGACAGGTGAGTCAGATGGCCGTTGCAAGCCCAGACCAGACCGCAGCCGGCCTCGTCCAGGATGGCCTGGACCTCATCGTCGGGCACATCGCCGCGCATGCCGACGGTGACCTCGCGGTACTTGTAGCCAGTCGACATATCGTTGTGGTACTCGATCTTATGCGGCCAGCGGGCGAGAATCTTCTCGCACACGCCGGTCTGCTCGATCACCTGATGCGGCGTGAGGCCGCAGGCGGGGTCGTAGGGCATATCGCCGGTCAGATACTCCCAATCGTTGGCCTTGAGATCGTACATGACCAGGCCACCCATCTCGCCGATGTAGGAGTTGAGGCCGAGCACGCGCGCATCCTCGTGGATCATGGTACGGTTGCGGCCCGAGGTGGGAACCACCTGAATGCCGGCGCGGGCAAGTGCCACGACAGCCTCGACGAGCTTGGTCGAGGGGTTGCCGTCGTTGTCGCGCAGCACGCACGAGCCGGGCGCGAGCATGGTGGCGTCCAGGTCGGTAAAGACGTACTTAACCTTGGCAAGACGCTCGCGCATCTCGCCCGAAAGCTCAGCGACGGTCGGCAGGGTATTGTGGGACATGGTCACTCCATTACGTAGAAGGGGTTTCTGGTCTTAGGCGTCGTACGCCGCAAGGGTGCGCTTGAGAATCGAGCCGTCGCGCTCACAAGGCTCGGGTCCGTTCTTGCGCAGCATACGCTCTTCCTCGCCCTTACCGGTCACGATGACCACGGCAGGACGGACGGTCTCACGCACGGCGGTCTCGATAGCGGCAACGCGATCAGTCACGATTTGCCAGTTATCATTTCCCTGCGCTTGAACGTTGCGCGCGATCTCGGCGCAAATATCCTCGACATCCTCGGGGCCGGGGTCATCCTCGGTAATCACGATTCGGTCGGCATACTTGCCAGCGGCAATGCCCATCGTGGTGCGTCGATCGACACCCTTACCACCCGTAGCGCCAAATACAACCGCCAGCTCGCGCTCGGGATAGTTCTCGCGCAAGTCGCGCAGGAGTGTCTCGAGGCTCATGCCGTTATGTGCAAAATCGACGATACCCAAGATTTTGCCCGATACGGACGGATAGAGCTCCATACGGCCGGGAACGAAGACGCCCTCAAAGCCGTGGACGATACCCTCTTCGGAAATGCCCAGGGCCTCGGCGCAGGCAATAGCGGCAAGCGCGTTGGACACATTGAACTTAACCGGCGTGGGAATCACAATGTCGCGCGTAAAGCGGGGCGTGCGCACCGTTGCCACCACGCCGCAGTCACCATTGCGAATCGCCAGCGCAAGCACGTCGGCACGCTCGTCGGTCAGGGAGAACGTCACCGTACGTTCGCAACGAGATGCCGCCTCGAGCACGCGATCGACCTTATCCATATCGAGATTGACCACGGCAAAACGGCTCTGCGAGAAGATTTTGAGCTTGCTGGCAAAGTAATCCTCGAGCGTCGGATGCTCAATCGGCGAAATGTGATCCTCGCCGATATTGGTAAAGGCGCCGACTTCAAAGGCGATCTTGCCCGTGCGCTCGTATTTGAGGCCCTGACTCGATGCCTCCATAACCAGCCACGGGGCACCCGCCTCCGCAGCATGCGCGATGCGAGACTGCAGCAGGAAGGATTCGGGGGTCGTCAGTTTGGAAGGGCCTGCCTCGATGCCGTCGTCGAACTCAATGCCCGTATTAAGAGCGGGTCGATGACAACCAGTAAGCTTGGCCTCGTTGGCGAGAATGCCACGCAGATAAAAGCTGCAGGTCGACTTGCCCTTGGTGCCTGTAAAGGCGCAGACCTTCACCTTACCCGACGGGTGCCCATAAAAGGCATCTGCCACCACAGCGAGCGTGCGACGAATATCACTCACAATCACCGCGGGAACATCGACATCGTAATCGACCTCGGAAACGTAGGCCACGGCGCCATCGGCGATTGCCGAAAGCAGGTACTCGCGCTTAAACGCGCGGCCCTTGCAGACAAACAACGTGCCCGGACGCACCTGGCGCGAGTCATCAGTCGCAAACTCAATGCGCTGGTCGCACGAAGCGCTCGGTTTGGAAACAACAAGGTCATCTTCCTCGAGCAACTCTATATAGCGCATCAGAGTTAGCTTCTCTTGTGTCGGACTCGACATACAAAGACCTCTCTCGCTAAATTCAGCCTTAAAGGGCAAAAGACGTCCCGCGGCAGAAACGATGAAACATTCTGTATTATCAACCATCCTAATATGCCACCTGACCTTGCGCGCACTGCAGCCTTCTAAAAAATTGCATGGACTGTGCCGTGGGTTAATAAATGGCAGCAGTGTCCACCCCGCGTAAATACAAGGAAATCTGGGTGCTATTCTTTATTCAAATGTCTTGATGTGCCTCATTGACCCACAATGCCGACCCATCATGCCCAAGCAAAGGATTCCAGATGAAACGACACTTCGAACGTCGCCACCGCTCGGCACGCGTCCAGTTGACCAGGCACATCGTCTGCACCTTCGCGACGGTCGCCGTGGCCCTTGCCACCATCATCGGCGCGAGCGGCTGTTCGTCCCCCCAGAACGCCTCGAGCACCTACACACTCGTCGAGAATGGCAAGCTCACCGTCGCAAGTGACTTGGCCACGCCCCCGTTTGAATACGTCAACGATTCCGGCGAAGACCAGGGCTTTACCTATGAACTCATGGGCATGATCGCAGACGTGCTCGGTCTGGAGCTCAACTACTTGCCGGCGCAAAAGTTCGACGGCATTATTCCCATGGTCAAGCAGGGCGTAAAGACCGATATCGGCGCATGTAACATCACGATTACCGACGAGCGCAAGAAAGAGGTCGACTTCACCGACCCCTATATCGACTCCAACCAGGGCGTCGCAGTTGCAAAGAACACTGGATACGACACGGTCGACAGCCTCAACGCACCGGGCGTCAAAATTGCCGTGCAGTCGGGCACCACGTCCGAGGAGTGGGCAATCGAAAACCTGCCACAGGCAACCACCGTCAACTTTGACGACTGGACGGCAGCCTTCACCGCCGTCATGAGCGGTCAGTGCCAGGCGGTCGTATGCGATCTGCCCGTTGAGCAGTGGATGGTTTCGAACTCCTTTACCGGTATGGAGATCATCAAAGAGGTTCCGACGGGCGAGCAGTTTGGCATTGCCGTCTCTAAAGATAACCCCGGGCTGACACAGGCCATCAACGATGCCCTCGCCAAGATCAAGAGCTCCGGCGCCTATGACAAACTGTACGAGAAGTGGTTTGGCATGGCACCCACGAGCGGGTCCGATAACGAGGATGCCTCGAGCTCAGACGACGCGACGGGCGCTTCACTCGCCGTCACCTCGGCGACCGCCAAGTCAAACGAAGACGGCGGCAACGGCGTGCTCGGCGGCATCGCAACCCGCCTGACCTGGGAGGCGACAACGGGTAGCGACGAGGGCGACGTTTCGCAAATTGAGCTTGAGCTGCCCGAGGGCGGATCGTTTGAAAGCACCGATGTTAAGGTCACGCTGCTCGACGGACTGAACCAGACGGGTGTCAAGGCATCGTGCTCGCTGGACGGTTCAAAGCTCGTCATCAAGTTCGCCAATCCCGTCGCTGCCGGCTCGCAGATTCGCGTTGTCGTCCCCGACGTCGTATTCCCGAGCAACGCGGGCGCCTATGCCGTCACCGGCAGCTATGTCGCCGACGGCGACAAGCGAGATCTTCCCGAGAGCCCCACCATCAGCGTCTCGGAGAGCACCATGGTGCAAGAAATCGTCGCCTGGCTCGATGCCCAGCCTTGGGTTGCCGCGTGGAACTCCAACCCGTTTTTGGGCATGTTCTGCAAGCCGCAGATTATCGTCACCTCAATCGCCTCGCTCTTTAAGGGCTGGGGCATAGCACTTGCCGTGACCGCCATCGGTTTTCCGCTCGCCATCCCCATCGGCTTGCTGTTTGCCTTTATGAAAATCAGTCATAGTCGTATGCTACGCGGCATCGCCGTGACATACATCAACGTCCTGCGCGGAACCCCGCTCTTCCTGCAGATCTACATTGCGTTCTTTGGGTTCCCTATGATCGGTCTCAACGTGCCCAATCTGCCGCTCGGCGTTGGCGTGCTCGCCATCAACTGCTCGGCCTATCTTGCCGAGATTTTCCGTGCCGGTATCGAGAGCGTACCGCATGGTCAAGCGGAAGCCGCCTACTCGCTTGGCATGACTTGGTCCCAAGTTATGTCGCGCATCGTGATCCCGCAGGCCGTACGTTGCGTTATACCGACTATGACCAGCGAGTTCGTTATGCTGTACAAGGACACGTCACTGCTTTCGAGCGTTGGCGTCATGGAGCTCATGCTGTTCTCCAAAAACCTCACGGCAACCACGGGCAACATTACGCCCTACATTTGCGCCGCACTTTACTATCTGGTCGTGACGATTCCGCTCATCCACATCGTCACCAAGGTGGAGCACCGTCTCGCCGAGCGCAGCAAACGCTAACCGCTCATACATAGCGTTCGCAACCACGGCCCGCCGCTTCGTCTGAAGATCGGGCCGTGGTTTTTTCGGTTCGCTCGGCGCTTATGCCCTATCACGAAACAAAAGATTGGCATGATAGTAAAGATTATTTGACATCAACTGCCGCAATCCTTGCGGCAGTACACCTGAGCCGTCAGCAGAAAGGATCTTGCATGTGCGGTTTTGTCGGTTTTACCGGTACAGATGAACAGAGTGAGCTGGTTCTCACGGCCATGATGAATCGCATCATCCACCGTGGTCCCGATATGGGCGGCCAGCATATCGTCGACAACGTTGCCCTTGGCTTCCGTCGTCTTTCGATTCTTGATCTTTCCGAAGCTGGAGCTCAGCCCATGTCGAGCGACGACGGCAAGGTCACGATTGTCTTCAACGGAGAGATCTACAACTTCCAGGAGCTTCGCGCCAAGCTGGAGGCAGCCGGCTACGCCTTCCACTGCAACGCCGATACCGAGGTCCTGGTGCACGGTTACGAGGAGTGGGGCGAGGACCTGGTCAACCGCCTGCGCGGCATGTACGCGTTCGTGATTCACGACCAGAACAAGAACAAACTCTTTGGCGCTCGCGACATCTTTGGTATCAAGCCGTTCTATTACTACCAGGCATCCGATGGCTCGCTGCTGTTTGGCTCCGAGATCAAGAGCTTCCTGGACCATCCCAAGTTTGAGAAGGCTGTCAACCACGACGCGCTGCGCCCCTACCTCACGCTGCAGTTCCCCGCCACGGAGGAGACCTTCTTTAAGGGCGTGTTCAAGCTTGCCCCGGCGCATTGCTTTACGTATGACCTGACGACCAACACCATGGACATCAAGCGTTACTGGAGCTGTGACTTCACCGACGACAACTCCAAGACCTTCGAGGAGTACGTGGACGAGTGCGACAAGGTCGTGCACGAAAGCGTCGCTGCGCACCGTATCGCCGATGTTAAGGTGGGCTCGTTCCTTTCTGGCGGCGTTGACTCCAGCTACATTGCCGCCTGTCTCATGCCTGACACCACGTATTCTGTCGGCTTTGATTACAAGAACTTCAACGAGACCAACTACGCTGCCGAGCTTTCCGACAAGCTGGGCATCAAGAACGTCCGCAAGATGATTACTGCCGACGAGTTCTTCGATGCACTGCCCGATATCCAGTACCACATGGACGAGCCGCAATCGAACCTCTCCAGCGTGCCGCTGTACTATCTGGCGCAGATGGCTTCCGAGGAGGTCACCGTCGTCCTTTCGGGCGAGGGTGCCGACGAGCTGTTTGCCGGCTACGAGTGGTACGAGGACACCCCCGAGATGCGCTCCTTTAAGAAACGCGTGCCGCTCGGCGTACGTCGCGCCCTGGGCTCGCTCGTTCAGCATCTCCCCTACTTTAAGGGCCACAACTTCCTGACGAAATGCGCCGAGGTTCCCGAGCGCTGGTATGTGGGTCAGGCAAAGGTGTTCGATCCCTCCGAGGTCGACGAGGTGCTCAAGCCCGCGTATGACACCGGCAAGAACGCCGCCGAGATGTGCGCCGAGTACTACAAGCAGGTTCCCAACTGCTGCGAGCTTTCCAAGAAACAGTATCTGGATATGAACATGTGGCTGCCGGGCGACATTCTGCTCAAGGCCGACAAGATGTGCATGGCGCATTCTCTGGAGCTCCGCGTCCCGTTCCTAGACAAGAAGGTCATGGAGTTTGCCGAGCACATTCCCGCCAACTACCGTGTTAACGAAGAAGGCTGCAAGCTCGTCCTGCGTCACGCTGCCAACCGCACGCTGCCCGACGAGTGGGCAACGCGCAAGAAGGTGGGCTTCCCCGTACCGGTCAAGTTCTGGCTGCGTGAGCAAAAGTACTACGCTGTCTCTTATACACATCT
>UROO01000083.1 GCA_900549555.1 uncultured Collinsella sp. | reverse complement strand
ACGAGATAGGAGTCCGTCTCGTGGGCTCGGAGATGTGTATAAGAGACAGTGCAAGCCCCGCGCCCGCAGCAAACACCCCCAGATTGCTCTTTTCGAGCCGGCCCCAAAGGGCTGTGGGCAAAAAATGCCAAATATGAGTACTGATACCATTTTAGTAGCAGGCAAAATGCCCAAAATGGCTCCCTCTCGGCCACCACGCCCCTTTGGACCGGCAGCAATAGCGGGTTTGGAACTTGACAGGATTAAAATTAATAAACAGATACCTTGTTTATGTTCATTAATTTCTTCGTCTTAATTGTCACATGAGTAGCAACAGTACTCATATTTGGCTTTTTTTGCCCACACGTATATAACCGACCCCCTACAACAGGCAAAAAACAGGCCGCAGCCCATGGCGGCGACCTGTTTAGAGTCCAAAAGAAGCGCTACGCGCTGTAGCCCATCGCTTGCAGAGCAAACATGACGACCGTCAGCACCGTAATCACACCGATAGTCGCCCACGTGAGCACATTCCACACGCGGCCGTTGCGGTTGGCGCCCATAATGTGTCGATCAGCGGCAATAAGCACCTGGAACACCAGAACCACAGGCAAAAGCACGCCGTTGATGACCTGCGAGGTCATCATAATCTGGAACAGGTCGACGCCGGGCATGAGCACCAGCATGGCAGAGATGCCAATGATGGCCGTAATAATGCCGCGATAGACCGGGGCCTCGTCCCAGCTGCGATCGGCACCGCGCTCCCAGCCAAATGCCTCGCAGATAGCGCTGGACGTAACGCCCGGCAGCACGCAGGCGGCCAAGAAGCTCGCCGCGACCAGGCCCGAGGCAAACAGCACCGTGGACCACTGGCCCGCGATGGGCTCCAATGCGCGGGCGGCGTCGGCAGCATCGCTGATCTGAATGCCCGCGGGGAACAGTACCGTACCGGTCGTTATGATAATAAAGCCGGCAATGACATCGGCGGCGATCGAGCCGCTCACGGTGTCGATACGTTGCAGCACGATATCGTCCTCGCCCGCATTCTTATCGACCACGTTGTTCTGCGCCAAGAAGATCATCCACGGCGCGATGGTGGTGCCGATCGTTGCGACCACAAGCGACACGTAACTGGGGTCGTTTTGGATGTTGGGCACAACCAGGTCGACCGCCACCTCGCCCCAGCTGGGACCAGCCATAAATGCAGCGACGATGTAGGTCACAAACACGCAGCTCACCAGCAGCAGAATCTTCTCGATGCGTTGGAAGCTGCCCGACATGGTAAGCATCCAAACCAGCAGCGCCACGAGCGGCACCGAAATGCTCGCCGGCACGCCAAAGAGGGCAAGGCCGCTCGCGATACCCGCAAACTCCGAGATGGTAACGGCCGTGTTGGCGATCAGCAGCGCTGCCATGGCCAGCACGCTCCTGCGCACGCCAAAGCGCTCGCGGATGAGCGAGGCCAAGCCCTTGCCTGTGACGCAGCCACAACGCGCCGCAGTCTCCTGCGTCACGATAAGCAGCACGGTCATGACAGGAAGCATCCACAGCATCTTGTAGCCATAGCTGGCACCGGCGCTGGAATACGTGGCGATGCCACCGGCGTCATTGCCCGAAAGCGCCGCCAGAAGGCCAGGGCCCATGGCGCCAAAGATGGCCGCGATGGTCAGCTTTTGCTTGGCGCTCGCCTTTTGCTTCGTGTTTTGCACGCGACCACCTACCCCATGACCGACATGGTGAGCAGCACCGCGGCGATGCAGTACGCCACGCACGAAATCATGACAGCAATGACGTTCATGGCGGTGCCCGACGTATTGAGGTCGTGCTCGTCACGCCAGAACAGCACCATCAGGTAAATCACGGCGCTCATGTTGCCAATCAGGCAGACGATGGCCGCGATGTTAAAGCAACCGGTAAAGAGTTGCTCCTCAAACATGGGCGCGTCGAGGAACGCGGCGGTGCGCACCAGTTGGGCGCACAGGTAGGTCACGAGCGACAGAATCAGGCCCATGCCCGTGCTCTGGAAGAAAAATCCCAGATACGGCTTGGGCTCATCGTCATGGCCGTCGTATTCCAGGAAGTAGTTCTTGACGAACGACACCATACGCGAGGCAGCCAGCAACACGAGTGGCATGGCGCACATGGGAAACACCACCAGATGCGCGGAGCCCAGCGCCGTCCCCAGCACTGTTGCCATGATGCACGAGGCAATGCCCCACACGACAACCCAGTACTGGCGATGCACAAACCAGCTAAGCACATTCGTCGAGTCGTCGGACGCGCTGTCGCCCGAGCCGACGCCTGCGATCTGCAGGTCCTCCTGGTGCTCCTCGGCGATAACGTCCATGGCGTCGTCAAAGGTCACGATACCCAAGATGTGACGGTTCTCGTCGCAAACGGGGATGGCAACCAGGTCGTACTTGGTCATCTCGTCCGTTACGTCTTCCTGGTCGTCGTCGGGCGACACATAAACCAGGTCGCGATAGGCCAGCTGGCCCAGCGTGGCGTCGCGGTCGGCCACGATAAGCGTGCGTAGCGAAAGCACGCCGGTGAGCATGCCGCTCGGGTCCTCGGTATAGACGTAGTAGACGCTTTCGAAATCCTCGTCGAGCTTGCGAATCGCCTCGATGGCGTCACCGACCGTCGCCGTGGCGGGCAGGGAGACAAACTCCGAGGTCATGATGCGGCCGGCAGTGTTGTCCTCATAGCCCAGCAGGTTACGAATCGCCTTCTCCTCCTTGACGCCCATCAGGCGCAGGAGCTTCTCGGCCTTCTCATAATCGAGCTCGTCGATCAGGTCGGCGGCGTCGTCCGGGTCCATCATGGCCAGCATCGACGATGCGTCCGTATCGGACAGGCCCTCGAGCATCTCGGTCATGAGCTCGTCGTCATCGAACTCCGAGATGGCCTCGGCGGCCTGGGCGGTGTCGAGCTGCGCGAACACCTGCGCGCGCAGGCGCGGGTCGAGCTGCTCGATGATGTCGGCAATGTCAGCAGGATGCAGCTCGCCAAGCGTCTTGTGCGACACCGAGAGCTGGATGTTCTTAGTCGAGCGATCGAGCAGGTCCATGTAAGACCAGGCGATAATGTCCTCGCTGAGCGGCTTGCCAAGGTGCTTCATAAAGCCCTCGACGACGTGCTCGAGCGTGGGGCTAATTGCACGCAGCAGACCGCGGGCGCCGACCTCGGCACCCAGCAGGCGCAGCTGATTTTCGCCCGACATGGAAAACTTGATGTCGTTTACGCGCACGACCTTCATGCCCTGCGTGTCGACAATCTGCTTGTTGAGCACGTCGCGGGCAAGCAAGAGTTCGGTCGGCTGCAGGTACGAAAAACGGATTTCGGTGGCCGACGTCTTAAGGTGTACACCCGTCTCGTCGATACGGTCGACCCATTTGCGCCAACTGATCATAAACGGCGTCTTGCCGGGACCGCGGAACGCGAGCGACGTCACGTGCGGAAAAACTTCGCCGGTTGCAATGCCAAAATCGTTCACAACGCCGAGCTTTTCGCCGTCGACGTCCAAGACTGGCAATTTGAGCATCTCACTCAGATAATTCAATGGTGCTCCCCATCATTATTCCTGCGGACCGCGCGACCATGCCGGCGCGCAATCCGTGGACTTTTTGATATGTGTACGCATGCGCGGGCGGCACGCCGCTCGGCGCTCACACCCCGTGCACGCGCAGAAAGCACCTGCATGGGGTCATCGACTGTATGGTCGAGGTTTGGATTTCACCTGTAACCTTTCTCTTGACCCTCATTAACCGCAGTAACTATAGCATCAGCATCGCGCTGCGGCACCGAATTTATGCGCTGCACATTGCAGGCATACCAAACGCTGACGTATCCGTGACATAGAGCCGGATGAGCACGGTGGGACAAAGCGATTAAGACCGTCCTAAACGACCAGTCGTTTAAGCATGTCCCCAATGGCTACTCTGTGGCGTCGTCGTCCTCGGGGAGTTGGGGGAACACGGCGTTTTTGGGCATGGAAACCTTGGTGAGCGAGGTGAGCTTTTTGCTCAACGCCGTGTCCGTCTTGACCAGGTCGCTGAGCGTCACGATCTTGTAGCCGTCGGCGACAAGGCCATCGATAATCTGCGGCAGCGCCTCGAGCGTCTGCTCGGCGCACTCATCGCTATCGGTGAGCAGCACAATATTGCCCGGCGTCATCGAGTCGAGCACGGTCGATACTTGCTCGTCAGCGCCGTTGAGCAGCCAGTCGCCCGAATCGATATTCCACGAAACCACGGCGGACACCAGGTCCATCGAGTCGATCCAGTTTTGCTCGTCAAACGCGGCGTAGGGGGCACGAAGCAACATCGTCTCGACGCCGGTCGCCGACTTAATCGCCTCGGTACCCTTCGTGATCTGCTTGCGCACCGTCTCGCGATCCTCGCCCTTGAGCGAATCATCACTGTAGCTGTTGGAGCCGATCTCACACCCGGCATCGACAATCGCTTTGGCGGTAGCGGGCGAGGCTTCCGCGGCATCGCCCGACAGAAAGAACGTCGCCGTGACGCCCTTTTCCTTGAGCACCTGCAAGATCTGCTTGGTCGCGCCGCTCGGACCCTCGTCAAATGTCAGGGCCACGTACTTTTCGTTGCCCTTGGGCGCTACGCTTGCGCACTCGACTACGCAGTCGGTGGCGGGCACGACCTCGCCGCGGTCCTGCGTCTTGCCTGACTGCTCGCCGACCCATACCTCGGAGCGACCCTGAACGCCCCAGGTTTTGACATACTCAATGGCGCCCGTGCCCTCGACCTTAAGCTTTGGCTCGATAGTCGTGGCCTGGACCTCGTGCTTTTCGTACACGTTGCGGCCATCCTTGACCGTCACCTTCTCGCCGCCCGTAAGCTCGCGACTATCCCATTTGCCTTGCTTCACGCGCTTGCCGTCGACCTTCACCGACAGCTTTTCGCCGCCGTGGCGCTTAAGCACGCTGTCGTCGACGGCCAGCAAATCGCCGGCGTCGTACGTTTCGGTCAGGCTTTGATCGTCGATAAGATTCTGCAACGTAGAGCCCACGCGCACCGCGGTCTTTTGCCCGTTGAGTTCCACGTCCACGCTGCGGTTGACGTAACCCACAACGGCAGCAATAAACAGCACGAGCGCGCAACCCACGGCGATGAGCGCATAGGGCAGACGGGACGGTCGGCGCGGCGAGCGCCCGTTGCCGATGCGCGCGCTGCGATCGCTAAACCCACGGCTATGGTTGAGGTACATCGCGCCGGGCTTACGGCGACGTCGACGCTGACCGCTGGGCAGCTGCCCCAGGTCGCGGCGTGCCGTCGGACGCGCACCCGAGGGCCCGTTTAAGTTAGATCCGTTTTGGCGCATGTGCCCTCCCCCATAAACACAGCGAGCCGGAGCAACAGGTCTCCGGCTCGCCTCCCATCATTTGGTACGTCGCTATTTGCTAGCTTTTGACGAGCCCCCGCTCGCCTTTTGATATTCGTCCTTAAAGGCCTTGAACATACCGCGCGTCTTGCCGAGCTGCTTGCCCAGTGCGCGGCTGCCCTTGTCCACGGCGACCGATCCCTTGTCATCGAGCACCTTGGCGCCCTTCTTGACCTTATCGCCCACCACGACACTGGCCTCGGCAGCCTTGGCGGCCGCGCCGCCCGAATACCCGAGCGCCTTGACCTCGTCCGAGACAATCATCGCGCCGTTCTCGTAGCCGCGCAGCATCGCCGGCGGCACCTGCGTGTCGCCCACCAGCACGCTCGAAGCGGCACCGGCGGTCACATAGAACGTCTGCACAATGCCCGAACGCGGCTTGAACTCAACGTCCGAGCAGTAGCCCACGGCATCGCCCGATTCCGTGCGCACGTCCATGCCAACCCAGATGATGCAATCGTCCAGGTTGATATCGAGGCGCTTGGCCGCGGCGGTATCGTAGGTGCCCTTGACGTCGTCGACCGCGACAGCACCCTCATAGACGCCGATGGCATCGAGCGCCACAAACCGGTCGGGGCGCTCGATCATGCCCGCGATATCGGACTGGCGAACCATAAAGCCCACCACGCGCGTGCCGCCCGGGGTAAAGACGGGAAAGTGAATCTTGCCGAGCTTTTTAGGGCTGCGCGGCGTGCCGTCCTTTTTGGTGCGTTTGTCTTCGGCAGGCTTACGATAAACCTTGACGCCGACAAAATCCCCTGCGCGCATTATGCCTCGGTCGAGGGCTCCGTGGCCTCGGTGCCGGCCTCGGTGACGTTCTCGACCACGACGTCGGCAGCGGGCGTCACGTTGCCGCCCGAGATAGCGTCGTTGAGCTGCTCGCGAAGCTGGTCCATGCGCTCGCGGGCAAGGTCAACCTTGGCACGCAGGTCATCGGTCTTGGCGTCGACCATCGGGCCAAAATCGTTGACCGCGGCGCGGGCCTCCTCGGCACCGTGCTCGTAGGTGTCGCGCATGTTATCCCAGGCGTCGTTGGCGATATCGGCAGCCATGGCGCGGGTCTCGGCGCCCGAGCGCGGAGCCAGGGCAACGCCGATGATGGCGCCGGCGGCGGCGCCGAAGAGCGCACCCGAGATAAAGTTGAAAGTCTTACCCATGTTCATTCCTCTCCTGCGGGCACCTCGGCGCCCACCGTTTGAATGCTGTCCATTATACCCGCAGCACAGCGCTTGCCGTCTTGCTCATCTGCGTACGGTAAAGGCGCAGGTACATGATGGTGATAAGCGGGTGAGCCTACTCCTGCGGCACGGCCGGCATGGCCACCGTGGCGCTCGGGTCCTCGCCGGCGCCGTCAACGAGCGGCAGCGTTCCCTCATGCGCGGGGGCAACCGGAGCCGTCGCCGCGCCACCGTAGACGGCAGCGGGGGCCTCGTGGCTTTCGGCAGTCGCGCCCTCGGTATCGATTGCCTCCTGCGGTTCGTCGTCAAAGCTCGGGACGCCCTGGGGCTCCGCGGACTCGGCCTCGACGGTCTCCTCGGCAGGAGCACCGTTGACAGACTCGGTGGCAGCCTCGGCAGGCGCCTCGCCCTCGGTCGTGTCCCCGGCCTCGCCTTCGGCGTTCGCGGCGGCGACGGCCTCGTGCGGATCTTTACCCTCGGCCTCGGCGCGCATGCCCAGCACCAGGTTGCGCAAACCCGCGACCGTACCGTCCACATCGGGAGCGGGCTGGTCGGCATGCAGGTAGGCCCAATCCATCATAAAGGTCGCCGAAGACAGCGCACCGATGGCCAGCGCGTCGTCGGGACACGAAAGCTCGACCTCAAAGACACGCTCATCGTGCTCACTCACGCGAGTGCGACCGCACGAAATGCTGCCGGCAAGCCCGGTCTCGTTCATGAGCTCGACCGTCACGTGCTCCAGCAGATGGCAAAGCTCGGTCTGGCCCATGCAGTCCTGGAACTCGCGACCGGAATCGCCCAGGCACAGGTGCTTGGCAATTGCGGGTACCAGGTAGTACACGCGCGCCGTGGCCTCGATGTCCTCCGAGGTCATGAGCGGCATGCCGGGGTTCACCAGCACATGCGCGCAGATCTTGTCCTCGCTGACGGTGACCTTAAGGATGTTAAACAGGCCTGCCATAACTCTCCCCTACTCTTCCTTGCCCTACTCGTCGCCGTCGTGCGGGTCCGCAGAGCCCGCGCCCGACGCCGCCGGCTTATCTGCCGAGGACTCGGAATCCTTCTTATCGGTTTCGGCCGGAGCGATCACGCGAATGAGCGAGATGCGCTGGCCACGCATCGACTGCACTTTAAACTTGTACCCCGCAACCTCAAACACCTCTCCGATGTCGGGCACCGAGTCGCAAAGCTCCAAAATCCAGCCGGCGATGGTCTCATAATCATCGCTTTCCTCGAGCGGCCAACCAAGCTCAATCGCGTCATCGCACGAAAAACGCCCATCGACAAGCCACTCGCGGCGCGAAAGGCGCGTGAGGTACTTGTTGTCGGGGTCGAACTCGTCCTCGATCTCGCCCACGATCTCCTCGACGATGTCCTCGATGGTGATGATGCCGGCCGTGCCACCGTACTCGTCCACGACCACTACGATCTGGTCGTGCGAGGTCTGCATCTCGGACAGCAGCGGCAGGATGTCCTTGGTGTCGGGCACAAAGGTGGCGTCGCGCAAAAAGTCGGCGATGGGCTGGTCGCCCTTGCCGTCGAGCGAAGGCTGAATCAGGTCCTTGATGTGCGCGATGCCGGCGACGTTGTCGGGATCCTCGTGATAGACGGGGATGCGGCTAAAGCCGGTCTGGCGCATGGCGGACAGCACGTCTGCGACCGTCTCGTCGTCCTCGCACATGGTGGTGTCCACGCGCGGCACCATGACCTCGCGGGCAACGGTGTCGCCCAGGTCGAAGATCTCGTGGATCATGCGCTTTTCCTCGTCGAGCAGATCGTCCTGCTCCGAGACCATGTACTTGATCTCTTCCTCCGAGACGTTCTGGCGGTCATCGGCGCTCTTGATGCGCAGGATGCGGGCCAGGCCATCGGAGCAGGCACCGGTCAGCCACACGAGCGGACGGGCGATCTTTTGAAACACCGAAAGCGGCCCCACGACCTGCTTGGATACGCCCTCGGCGTTGGCGAGGCCGATGCGCTTGGGCACGAGCTGTCTCTTATACACATCTGACGCTGCCGACGAACTCTAGGGTGTAGA
>UROO01000082.1 GCA_900549555.1 uncultured Collinsella sp. | reverse complement strand
CGCACATGTGCGGATGAATGTGGGAGGTGTTCGGATAAAGTTGATAATCAAGGAATCGGTCCCAGATGTTACAGTTTGAGAAAAAGGGGCGGCGCGGTTCGGAAGTATCTCAATCTGTAACACCTAGCCCACTTTTAACGGTCCAGTTGTTACAGACTTAGACAAACCGGCAGACAACGAAAGCGGCAACGCCCGTAATGGACGTTGCCGCTTTTCTATTGAGAAAACTATTCGGTTTTCGTTACTAACCACCACAATGTGGACAGGCACCTTCGTGGTGGTTTTGGCCTTAGCCCCCTGCTGTTAGACCGTGATGACGTTGTCCATTGCCCGGTACTTGGCGGGAACCTCGCCTGCGGTAATAATCGTTGCGTCGCGGAAGTCCGCGAACTTGACGGGCGCCACCATGCCAAATTTACTGGCGTCCGAGATTACGAAGCGTTTGGCCGTATGGCGCATCGAGATACGCTTTACTTGCGCTTCCTCGATATCGGGCGCTGTGAAGCCCTGCTCGGCGGCAATGCCGTTAGAACCCCAAAAGCCACAATTGAAGTTGTAGCGGTCTAGGGTTGCCAGGGCATCGGGGCCAACGAGTGCCTCGGTCTCGGGCTTGAGCTCGCCACCCAACACCACGGTACGCATGCCGCGCAAAGCGAGGTGCTGAGCATGGAGCACGGAATCGGTCACATAGGTGACATCTTCAAGGTGTGGAAGATGCTCGATGAGCTTGAGCGTCGTCGAGCCCGAGTCGATGTATACAAAGCTCTCGGGCTCCACAAGCGCCGCCGCACGGGCGCAGATACGCTCTTTGTCGTCGTTATGGAGGTCGCTGCGCTCATTGAGCGTTAGGTCGCGCGTCACGTGCGCGCGCTCAAGGCTCGTCGCTCCACCGTGGACCTTGGCGATGCGGTGCGCTCGGTCGAGCGTCTGCAGGTCGCGCCGTATGGTAGACGCAGTCACGCCCAGGGCGTCAGCAAGCTCTGGCACGGTAACCGAGCCAGCCTGCTGCACCATCGACACAATCGCATTGAGCCTATCTTCCGCTAGCATCGCTTACTCCTCCTCGGGGTACACGACTCCCCAGTCGGCGCGGAGCTTGGTCATAAGCTCCATAACATCAGAAGCATAATCCAGCAGCTCGCGCTTGGAGTCGTCGCCGGCAACGGCCTTCTCGAGGTCGGCCATCTCGTAGCACAGGGCGTAAGCCTCGGTGCCGGCATGGACCTCCTCGCGGTGGCCGTCCGCAGTCCACACGATGGTCGCGTGATCGGCACGCGGATACTCGTTGACCTCGATATAGCACTTGTCAAAGCTGATAACCGAGCGTTTGGGCTGCTTGGAGTGGAGCGTAAGGCTCACAACACCCAGTTGCTGCTCGGCATTACGGCAGACGATACCGCCCGCTACGTCGACACCGGTCTCACAGGTGTTGCCCAGCGAAACGACCTCAGCGGGCTGACTTGCCATAAACAGGCGCATAACGGACAGGGCATAGACGCCAATGTCGAGCATGGCACCGCCAGCAAGGTTGCGATTGTAAAAGCGGTTGGTCAGGTCGCCGTACTCCTTATAGCTGCCAAAGTTGAGTTGGGCGAGGTTCATGCGACCAAACTCACCGGCATCCATGCGACGACGCAGCTCCTGATACAAGGGCATGTGGAGCACCGTGGTGGCGTCCATGAGGACCACGTTATGCTCACCGGCAATGGCACGTGCCTCGTCGAGTTCGGCGGTGTTGAGGGTAATGGCCTTCTCGCAGAGCACGTGCTTGCCAGCTGCCAGAGCGGCGCGCAGGTAGGTGATATGCGTGTTATGCGGCGTGGTGATATAGATTGCGTCGATGTTAGGGTCGGCATAGAGGTCCTCGGCCGTTTCATAGACCTTCTCGATGCCATACTGCTCGGCAAAAGCTTGAGCCTTTGACAGCGTGCGGTTGGCGACGCCCGCAAGCTTGCGGCCAGCAAGAGCGAGAGACTGGGCCATCTGGTTGGCGATAACGCCGCACCCGATCACAGCCCAACGAAGCTCGGGAGCCGTAAAGATGTCGTTAGGGAACGGCTTGCCCTGGACCGAAGCGAACGCTGCCTTTGCGGCTGCCGCAGCGTCGAGCGGAGCCTGTTTGGAATCTGCCATATGTGCCTCCTGCATCGTGAAAAGTCTTTCATTTCTGACAGCTCTATATTCGCACAAATGCGCGTATATGTGCGTGCTTCTGCGTATATTACCGCTAAATGGTCAAAATTCAGCAGTTGATGGCGCATGTACACGCATACACACGCAATATAACGCACATAACTACGCACAGATGCGCATCACCTGATCCCTTGGGGACGGAGGAAAACGGATCATCTTTTACGCGGAAAGCCGTGATGATCCGTTAGGGACGGAGGAAAACGGATCATTTGAGGCGTCGCGCCAACCAGCAGTTGCCCTTTTAACCGTTGCCTCACCGAGTCCGCAACAACGCACAAGCTGACCGACTGTCACGCCAGCCTTTCGCGCGCGCAACCACTCATTTAAGTCTGTCCCCAATGACTGCCAAACTACGGCCACTCATTTAAGCCTGTCCCCAATGAGTACCTAATGAGTAGGGATCAAAAAAGGCCCGGGTGCCGTAGCATCCGGGCCTTTGCTAGCAACTTGATGTTGCGGACAGCTTAGAACTTGTGGCCGCACTTCTTGCAGACGCGCAGCTTGTTCTTGCCGTCCTTCTCGTGACCGACGCGGGTAACCTTACCGCACTCGGGGCAAACGAGATTGACGTTGGAGGCGTCGATAGGAGCCTCCTGCGAAACGATGCCGCCCTGCTGGTTGGCAGCGTTGGGCTTGACGGCCTTCTTGACGACCGAAACGCCCTCGACAACGACCTTGTTCTCGGCGGGGAGAGCACGCAGGACAACGCCCTGCTTGCCGCGATCCTTACCAGAGAGGACCTGGACCTTATCGCCCTTCTTGATATACATATATCTCCCCTAACTACAGGGTCTCGGGAGCGAGCGAGACGATCTTCATGTACTTCTTGTCACGAAGCTCGCGAGCGACGGGCCCGAAGATACGGGTGCCGACGGGCGAACCATCGTTGTTGATGACAACGCAGGCGTTCTCATCAAAGCGAATGTAGGAGCCATCCTTGCGGCGGATCTCCTTAACGGTGCGAACGACGACGCAACGGACAACGTCCTTCTTCTTGACGTTGGCGCCAGGGGTAGCCTCCTGGACAGCACCGATGAACACATCGCCGATGCCTGCATAACGACGCTTGGAACCGCCAAGCACCTTGATGCAGCGAATCTTGCGAGCGCCGGAGTTGTCGGCGACGTTCAGCATGGTTTGCATCTGAATCATGGTAGATGTTCCTCCGAACTAAGAACCGAAGAGAGGTGCGCAGCCTTTATACGGCCCGTGGTATGCAAGCCAGGCATACGCACATCTTCGGAAACGTACAAGTCGTAAGAGCGACTGCTTATTTAGCGCGCTCGACGACCTCGATGAGGCGCCAGCGCTTCATCTTGGACATAGGACGGGTCTCCATAACGCGGACGGTATCGCCCACGCCAGCCGTGCACTCCTCGTCGTGAGCGTGCAGCTTCTTGGAGCTGGTCATCATCTTGCCGTACTTGGGGTGACGCTTGCGCTCGGTGATGGTGACAACGATGGTCTTGGCACCGGAGACGGAGGTAACGACACCCGTACGGACCTTACGCGAGTTACGCGAATCAGTCATGTTCTCTCCTTAGGTCCTACTCGGCGACAGCGGACTTCTCCGCTGCGATCTCGCGGGCGCGCTGCTCCGTGAGGACGCGAGCGATGTCCTTCTTCACGGTGTTGACGCGAGCGGTGTTGTCCAGCTGGCTGGTGGCCATCTGGAAACGAAGGTTAAAGAGCTCGGCGCGCATTTCCTTCAGCTTCTCAACGAGCTGAGCGTCCGAGAGCTCACGAATCTCTGCGGGCTTCATTAGTTCTCCTCCTTGGCGGCGGCGGCGTCCTCAGCAGCCCACTTGGCCTCGAGAGCGGCCTCCTCAGCCATCTCCTTCTGGATGCGCTGCTCAGCGTTCTTGGCAGCAACAATCTTGGTCTTGATGGGAAGCTTGTGCTGTGCAAGACGCAGAGCCTCGCGAGCGACCTCCTCGGGCACGCCCTTGACCTCGAACATGATGCGGCCGGGCTTGACGACGGCCACCCACTCCTCGGGGTTACCCTTACCAGAACCCATGCGAGTCTCGGCAGGCTTCTTGGTGATGGGCTTATCGGGGAAGATCGTGATGTAGACACGACCGCCACGCTTCATGTAGCGGGTCATGGCAATACGAGCGGCCTCGATCTGACGGTTGGTGATCCAATGGGCCTCGAGAGCCTGGATACCAAACTCGCCGAAATGCAGCTCGGTATTACCCTTGGCCTGGCCCTTCATGGAGCCACGCTGCACCTTGCGGTGAAGAATACGCTTAGGGGCAAGCACTACTGACCCCTCCTCTCGGAGTTACGACGACGAGGACGGGAAGAGCCCTCGAGTGCAGGGTTGGGAACAGGCTGGCCCGGGAGCTTCTCGCCCAGGTAGATCCAGACCTTCACGCCGCAGGCACCCATGGTGGTGCTGGCGACAGCCGTGCCGTAGTCGATCTTGGCGCGGAGGGTGTGCAGAGGCACGCGACCCTCACGGTACCACTCACGACGGCCCATCTCGGCACCGCCGAGACGACCGGAGCACTGGATACGGATGCCCTTGGCGCCGGCCTTGCGGGCGGACTGGACAGCCTTGCGCATAGCGCGACGGAAGGCAACGCGGCCCTCGAGCTGCTCAGCGATGGACTGAGCAACGAGGTTGGCGTCGAGCTCGGGGCGCTTGATCTCGACAACGTCGACGGAGAGCTGGCCCTTGGAGACGCCAGCGACCTTCTCGAGCTCGGTGCGGAGGGTATCGATCTCGGCACCCTTCTTACCGATGACAACGCCGGGGCGAGCGGTGAGGATGATGACCTTCACCTTGTCGCCAGCGCGCTCGATCTCGACGCGGGAGACAGCTGCGCGGGAAAGACGCTTCTCGAGGTACTTGCGGATCTCGAGATCGTTACCGAGGGTCTTAGCGTAATCCTTCTCTGCGAACCAGCGGGAGCGCCAGTTCTCGGTGATGCCAAGACGGAAGCCGGTGGGGTAGACTTTCTGACCCATACAGCTTTACGCCTCCTTTCGAGGAGCAACGACGACGGTGATGTGGGAAGTACGCTTCAGAATGCGAGAAGCGGAACCCTTGGCGCGGGGACGGATGCGCTTAAGCGTCGGACCCTCGTCAACATAGGCAGCGGCGACAACCAGGTTGTCGGCACGCAGACCATTGTTGTTCTCGGCGTTCGCAACGGCGGAACGGAGAACCTTCTCGACATCCACGGCGACGGCGCGGTCGCAGAAGTGGAGGATGTCGAAGGCCTGAGCGACAGGCTTGCGGCGGATCAGATCGACCACCAGGCGGGCCTTGCTGGGGGAAACACGCACGTACTTAGCGACGGCGCGAACCTCGGTGGCCTCAGTTTCAATAGACTTAGTTGCCATTTACGGTTAACCCCCTATTTGGCCTTGTGGCCACGGAACGTACGAGTCGGCGCGAACTCGCCGAGCTTGTGACCAACCATGGACTCGGTAACATACACGGGCACATGCTTGCGGCCGTCGTGGACGGCGATGGTGTGACCAACCATCTCGGGGAAGATGGTGGACGCGCGGGACCAGGTCTTCACGACGTCCTTCTTGCCAGCCTCGTTCATCGCGGTGATACGCGAGAGAAGGCGAGTCTCCACGAACGGGCCCTTTTTGAGACTTCTGCTCATAAGTGCTTTCTCCTAAAACTCGGTATCCGAAATTACTTCTTACGGCGACGAATGATGTGCTGGTTCGAGACCTTCTTCTTCTTGCGCGTACGAAGGCCCTTCGTCGGCTTACCCCAGGGGGTAACAGAGGGACGACCAGAGGTGTGGTTCTTGCCCTCGCCACCGCCGTGCGGGTGGTCGACAGGGTTCATGACGGTACCGCGGACGGTCGGGCGCACGTTCATGTGACGCTTACGGCCGGCCTTGCCGATGACGATGTTGGAGTGATCGGCGTTGCCGACCTCACCGACGGTGGCGCGGCAGGTAACGAGGATGCGGCGCATCTCGGAGGAAGGCATACGGACGATAGCGTACTTGCCCTCCTTACCCATCAGCTGGCAGGAGTTACCGGCGGAACGGGCGATAGCAGCGCCCTTGCCCGGCTGGAACTCGACAGCGTGGATGAGCGTACCGACGGGGATGTCGGCGAGGGGCAGAGCGTTGCCCGGCTTGATGTCGGCGTCAGAACCGGACATGACGGTCTGACCGACCTCGAGGCCCTTGGGGGCCAGGATGTAGCGCTTCTCACCGTCAGCGTAGTGCAGCAGAGCGATGCGAGCGGAACGGTTCGGATCGTACTCGATCGTGGCAACCTTGGCGGGCACGCCGTCCTTGTTGCGCTTGAAGTCGATCACGCGGTAACGACGCTTCACGCCGCCGCCCTGGTGGCGGGTGGTGATGCGGCCGTTGTTGTTACGACCGGCCTTCTTGGGCAGGGGCTCGAGAAGAGACTTCTCGGGCTTGGTGCAGGTGATCTCGGAGAAGTCGGAGATCGTCTGCCAACGCCTACCAGCGGAGGTCGGCTTAAGGTGCTTTACAGCCATTACAATCCCTTTCAATAGGAATCCGTTAGCCATCGCAGACAGGGATTCGAGGTTCTGCCTCGGGTGCGATGACACCGGACGTATACACGGCTCCGGGCGTGTCCATTTTATACGCCCAAAACCTTGAGCTCTCGCCTCCCCTATTTGGGAGGCATGAGCTCACTCAACAGCAGCGAGTCTTAGGCCTGGTTGCCAAAGACCTCGATGGTGTCGCCCTCGGCCAGCGTGACGATGGCCTTCTTCCAAGAACGGGTCTTGCCGGCGACATAGCGCACGCGCTTGGTCTTGGGCTTGACCGTCAGGGTGTTCACGCGAACGACCTTGACGCCGAAGATCTCCTCGACAGCGTCCTTGATCTGATACTTGTTAGCATCCTTGGCGACCTCGAACGTGTACTTGTTCTGCTCCATGCCGGAGAAGGAACGCTCGGACACGATCGGACGGATGATGATCTCGTGGGCGGTCATTTAAGCAAGCACCTCCCCGAAGTGAGCGGCGATGTCGGCGGGCATCAGCACGGCGTTGTTGTTGACGAGATCGTAGGTGTTGGCCTCGTCGGCAGTGATGATGAACGTCTTGGGAATGTTGCGGAACGACAGGTAGGCGTTGACGTCCTCATCGCGAACGATGATGGTCAGACGCTTGCCCTCAAGGCCGAGAGCCTTGAGCATGGCAACGGCAGCCTTGGTGGAAGGCTTCTCGAAGCCGTAGTCGTCGACGAGCACGAGCTCGCCATCGGCCAGCTTGGCGGACAGCGCGGAGCGCATAGCCAGCTTGACCTCCTTGTTGTTCATACGCTTAGCGTAGGAACGGGGCTTGGGGGCGAAGACAACGCCACCGTGACGCCACTGGGCAGCACGGATGGAACCCTGGCGGGCACGGCCGGTGCCCTTCTGACGCCAAGGCTTCTTGCCGCCACCGGAAACCTCAGAGCGGCCCTTAGCGGACTGGGTGCCCTGACGCCAAGAGGCCATCTGGCACTTGACGATGTGGTGCATAACGTGGATGTTCGGCTCGATGCCGTACACCTCAGCGGCGAGCTCGGCCTCGGCGACCTTCTTGCCCTCGCTGTTCTTTACTTCAAACTTTGCCATTTAAGTGTTCTCCTTGGTATGACGCTGGGCTAAATGGGCTGGGCCCTTAGGCCATACGGATGGCGACGAGACCATTCTTGGCACCCGGGACAGCGCCCTTGACCAAGATGAGGTTCTGCTCGGCATCGATGCGGACAACGGAAAGGTTCTTGACGGTAACGCGCTCGTTACCCATGTGACCGGCCATCTTGACGCCCTTGAGGACGCGCGCAGGATAGGCGCACTGACCGATAGAACCGGGGTGACGCTGGAAGTGAGAACCATGCGTCATAGGACCGCGGCGCTGACCCCAGCGCTTGATGCGACCCTGGAAGCCCTTACCCTTGGAGGTACCGATGACGTCGACCTTCTCGACATCAGCGAAATCAGCGACGGTGACGACCTCGCCGACCTTGTGCTCCTCGCCGTTCTCGACGCGGACCTCACGAAGGAAACGGACAGGCTCGACGCCAGCCTTGGCGAAGTGACCAGCCATGGGCTTGTTCACGTTCTTGGCCTTGATGTCGCCGAAACCGATCTGGACGGCGTCATAGCCGTCGGTTGCCTGAGTTTTAACCTGCGAGACAGCGCAGGGGCCAGCCTGGATGACCGTGACGGGAACGACGTTGTCGTCCTCGTCCCAAACCTGGGTCATGCCAATCTTGCGGCCGAGAATCATGCTGATCAAGATATGATCCCAACTCTCGCGTGGTCTTGGGACAATGCGTACACCACCGAGCGTACGCCCCTAGAGGACCACTACTTACACGACGTGCTCCCCAGCCTTGTATTGCGTCCGGACTACCTGACAACCCTATTAAGCAGGCATTTTGTCCAGCCAGAATACTCCCCTGGTTTCACACAGCTGTTTAGTATACACGGCTGCGGGCGTATCCATCGAGATTCATATTTCACTCACATTGTTTACGCAGGTAAAGTGCGTGGCACGTTCCCAGTGTGCGGCGGAGGGGGCGGGCCTGAGACATATTAAGGCTGTCTCTTATACACATCTGACGCTGCC
>UROO01000081.1 GCA_900549555.1 uncultured Collinsella sp. | reverse complement strand
CGAGATAGGAGTCCGTCTCGTGGGCTCGGAGATGTGTATAAGAGACAGGCCTCGCCCAGGATGTCCTCGCCACCGGTGTTACGGCACTTATCGCACACGCCCAGCGGCAGGTACACGCTCACGTTGGGATAATCGGCCAGCACCGAGAACCAGGTCTCGGCCGTAATATCGCCCACACAGGCGACAACAACCTCGTTCTCGCGCGGCATGCGCTTAAGGGCACGCGTGCAGGTAACGTAGGCGGTCTCGTGGCTCGTAGCCGCCGAGACAATGTCGTCGTAGACGTTTTTGGGTGCAAGGCGCGGGGAGATGATCGCCTCCGTCGGGCAAGCAGCGGCGCACAGACCGCACTTACGGCAACTGTCGAGAATCTCGATGGCGTCTTCCTCGACCTCGATAGCGTTGACCGGACACACGTCCATGCACGCGGTACAGCCGCTCTTCTCGTTCTTGCAAGCCAGGCACGGTATGGTGTTACCGCGCGGGCGCTCCTTGTAGTCAGCAGGATTCCACTGCGGAGCCGACGGATCGAGCGCGTCGGTCACACCGCCAAGCGGGTCTTTAAAAAAATCCAAGCCCTTGCTGATTTCGATGATGTCATCAAACAGATCGTGTTCCTGCGCCATGCGCGGCCCCTCCCTGAGCAGTGCAAACAAGCAAGAGATAATGATACGCCATCGGCCCACGCCTCGGGCAAATTACATGCGGCGCATCTTTGCGGCAAATAGCCCATGGCCTATCGCCGCCTCGATTGCACAAGGCCAATCAAGCGCCGAGCTATGCCTCGCGCATGAGCTGCACGAGCTTTTGTTTGGTCACCTTGGCCTGCTCGTTGGCCATGTTACGCTCGTTCTTAAAAGTTGCGTCCGCAACGCTCAGCAAATCGGCAT
The DNA here is from genome assembly GCA_900549555.1 of uncultured Collinsella sp. Taxonomy (GTDB): domain Bacteria; phylum Actinomycetota; class Coriobacteriia; order Coriobacteriales; family Coriobacteriaceae; genus Collinsella. The sequence continues at coordinate 8,171 of UROO01000081.1, read as the reverse complement.
CGGAAATCTCGGCAAGGCCCAGCTCCTCGAGTGTCGTCGGCAGACCAACGCGCTGGCAAAACTCGAGCACCTGGTCAAACTCCGGCGCACGCTCCAGACGCAGCTGCACCACCAGGCCAAATGCCACGGCCTCACCATGCATGGCCTTACACTCGGGCAGAATCGTCAGACCGTTGGCGATGGCATGCGCCAACGCCAAGCCACCGCTCTCAAAGCCGACGCCCGAGAGCAGAATATTGCACTCGATCAGGCGCTCAACCGCCGGCGATATACGGCCCTTTTTGAGATCGCGCTTGGCAGCGACACCGCACTCCATGAGCGTGTCATAGCAGGCGCGAGCCGCAACCAAGGCCAAGTGCCCCGACGCGCCACCGTGTTCGTTGGTGCCGTGCGCCGCGGCGCACGAACGCGCCTCGAAGTACGTTGCCAGTGCGTCGCCCATGCCGGCGACCGTCATACGAAGCGGGGCCGCCGCGACCACGTTGGTATCGACCACGACCAGATCTGGATTCTTCTCGAGCATCAGGTAGCGGTCGAACGACCCATCCTCGTGATACAGCACCGAAATCGCGCTGCACGGACCGTCCATTGAGGCCGCCGTGGGGCATACGCACAACGGCAACTCGGCATAAAACGCAACGGCCTTGGCGATATCGAGCATCTTGCCGCCGCCAATACCCAACACCATGTCGCAATACTCAGCCTGGGCTTCCCTAGCCATTTCGACAACGGCCTCTTCCGTACACGGACCGTCATAAATCTTAAAGAACGGCTCGCTTAGATCTTCGTCCAGAAATCCATCGACGATCTGCTTGCACAGCCGATCCTCGGTGCCCTGGTCGAACAAGACATAGGCAGCGCAGCCCAACCATGACAAATACCTGCCCTGACGCGAAAGTTCGCCCGGCCCCTGAACATACCGGCCAGGACCGCCATAAACCATGGGAAGCGCCATACAAGAATCCGCCCTTTCATCAACAACAATTGGTGCAAAGTAATCTGACCCCTTTGCACCATAGCAAAAAGGGGCAAAGCCGTCTGTCGGCTTTGCCCCTTCCTTACCTTAGTTTACTCATCCATAAGGTAGTAGTGACCCAGTGCGTCGGCACCCAGGATGGCGTTGGCGACCATCTCAGGCGTCACCTCAAACGGCGTGTTGCACATGGTGTCATCGGGCGCGCACGCGGCCTCGGCAACAATCATGGCCTGCTCGCGCGTAAGCTCAGCAACGCCAAGTTCCTTCATCGTGACCGGCAGGCCCAGCTCAATGCAGAAGCCCAAGACTTCCTCGAGCTTCTCGGTGGGAGCATCCTCGAGTACCAGCTGGACGATGGTGCCAAAGGCGACCTTCTCGCCGTGATACATGCCGTGGCACTCGGGCAGCATCGTCAGGCCATTGTGGATGGCATGAGCAGCAGCAAGGCCCGAGCTCTCAAAGCCAATGCCCGAAAGCAGCGTATTGGCCTCGATGATATGCTCGACGGCAGGCGTCAGCGCACCCTTCTCCAGCGCGACCTTGGCCTTGACGCCATCGGCCATAAGCGTCTCGTAGCAGAGCTTGGCAAGTGCCAGACCAGCCATACCGCCCTTGCCGCCAGCGCAGGTGCCGCCGTCGGCATCGTGCGTCGCCTGGGCCTCGAAGTAGGTTGCGAGCGCATCGCCCATACCGGAAACCGTCAGGCGCACCGGGCTCGCCGCGATAACCGTCGTATCCATCAGGACAATGTTGGGGTTTGCCTTAAGGAAGAGATATTTATCGAACTGGCCGTCATCGGTGTAGAGCACCGAAAGTGCCGAGCACGGTGCATCGGTCGAAGCGATGGTGGGGCAAATGATAACCGGGGACTCCAGGTAGTAGGCAACGGCCTTGGCGGTGTCGAGGATCTTGCCGCCACCAACGCCGACGATGATGTCGCAACCGTTGTCGCGGGCGAGCGCAACCAGGCGATCGACCTCGCCCTTGGAGCACTCGCCGTTAAAGTCCTCAAACAGCAACTCGGCCTTAGCCTCGGCAAAGCCGCCCTCGATCTTGGCGCCGACGCGCTTCTTGCCCGAAGGCGTCACGATGACGAGGGCCTTAGCGCCGAGCGGCTCGACATAGGAGCCGAGCTTGGCCAGCTCGTCCGGGCCCTGGATGTACTTGCTGGGACTATTGAAGATTGCAGCCATTTTTATCCCATTCTCTAATAAGTAAAAAGAAAGGGGCTCCGTACGGATACGTGCGGAGCCCCTCGTTACGATAACAAGAGTCGATTAGAAATCGATGTCGGTGTCGTAGTAGCAGGCCTTGAGGATCTTCTCGAAGTCGGCAGCCTTGGTCTCACGCGGGTTCTCGGGCGTGCAGGCGTCGGTCTCGGCGTTCGCGGCGATCTCGGGCAGCTTGGCGAGGAACTCCTCCTCGGAAACCATCTGCGGGTTCTCGGCGTCGACCTTCACGCCACCATTCGCGTAATCCTTGATGGACTGCGGAATGTTGAGCTGGTCGTTGAGGTCGCGGATCTTCTGGACGAGCGCAGCGATGAGCTCCTCGTTGGTCTCGCCGGGAAGGTGCAGGATCTCCTTGGCCACGTAAGCGTAACGCTCGGCAGCACGCGGGTCCTTGGAGTTCCACTGGATGACCTTGCCCAGGTACATGGCGTTAGCGGCACCATGGATGATGTGGCCGTTCTCGAAGGCAGCACCGGTCTTGTGAGCCATGGAGTGAACGATGCCGAGCAGACCCGAGGAGAAGGCGATACCGGCGATGCACTGAGCCTCGTGCATGTGCTGACGGGCCTCATGGTCGCCAGCATAGGACTTGGGCAGCCACTCGACGATCTCGCGGATGCCGTGCAGAGCGTTGGCGTCGGTGAACATAGAGGCGCAGGTGGAAACGTAGGCCTCCATGCAGTGGGTCAGAGCATCCATGCCGGTGTGAGCGCACAGCTTGGCGGGCATGGTGTAGGTGAGCTCGGGGTCGACGATGGCGACATCAGGGGTGATGTTGAAGTCGGCCAGCGGGTACTTGATGCCCTTGGCGTAGTCGGTAATGACGGAGAACGCGGTGACCTCGGTAGCGGTGCCGGAGGTAGAGGAGATGGCGCAGAAATGAGCCTTCTGACGCAGCTCAGGGAAGCTGAACGGCTGAATGATGTTATCGAAGGACTCCTCGGGATACTCGTAGAAGACCCACATGGCCTTAGCGGCATCGATGGGCGAACCGCCGCCGATAGCAACAATCCAGTCGGGCTCGAAGTCGCGCATAGCGGCTGCGCCCTTCATGACGGTCTCGATGGAGGGATCGGACTCGACGCCCTCGAACAGCTTGACCTCGAAACCGCCTTCCTTAAGGTCGTTCTCGACGTCCTGCAGGAACCCGCCGCGGCGCATAGAGCTGCCGCCAGAAACGATGATGGCCTTCTTGCCCTTGAGGTTCTTCACCTCGTGGCGAGCGCCCTCACCAAAGTACAGATCGCGAGGATTGGTAAAACGTCCCATACTGTGCCTCCTAAACAAGCCCCTCTTAGACTTGCGTATATAACGGAGCACCCGATTGGCTCCGTTAGGACCGTTTGCGCGTTGCCGGCGATGACAATGCGCGATGTCTAAACGTCTCAACGCTCAGACAAACACTATTTTACCGTTCTGGTTGGTCAGTTATTCACCTAAAGCCGTCAATGATGAAACGTTTTTTCTATCCTTGGAACCTCTTGCGTTGCGGTTATTGTCCCAAGCTGGGCAAACGTTTTATCAAGGTTGACTACATACCCCGGGCAGGACTGCGCCCCTCCAAAATATGCACCGTTCGCCGCCAAAAATCGACCGTTTGCGGCACCGTGATACCACTCGGCCGTCCAAGGTGCCGACATTTGTGCGACATCCGTCTTCGTGGTGCAAAGGTGCAAGTCCAAGTGCGGTACCCCCGGTGTGCCACATGCGGGTAAACTAGAACCTTATATAGAGACATTTGAACCCTAACCGCAGCAAAGGAGGCCCCATGGCATTCGATCCCATTCAAGAGGATTGCCATCGCCTCGTTCTTGAGGCCTTGCGCCGCGACAATATCCCGCTCACCGACGGTGCCGCCGTCGAGCGCCTGATGGAGCAATTCACCCGCAACCCCGCGCCGCTCATCGTGCACGATCGCGACCGCGCCGGGCACCTCATTGCCAAGGTAGTCGAGGCCGTCGACTACCGCATCCCCTTTATCCCCGACGATGCTCAAGCCGAGCAGGAAGAGACCGCCGCCGAGAACATGCTTCGCGAGGCCGCCGCACTCGATCCGACCAACTGGGATGCCCAGCGCATGTTGACGGCCCTCACCGCCGACTCCAACGAGGAATACGTACAGTACCTGGTGTCCAAGCGCGATGAAGTCGAGCATGACCTGGCACTCAAGATCGCCTCGGCGCAGGACCCCTACGAGCGCGAGGCCGCAGGCGACCTTATGCGCCGCCCCTACCTGCGCTGGCTTGCCGCTCTTGCATCGCGCGCCCTCATTAGCGGCCGCTATCGCATGTCGCTCGAAGCCGCAAACCGCAGTCTGGAATTTGCCCCCAACGATCCTGCCGGTGTCCGCCACACCGCGATGCTCGCCATGGCAAAGCTCGAATACCCCGCCGAGGAGCTCAAACGATTTCGCTCTGCCCACTCCGTACCCTATCTCGCGAATACCCCGCTGCGCCGCCGCCCCAAAGATGCGGAGCGCGACTTGGACCCGTGGACGCTCATCGCACTGATGAGCGCAGCCTGGCGCGAGCTGGACTACGAGGGCGCCGAGCACTACCTGCGTATCCTTGCGCGCTCGTGTCCGCACGCGGCGGAGGCGCTCTATTTCCAAACCGAGTTTCCCGATGGCGTCTATGCCCGCGTCAACGTGGGCGCAGGCTCCACCGACGAGCTCGTCCTTGCACTGTCCGAGGCAACGCCGGTACTGCAGGAGGGCCTGGGCGCTCCCGACAACGCCAGCTTTGCCGCCTGGGTCGCCACCAACGACATCGTGCGTTCTCAGATCGACGAGCGCATCCTACGCGCAGCCGAGCAGGGGCTTCCATTTAAGGGAGGGGACCTCTAATGGATCCGAGCGTCTACATCCCCGCCTACTTGGAGCGCACCTATCTGGCATCGCACCCCGAGCTCACCGATGCAGCACGCGAACTTGTCCATAACGACATGAGCGCGAATCCCCAAAAGTATGCGCAGTCCGAGCATGCCCAGGCGCTGCTGTCCTATGCCGGCGTTCATCGCCACCTGCTCGACGAGCTCCATCGCATCGAGGACATGGGCAGCGACGAGGAATTCGAGCAGACGCGCAATCGCCTGTTCGACGACATGCGCGATGAGCTGCTCAAGATTGTCCGCGTCGATGCACTGGCCGTCGACGCGCAGCTGCTCGCCACCATCCTGGCCGACACGCCCGTCGACGCCTGCCTGGGCGACCTGATGAAGCTCGAAGCGACCACGGCCGATTACCTCCAACAAAGCGTGCCTGGGTTCGATATGGAGGCCCCACACTACTGGGCCAACAAGGTTTTGACGGACGGTGCGACGGCGGCAGATCTCACCGTGAGCGAGCCGGCACTTATCGGGTGGCTCCACACGCTCGAGGCTATCTCGCAGCTGTGCATGGCAAGCGCCCGCTACCGCGCTGCTGCCAACTATGCCCGCCGCGTCCTTAAGGCGGAAGGCTATCCCACCCGAGCTGCCGGCACCGTGTTGCTCGCCCTCGCTCGGCTGGAAGACCAAGACGGCTTTTTTGCCCTGGCTCACCAGCTCGAGGAACAGGTGGGGGCCGATGCACTCGAGAACTCCCCCTGGTACCTGCTCGCCCGCACGATCCTCTTGTTCAAAACGAACAAGATGCGTCCGGCGGCGCGTGCGCTGCGTGAGTTCGCTAACCGCTGCGAGGGCGGCGCGTTCTTCTTGCTGAATCCCATGTACCAGACACCGTACCTTCCCTGCCGGCCCGAGCCACGCGATCCCTGGGATCTTTCGCACCAGGCCGTTTGGGAAGCGGACGGCATTATCTCGGACACTCCCGACTTTGCCCCCTGGGCCAATACCTGCGAAGACGTGTCGCAGCTTGCCCAGGAATTTGCGCGCCGCTACGGATTTTAGTGACGCACTCAACCCGACCATGTCGTTTACGTTAGGAACGGTTTCATGAACCTCCGCTCATCTCTTGCCTGCACCTCGAGCGATATCGCTCGCTGGGGGCTGCGCTCCATCCTCAAGCGCCAGGGCGGCGTACTCCCCGGCCGTATCGCCATGAAAATCAACCCCTATCTGCTGAGCGACCTGGCGAGTCTTGTCGACCGCAGCGTGGTGATTACCGGCACCAACGGTAAGACCACCACCTCCAACCTCATCGCCGACGCCGTTGCCGCCAGTGGCGCCACCGTGGTATGCAACCGCGCCGGCAATAACATGGAGCCGGGAGTGGTGGGCGCACTGCTCGAGGCGCGCAGCGGCCTCAAGCGAGCCGGCGGCAAGCGCGTGGGCGTTTTTGAATGCGATGAGCTCTACACCGTGCGCGTCCTGCCCAAGCTCAAGCCGACGCACTTCGTGCTGCTCAACCTGTTCCGTGACCAGCTGGATCGCTATGGCGAGATCGATCACACCCAGGAGGTCATCGCCCACGCGTTGGAGCTTTCGCCGGCAACGACGCTCATCTACAACGCCGATGACCCGCTGTGCGCCTCGATTGCCGCGCGCGTTCCCAATGCGAGTATTGCCTTTGGCATCGATGGCGCCACTAACACCGAGTCTGACCGCATTAGCGACTCGCGCTTTTGCTCGCAGTGCAACGCCCCGTTGGAGTACGACTACGTACAGTATGGTCAACTCGGCGCCTACCATTGCCCCTCGTGCGGTTGGGCACGCCCCGCACTGGTCCGCAGCGTGACGAATGTGAAGCTCAGTCACGACGGCTATGGTTTTGACCTGGTGTTTGGATCTGATTCCAGCGCGCCAGCCGCGCACATCGACACGCGCTACAACGGCTTATATATGGTCTATAACGTTGCCGCCGCATTCTTTGCCGCACATGAGTTAGGCGTGGATACGGCGCACCTGCAGCCCACGCTCGATGCCTACGTGCCTGCCGGCGGACGCATGGGCCGCTGGGATATTGCCGGTCGCACCGTCGAGGCAAACCTGGCCAAGAATCCCGTGGGCTTCGATCGACAGATCCAGTCCATTAAGACGGCGGGCGGCAGACTCTGCGCTTTCTTCCTGAACGACAACAGTGCCGACGGCCACGATGTCTCCTGGATCTACGACGTCGACTTCGAGCGTATCGCCGATACCCCAGGGCTTGTCGCCTTTGCCGGCGGCACGCGTGCACACGATATGCAGGTACGTCTCAAGTACGCCGGCATCGACGCCGCCATCATCTCGGACGTCGCGCAGGCAATTGGCGCCGTGGCGGATGAGGCCGCCGGCGACACTTTCTACGCCGTCGCCAACTACACGGCCTTCCCGCCGCTGGTCAAAGAGCTCGACGAGCTTAAGGGTGCCGATGCGAGCTCGGTTGTCTCCTGCGCCGTAACGCCCGCCGATGGTAGCGCTGTCCCCACCGATATTGCGCCGGTCGAGCTTTCGCGCCCGTTGCGCATCGTCTACCTGTATCCCGATGCGCTCAACCTCTACGGCGACGGCGGCAACGTTATCGCGCTCGAGCGCCGCTGCGCCTGGCGCGGCATTCCCGTGCGCGTGGACGAGGTCCACATGGGCGAGGTGCTCGACCTGACCGACGCCGATATCGTCATGATGGGTGGCGGCTCCGATCGCGATCAGCTGGCGGTTGCACATGAACTGCTCGCTCAAAAAGACAAGGTCGCAGCCTATGTTGAGGGCGACGGCACACTGCTTGCCATCTGTGGCAGCTATCAGCTGCTCGGCCGTTCGTACTATATGGGCGAGAATCGCATCGAGGGCCTGGGCGTCATTGCCGCCGAGACCGTACGCGGCTCCGACCGTCTGATCGGCAACGTCGCCGTCAAAACCGACCTGGCGCCCGAGCCCTTTGTCGGATTCGAGAACCACGGCGGCCGCACGCTTTTGGACGCCGATGCCACGCCGCTCGGAACGTCTGTCGTCGCGGGCACCGGCAACAACGGCGACGATGGCTTTGAAGGCCTCGTCTACAACTGTCTCTTATACACATCTGACGCTGCCGACGAACTCTAGGG
>UROO01000080.1 GCA_900549555.1 uncultured Collinsella sp. | reverse complement strand
GCTCGGAGATGTGTATAAGAGACAGGTCTTGCCATGGTCGACGTGACCCATGACAGTGACGACCGGGGCGCGGGGCTTAAGGTCGGCGGGATCGTCGTAGAACGAGAAGGTGTTCTCCTCCTCGGGGGTGATGATCTTGATCTGACGGCCCAGGTCGTCGGCAACGAGCTCGACGAGGTCGTCGGACATGGACTGCGTCATGGTGAGCGGCGTGCCCAGCAGGAACAGGCGCTTGATGATGTCGTTGGCCGGAACGTCGAGCGCCTCGGCAAGCTCCTGGACGGTAACGCCCTGGGAGACCTTGATGGCGTCGAGCTCCTCGGGGTTCACGCCCTGGGCCAGCGCCTCCTCAATCTTGCGCTCCTCCTGAGCCTTAGCAGCCTCGCGCTCGCGCTTCTCCTTGCGCTTCTTGCGGCGACCGGTGGACTCGCGAGAGGCCTCCTCGACGGCGGCACGGGCCTCCTCGAGCACCTTCTCGCGACTGTACTCCTCGGCCTCGCGCGCCATGCGGCTGTAGTGGTCCTCATCGTTGCCGTGACCGCCCTTGCGCTTCTTGCCCTTGCCCTGCTTGTCGGGGTTGGGGAAGTCCATGCCGGCAGCGACGTTGTTGCTGGCGTTGGTGCGATGGCTGTGCGGACGGCTCTCGGAGGCGTTGCGATCGGAGTTGTTGTCGGAGGCGTTGCGATCGTTACGACGGCCACCGCGACGGTCGTTGTTGCCGCCACGACGGTTGCCGCGCTCGGAGGCGCGCTCGGCCTTGGCCTTCTCCTCGGCGTCCTTCTTCTCCTTGAGCACGGTCTCCTGTGCGGCGATCTGATCGAGCAGCGAACGGAAGCGCGAACCGGAGTCGGAAGCGGGGACGGCGCGGCGCTGGGCCTCGCGGGCAGCCTCCTCCTTCTCGCGGGCAAGGCGCTCCTGCTCGGCCTTCTTCTTGGCCTCGGCTTCGGCACGGGCGGCCTCCTCGGCAGCCTGGGCGGCGGCGAACTGGCGGCGCTCCTCCTCGCGTGCCTTCTCGGCGGCGATGCGCTCGCGCTCGGCCTCGGCAGCGCGCGCTGCCTCCTCGGCGGCGGCTGCCTCCTCCTCGGCCTGCTTGGCGGCCTCGACTTCCTTGGCGCGGGCCTCGATCACCGAGGCGAGCTGCTTGCGGACCATGGCGACGTAGGCGTCCTCCAGGGCGGAGGAAGCGGACTTAGCGGGAATCTTCATTTCGGCGAGATGACCCATCAGTTCCTTGGAGGTCATGCCGAACTCTTTGGCCAGGGTGGACACACGGACTTTTGCCATATGACTTCACCTACCCTTTCTGGCACCTTGGGTGCCTAGAGACTGAACGAGCGTGGGAGATGCGCCGGGACCCGCCCGACGCGACCGCGCGCTAGATCAGGTCCTCCGCATCATCGAAGGCGTCGGTGTCGTGGACACCGCAGAAACGGGAGCCGGGGCGGGCCTGGTTGCGGCACTGCACGCCGTCCTCGGACACGTACTCGCAGCGACGGACGTCGTCGTCCTCCTCGTCACCGATCAGGTCGGCGGCGGGCTCCTCGTGAACGGGGACGTTCTTGAGGATGTCGGCGGCAAGGGTCTCGGACTTGATATCGATGTGCCAGCCGGTCAGGCGAGCGGCGAGGCGGGCGTTCTGGCCCTCCTTGCCGATGGCGAGCGAAAGCTGGTCGTCGGGCACGATAACGCCGGCATAGGCCTTCTCCTCGTCGATGAGGACGCGGGTGACCTTGGCAGGCGACAGGGCGTTGGCGACGTAGACGGCCGGATCGGCATCCCACAGGATGACATCGACGCGCTCGCCGCGGAGCTCGCCCACGACAGCGCGTACACGGCTGCCCTTGGGGCCAACGCAGGCGCCCACGGGATCCAGGCGGTCGTCGAGCGAGTGGACGGCGACCTTGGAGCGCTGGCCGGGCTCGCGGGCGATCGACTTGATCTGGACGGTGCCCTCATAGATCTCGGGCACCTCCTGCTCAAACAGACGACGCATGAGCTCGGGGTGGGTGCGGGAGATGACGATCGGCGGACGGCTGTGCTCGCCGCGAACCGGCTGCAGGTTGGAGTTGGGATCGCGGACGTCGATGATCACGGCCTTGATGTGCTGGTTGTGCAGATAGCGCTCGCCCATCGGACGCTCGTTGCGCTCGTTCTCGTAACGGCGCTGGTCAAAATGCGGCAGCTCGGCCTCGACGCCATCGCGGATCTTGACGATCGTGAAGTCGGGCGTGGACTGCAGCACGGTACCGCTGATGAGGTCACCGATACGGCCGGAGAACTCCTCGTAGATCTGCTCGCGGGCGGAGTTGCGCACGATGGCGTTGATCTCGGCCTTGGCGTGCTGGGCGGCGATGCGGCTCGTGTTCTTGGGGGTGACGTCGATCTCCTCGAACTCGGTGAAGTTGCCCTCCTCGTCCATGGAATCGTCGATCGGCTCCAGGCGGTAGACGTAGATCTTGCCGGTGGTGCGGTCGATGGTCACCTTGGCGCCCCACTCAAGATGCAGGATCTCGGCATAGCTCTTGGCGAGCGACTGCTCCAGGCGGTCGATCAGGTAGAGCTGGTCGATGTGCCTCTCCTGGCAAAGCTCCATCAGGGCGGACATCATGTCGGATGCTGCCATCTTACTTTCCTTCCTTCGCGGGCTTGAAGTCGTAGGTGGGCTTCAACTTGCACTTTTTAACATCAGAGAAATCGAGGGTGACGGACTCTCCGTCCTCGAGTTCGAGGGTCACGTTCGTCTCGGTCGCAGCGGCAATCTTGCCGGAGTACTTGCGACGGCCCTCGGTGGCGGTGGAAGTGAGCTCGCAGTCCCCGCCCACAAAGCGGGCAAAGTCGCGCGGACGGCGCAGCGGGCGCGCCATACCCGGGCTCGACACCTCGAGCGTGTAGCTCGAAGAAATGGGGTCGAGCTCCTCGATCACGTCGCCGACCCACTTGGTATTGGCCGTGACGTCGTTGAGCGACAGGCTCTGACCCTCGGCACCCTCGATACGCACACGCACGCAGGGGGCCTTGGTGGCGCCCACGAGCTCAACGTCGACAATATCGACATCGTGCTGGGGAGCGACGGCCTCGAGCGCGTCGATGATCGCCTGCTCGATCTTGGTCTTGACCATTGCGGCACCTCCATCCATACAAAAAAGAAGCGGGGCCGAAACCCCACTTCTTTCAATTACAACTTCATTTGCAAGCAAACTATACCAATACCTGCGAAAACGTGCAAGCGCAATGGAAATTCGCAGGTCAGCGCGCCCACAGCTTCTCCACAAGAATAGGACAATTAGGCGAGGACTCCTGTGTGGTGCTCCCCAAAAGCCCCAAAACGAGCCATGCGTCCCAGCGCGCCGACCGAATCGGGCCCTATGGGCATTACATCCCTGGGCGCACATCGGCCAGACTGGAGCTGAGAGGCATTCTGTAGCGAGAAAGCCTGCCGCACGCATTGATCGCACAATCTTCCAGTATCTCTACGGCAAGGAGGATCAATGGAACGCCTAGGCACCCTCTGCGCGACCGCGCTCGTCGTCGCCGCCTGCTCGTTCGCTCTGGCGGGCTGCAGCAACGTCGATGGTAAAACCGGACCATGCAAGCCGGATCTCGGCAGCACCAAAGCCATCGAGAAAACGACGCCTTCGGAGCCTTTCGACAAAATAGACGAAGATATAGTCGACCCCCAGGGCTTAGGTCCCGACCCTCAAGAACAGTTCCCTCTCGACCTTGAGGCAGACGAGAACGTCCATGTTACCTGCGTGGGCAAGGACACGGATGGCTACGGCGACGCCGTGTTGGTCTTTGCGGTGACAAACAACACCGATGTCGACATGATGTTTGGCGATGTCGATGCCTATGCCTACGTCAACGGTGTCGTCCGCGACGTGCGCATGCGCCAGCCCGTCGCCGCAGGCGAAGAAACGACCGCGATGCTCACCTTTGTAGGCACCTTCGACGATCCGGACTTTGACGTGAACAACGACCTCAACGACATCTACCTCAACATCTGGATGTTCGAAGAGCAGACGGGCAACGTCTACTTTAGGGACCTGGTGCACATTCCGTAGCGGGTGACGCTCGGCACAAGCCAAGCGGGGCATACAACGCAAAACGAGGGACGACCCCCATCGGATCGCCCCTCGTCTTTTATGCGTCAGTTATGCTCGCAGTGCTTACTTGACCACCAGATTGACCAGCTTGCCAGGCACGCAGATGGCCTTGACGACCGTCTTGCCCTCGAGCCACTTGGCGACGGCGGCCTCGGCGGCAGTCTGCATTTCCTCATTGGAAGCATCGCGGGGCACGTCGATGCGGCCGCGGACCTTGCCGAGCACCTGGACGACGATCTGCACCGTGTCCTCGATGGACTCGGCCAGGTCGAACTCGGGCCAGGCGGCGGTGTAGGCGTTGCCCTCGCAGCCGAGTGCCTCGTGCCACAGTTCATCGGCCCAGAACGGGCAGATGGGCGCCAGGACGCTCACGATGTCCTTGGCCACGCCGTAGCACAGGGCCTTGTCGCGGTCAGCACCCTCGATGGCGTTGAGGTAGGCGCTCGCCGCGTTGACGAGCTCCATGACGGCCGAGATCGCGGTGTTGAACTGGCCGCGATCGAAGTCCTCGGTGCACTTGGCAATGGTGCGGTGACGCTCGCGGTAGAGCTTCATCGCGGTCTCGTCGAGCACGGACTTGTCGAAGGCCACGTTGGCGTCACCCGACTGGACGAGCTGCCACACGATACGCCAGGCGCGCTTGATAAAGCGGTTGGCGCCCTCGACGGCCTTGGGATCCCAGTCGAAGTCCTTCTCGGGCGGGGCGATAAACAGGATAGCCAGACGCATGGTGTCGGCGCCGTAGGGCTCGATAACCGAGCTCGGGGGCACCACATTGCCCTTGGACTTGGACATGGTGTCGCCGTTCTCATCCTTGACCATGCCCTGGCACAGCAGGTTGGTGAAGGGCTCGTCCACGCTCAGCAGGCCCAGGTCGCGCAGCGCCTTGGTAAAGAAGCGGCTGTAGAGCAGGTGCAGAATGGCGTGCTCGATGCCACCGATGTAGTTATCGACGGGCATCCAACGGTCGGCCGCCTCGCGGGAGAAGGGCAGCTCGGTGTTGTGCGGGTCGGTATAGCGCAGGTAATACCAGCTGGAGCAGGTGAAGGTGTCCATGGTATCGGTCTCGCGCTTGGCCGGGCGACCGCAGACCGGGCAGGTGGTCTCGTAGAAGTCCTTGCACTCGGCGAGGGTCTCGCCGGCGCCCAGGTCTAGGTTCTCGGGCAGCGTCACCGGCAGCTGATCCTCGGGCACGGGCACGATGCCGCAGTGCTCGCAGTGGATGGCCGGGATGGGGTTGCCCCAATAGCGCTGGCGGCTGATGAGCCAGTCGCGCAGGCGGAACTCGACCTTGCGACGACCGCAACCCATGGCCTCGAGGTCGGCCACGATGGCAGCTTCGCCCTCGGAGTGCTTACCGCCGCGCATGCCGGTGTACTTGCCGGACTGGACCAGCGTGCCCTCGGCAGCGTGGGCGCAATCCCAGTCGACGGTCTCGGCATGGAAGGTATCGATGGTCTCGCCACTGGCCTCGACGGCAGCGCGATCGTCGTCGTCCAGGATGATCGGCACGATCGGCAGGTCGTACTTGCGGGCAAACTCAAAGTCGCGCTGGTCGCCGCAGGGAACGGCCATGACGGCGCCGGTGCCGTAGTCGGCAACGACATAATCGGCAACCCACACGGGGACCTTCTCGCCGTTGACGGGATTCACCACGTAGCGGCCGGTAAAGGCACCGTGCTTCTCGAGGGTGCCCTGGGCACGCTCGACGGCAGAGATATGCTTGGAGTCCTCGACGATCTTGGTGACGGCCTCCTCGTACTCCGTGCCCTCGACGAGCTCGTGCAGACGAGCGTACTCGGGAGCCAGGACAAAGAAGGAGACGCCAAAGAGGGTGTCGGCACGCGTGGTGAAGACGGTAATCTTGCCCTCGTCGCCCTCGATGGGCTCGCCGTTGGCGTCGCACAGGGTAAAGTCGACCTCGGCGCCCTCGGAGCGGCCGATCCAGTTGGCCTGCATCTGCTTGACGCGCTCGGGCCAGCCGGGGAGCTTCTCCAGGTCGTCGAGCAGCTCCTGGGAGTACTCGGTAATCTTGAAGTACCACTGCTCAAGGTCGCGCTTCTCGGGCTCGGTGCCGCAGCGCCAGCACTTGCCCTCGGTGACCTGCTCGTTGGCCAGAACGGTCTTGCAGGTGGGGCACCAGTTGACCGGGTTCTTCTTGCGGTAGACCAGGCCCTTTTCCCACAGCTTCTCAAAGATCCACTGACCCCAGCGGTAGTAGTCGGGGCTGCAGGTCTTGACCATGCGATCCAGATCGTAGGAGAAGCCCATGCGCTTCATCGTGGCGAGCGCCTGGTCCATGTTCTTATACGTCCAGGCGGCAGCCTGCGTGTTGTGCTTGATGGCGGCGTTCTCGGCAGGCAGGCCAAAGGCGTCGAAGCCGATGGGGTGCAGCACGTCGTAGCCGCGCATGCGGGCCTGACGCGCCATGGCATCGCCGATGGTATAGTTGCGCGCGTGGCCCATGTGCAGGTCGCCCGACGGATACGGGAACATCTCGAGCACATACTTTTTGGGCTTGCTGTCGTCGGTGTCGACGGCAAAGAGGTTGGAATCCTCCCAGGCCTTCATCCACTTGGACTCAATGGCCTGCGCGTCGTAGGCAGGGATCTCGTCCTTATGATCTGTGCAATCGCACATATCAGCTCCTTTAATCTTAGCTGGGGTCGGGCGGCTTGGCTTTATTCGCTACTGCGGACAGTCCTGCGCAAGACGAAGAGCACATTAAGTGCTCTTCTTTGCGTGCGGAACTTGTAGCGAACAAAGCCAAGTCGCCCGACCCTAAGGTTAACTTGACTGATGATAGCAAATACGACAAGCGAGATGCCTGCGACTTGCGGGCATCTCGCTTTATCTAAATAACGTGGTTGTGAATCAACCGTTAATTGTTATCCGCCCAAGCATGGTCGGGTTTTCCAAGTGCCGCAGATTGCCGAGAAGGAGGAGCGACGCGTACTTTGGTACGCGAGCGACGGTTTGAACGGCAAGGTGCGGTGCTTGGGAAAGCCGCTTATCGATAGGAAACGCTCTGCTGAGAATCCTTGACGACTACGTCGTGGGCGCCGCCTTCGACGATCGAGGTCGAGCTCACCAGGGTCAGGCGTGCCTTTTCCTGGAGCTCGGGGATCGAGAGGGCACCGCAGTTGCACATCGTGGACTTGACCTTGTAGAGCGTGCCGCCCACGCCGTCCTTGAGGGAGCCGGCGTAGGGAACGTAGGAGTCGACGCCCTCGACGAAGCTGAGCTTCGCGGCGCCGCCCAGGTCGTAGCGCTGCCAGTTGCGGGCACGCGCGGAACCCTCGCCCCAGTACTCCTTCATGTACTGGCCGTTGACATTGACGCGCTCGGTCGGGCTCTCGTCAAAGCGGGCGAAGTAGCGACCCAGCATCATAAAGTCGGCACCCATGGCAAGGGCGAGCGTCATGTGGTAGTCGTAGACGATGCCGCCGTCAGAGCACACGGGCACGTAGACGCCGGTCTCCTCGTAATACTCGTCGCGAGCGCGGCAGACGTCGATCAGCGCAGTGGCCTGACCGCGGCCGATACCCTTGGTCTCACGGGTGATGCAGATGGAACCGCCGCCGATACCGACCTTGATGAAGTCGGCACCGCAGTCGGCCAAAAAGCGGAAGCCCTCGGCGTCGACGACGTTACCGGCACCGACCTTGACGTCCTCGCCGTAGTTGGCGCGAATCCACTCGATGGTGCGCTTCTGCCACTCGCTGAAGCCCTCGGAAGAGTCGATGCACAGGACATCGGCGCCGGCCTCGATGAGCAGCGGCACGCGCTCGGCATAGTCGCGGGTGTTGATACCAGCACCGACCATGTAGCGCTTGTCGTTATCGAGTAGCTCGTTGGGGTTGGTCTTGTGGCTGTCGTAGTCCTTGCGGAAGACGATGCCCATGAGATGATCGTTGTCGTCGACGATGGGCAGAGCGTTGAGCTTGTTGTCCCAGATGACGTCGTTGGCAACCTTGAGGCTGATGTTCTTGTCGCCCACGATGAGCTGCTCACGCGGGGTCATGAACTCGGAGACCTTCGTCTGGTGGTCATCGCGACTGGGGCGATAGTCACGGCTGGTGACGATGCCCAGGAGCTTACCCTTGGGAGTACCGTCGTCGGTGACCGGCATGGTGGAGTGACCGGTCTTCTCCTTGAGCTCGATGACCTGCTCCATGGTCATGTCGGGGGTCAACGTGGAATCGGACTGGACGAAACCAGCCTTGTGATCCTTGACGGCCTTGACCATAGCGGCCTCGGACTCGGCGCTCTGGGAACCGTAAATGAAGGACAGGCCACCCTCAGTAGCGAGCGCGACACCCATGTCGACGCCCGAGACGGACTGCATGATGGCGGAAACCATGGGGATGTTCAGGGTGATTGCCGGCTTCTCACCGCGCTTAAAGCGGGTCAGCGGCGTCTTAAGAGAGACGTTGTTGGGGATGCACTGCGAGGACGAGTAACCAGGGACCAGCAGATACTCCGAAAACGTGTGGGACTCACCGGGAAAGAACGTAGCCATGTTTCTCCTTTTTCCATGCGACCGGTCGGCTGCAGGCCTCGTAGGACCCAGCCCAACCTTGGGCGCCCAATACTGGGGAAGTATCTTAACGCATTTTGACTGCTACAATGCATGATTTAAGAAGAGCACACGAGGGTTTGACGCAGGCTTTGCGTTTGCCCAGCAAGCACTTTAGCGGGGAGACGTGGAGCACATGGAGTACAAGACGACGGCAAAGTTGGTCATTCAAGCGTGCGACAAGGAATTGCCAGGTGTCTTCGGCCACGGCTGCGTCTTGCTGCTGCAAGGTATCGCCCGCGAGCACTCGCTCAACCGGGCCGCCAAAAGCATGGGCATGGCGTATTCCAAGGCTTGGCGCATCGTAAACGAGGCCGAAGGCCAGCTGGGATGCAAACTCATCGAGCGCGACGGCGCCCGCGGATCCACGCTCACCCCCGCCGGCGAGCGAGCCATAGCGGTCTACGAGGAACTGCAGGCAGAGATCAACCAAGTAATTGCAACAAGGGCCAACGATCTCATCGCCAGCATCAAAGAGTAGCCAATTTTGGACGGGGCTTTATAGCCACACAACCCCTTCTCATAAGTTGCGGTGAAATAGGGACTGTATATGCGCTGTCTCTTATACACATCTGACGCTGCCGACGAACTCTAGGGTGTAG
>UROO01000079.1 GCA_900549555.1 uncultured Collinsella sp. | reverse complement strand
TCGTCGGCAGCGTCAGATGTGTATAAGAGACAGCTAGTATCGATTGGGCGTTGGGGTCGACAACAACAATGTTCAGACGAACGCCCGGCATGCGGCCCATCCAGAAGGAAGTGCGTGTTGCCTGCATGCCGAAATCTCCTGCGCCGAAAACGAGAACGGTGAGATTCTGAGGCTTGGGATTTGGGTTGACGGAGATATCGATGGGCTCGAGCACGCTGTAGAGTGGGGCTTCTTCAAGTACATCGTATATTTCGTCTTGTACGCGTGAGAGCAAGTGAAGACAAGTCGGCTCATCGTCGGCTTTGATGGCATCGAAGATCTGGGCATCATCGGGGTTCTTGTGGGTGCAATGGAGCGTAATCTTGGGCGCGCAGCCGGCCTGAGGATCCTTGTGCGTCGCTTCGAGCATGTCGATCGTTGCGCTGACATTGTGTTCGGTTTCTTCGCTCGTTGCGACGACATCGACTGCGAGCAGATGCTTAACTGCATCGCGCAGCGATGTAATCGTTATGAGCACATCGGCTGCTTCGGAGTCGGTGAACACATAACGCACATAGCCTTGGCACAGATTGCGCAGTACGCGCTGACGCTCGCTGTCCTCGTCGCTGCCTAGACAAAAGATGAGGGCGATGTCGCCGTTGCCATTCGCGTTATTGAGCGTTCCGTCCTTGATGTTGTTAACGATATCACGCGCGAGCAACTCGGTGTTGGCGTCGACGCTCTCAAAGATAATTGCATGGTCGGCATACTTGAGATGACGCTTGATAACGCTGCCCGAGAGACGCGTGGCAACAGCGTTGAAGGCAAACAGGCCAATTTCAACGGGAAGGGCGATGATGTATGCAAGTGTGAGCAGCGAATAGAGCAGGTTGAATACCTGGCCGGCAATGCTGCCGCCAAGGGGAATAGCGCTATAGACGGTTGACGTCACATCGGTGAGGCCGGTCTGGATGGTCGTTGTCCATCCCACGGCAAAGAAGTTGGTGATGACCCAGCTAATAAAGTTGAAGGCTCCCGGCTCCCAGCCCTCGCCAAGATCCGAAGAAAAGCGCTGCGCCCAGGTAACGGGGGCGAATAGGCAAAAAGCGCCAAGAGCAAGAATTCCAAAGGCAACGATGCGACGGTTGGAATTGATCTCGAAGCCAAAGAGTTTGTGCTGATAGTTGTGCCGTTCCAAGTGTATGGAATAGCAGAGCGCGACGAGGGCGACGAGGAATGCCGCGAACCAACAGATTGGAGAAATCAAAGTAAGTACCTCCTGTGAGTATAGAGATGAACGGATAACGTGAACTGGGGCTGTTGCCGCCTACGTAAGCATGCGGTCTCTCAGCTCGGCCGCCTCGTTAATCTCAACGTTGGTGCGGCCTTGGAGATCTTCGGTGCGCTTGCTGGTGAGCTTGCCGTCCTTTAGCCCGTAGGTGGTGTACTGAACGATTGCGCCGGCGGTTTCGGCTGCCTGACGTAGGGGCTCGTAGGTGTCGGTTTGCTCGCACCATGCATAGAAATCATCGACGGTGGCGTTGGGATTGCCGCTAAAGAGTCGATACCATTCGCGCCCAAAGCTGCCAAGGACCGAGAACGTCTTTTTCTCGACAATCTTGTCGCCCTTGTATTTGTAGTCCAGCGTGAGGTCCACCAGATAGGCGGCTCCCGTTTCAAAGGCGTTCTCATTGCCCTGATGACCGATGACCTCGGCCTCCGGATAGTACTTACCAATAAACTCGGCGGCATCGCCTTCGTAATCGGCAACGATGCGCGCACTCTGCACCTTGCCGCGTTTGTACGTGTAGTGCAGGATGCGCAGCAGTCGCTCCTGCCAAAACGCATAGGAAAACAGGTGGTCGACAAAATGCGGGTTCTCAAGCCGATTGGCCCGATCCATCCAAACAGTTTGGAACAGTTGGTAGTCGGCCTGCGGCTCGCCCGTGACCTCGCGGAACCACTGTACGGCGACGTCGGCGGGGATATAGAACGATAGTCGCTCCTGCGGAGTACCGCTCTTGGTCGTTTTGGCGCGCAGGGGAATCTCGACCTCGTAGCCAGAACCGTCGTCCGTTCCGCAGTTTAAAACGGGCGGCAGCATAAACTGGCAGGGGCCCTCGTCGCATACGCGCATCGGCTGGGGGCTAACAGGTTGCCCTTCAAACTCCATCTCGATGTCTGTGTCGTCTTCTTCGTCCTCGTCATCATCTTCGATGCCAAGGTCGTAGCCGGTGTAGTAGTCATCCAGGTGTCGTTCGTTTACATTTCGCCCGTTTACGACGTCAAAGACGGTAACGCCCGTCATGCGGTCGCAATACTTTGCGACTTCAAAGAGGTTGCAGCTCTCCTCGGGCGTAAAGTTATCCATGCGGTGCAGGAACTCGGTAGCGCATTCCTCGGGATCATAGCCGTCCATGTCGCTGTCACCGACCCAAAAGTTGGGATCACGATTGCTTTTGAAGTACCACCAGTACCAGACGGGGCAGAATACCGCATTTACGCCAAAAAAGACCTTTTGGATGATGTTGCCGTTGCCGTCGAACTTGTAATCGAGCGGCAAGTTAACAACCGGATCGTTTGATGTGTCACGCGCCATGGTGTGCTCCCTGCGATGATTTGTGTTGCGCGCGAAGGCCAGATTCGATGCGTCTGACCTGCACGCGCCTGTTACTTCGCATACTAGGCCGCCTGCGCTGCATTCTGTTGCGCAACATCGTGGACGGCGCGGTTCGACGTCCAGGGCCGACGCCGCGCAACAGATACATAGCTTGGCCGTGCTAATTGCTCTTTAGTAACGTGCCGAGCGCTGGGCGTTGCCCGGGTTGTAGCCCGCCCAGGCGGCGATGACGTCCGACTCAACGACGCTCGTTGCAATGTTGATAAAGCTGCCGGCACGGGGCAGGTCGGTGTGGAAGTCTTCGAGCAAGTTGGGCTGGAACCTAAAGTCCTCAAAGTTGACGGTGTTGGGGTTGTAGAGCTGACAAGTACCATCCTCGGTAGAGATCGGGCCAACCATGTAAACGGCCTTGTGCTCTACGACCTCGGTATCGTCGACGTCGATCATCTCTCCGCGATCGTGCGCGGCAACGGCGTGCTCCATGAGCTCGAGGAATCGGTCGGCTTCGGCGCTGCAGAGTACGCAGCGCGAGAAGAGCACCGTAAGGGCATAACCCGTTTTACGACCCAGTTTCTCTCGCAGCTCGCTAAATCGTTGCGACTGCTCCGGGGTCATGCGCGTTTTGGACGGTGCGGTCTGCTTGAGTCCGCACGCCTTAAGGAACATCGCGTTGGCCTTGCGAAGAGCGCTCATAGCGGCGGAGTCGCTCTTTGCCGCGGAGACGTCGATGCGTCCTCCCTCGGGAATCTGCTTATAGCGCGAGAAGCCCTTCTCGCCCTCGACGGGCATCCAGTACGTAATGATGTCATTTTCCACTATGCTAAAGCGGCACGTAAAGGGCGCGCCGATTGCCGGTGCCTCGCCGTAGAACTTTACGCGTACGGCTTGGTCGGTGTCCGCCATCCACATCATAAAGCGATGGATATTGTCGTCGTCATGGCTCCGGAGCTTTGCAATAAGGTAGCAAACCGAGTCGCAACGGCTTTCGAGCGCGGCGCCTCTTCCGGTGGCGATGGCGCTTATGCCTTGGGACTTGAGCTCAATGTCGCGGTGCAGCGCGTTGAGCTCTTCGGATGTCAACAGGTCTTGGCCGAGAAGCCCCGCGACAAGCGCGCCGACTTCTATGTCGGTAGTAAGGGCGGCGTCGATAACCTTGCGGTGCGCCTGGTGGCTTGCATAAGCCGGCATAGGTTTGCGGCCTGTGGCAAATCCAAATGGGTCGCGGATCTGATCGCCGCCGCGATAGAGCGGCTCCAAAAAGAACATGTTCATGTCATTTTGCTTGCCCTGCTTTTGACCGTAGGCATCGAGGGAGTTCCAGACATGCTTCTCTGCAATGGGGTTCATCCACAGGCTGATTTTCGATTTTTCTGCCGAGGAGGTCGAGGCGCTCTTTTTGGAGCTTGCGGAGGGACGAGAAGCCGGTTTCTGATATCCAGCGGGGAGAACTTGCTCAAGATCGAATTTTTTAAGCAGTCTAACGTAGACTCCGACCGATGCTTCTTCTGCCATTTCCGCCATGACCGACTGCGAAGGGTCGTCGACAAAGGAGATGCGCGTTTTGCCATCATCGGAGACCGCCTGGCAATAGCCGCATCGAAGTGCAACGTAGCCTTCGTTGTCGCTGCCGCGGTCAAAGTACATCTGCTCTTTGCAGCCGAGTGTGCCGGGGACGAATGCGGTCGGGTTCGCTATGTCGGGAATCGTAATAGCAGCGCCGGTCGCGCGTTTAAGCTCATCGAAATACTCGACGTATAGCGGAATGTTGTAATGTTGGGCTAATGCCTCGAGAACGACGGCGTTGGGCACGGAGTGCGCCACGCGATAGCGCACGGAGTTATAGCCCCATTCGACATCGGTTGCATCATCGGGGATTCCGTGACCCACCATGGTCCTCAGGACCTCATCGGGTGAGTCAAACGTGCTATCGGGCGTGCCGCAAATCGCCTGGAGCGAGAACCCGCCAAAGCACTTGTCGAGATCATCGCGGATATACTCGCAGCAGTCATGATTGGGAAAGACGATGCGAAACGTCATCGCGCCCATGGCCTGGGACATGTAGACGTTGTCCGATGCCTGGGCATCGGACTCTGCCTGGGCATCGGACTCTGCCTGAGCATCGGACTCTGCCTGGGATTCCTCTTGGGCGCCAAACTGGTCCTTGAGAAAGTCGAAGTACAGGGACACGTTTCCGCGCTGCGCATACGAACGCATGATGGGGTCGGTGGTGTCCTCAAAGTACTTTTGGCTTCCGTCGGGCATGGACATGGTTCCCATGCCGCAGCGGAACAGGGTGTCGGTGGCACCGTCGAACCCCTCCGGGAAATACACCCAGCAGCTCTTGTCGACCACGTTTGCAAACGAGACGCTATCGCCCTGCGCATCGGCGATCACGGCGCCGGCGGCGATCTCATCGGCATCGGTGTACTCGTAGTAGACGGGAACGCCGATCATCTTGGAGATAGTCTTGGCAACCTCCAGCGAGGGGATGCCGTTGTATTCGTACTGGAGCGAGTTGTAGCCCCAGACGACGTTGGTGACCTCTTCGCCGTCGGACCCGCAGGTTTCCAGGGCGGCATTGATGGCGTCGGTCGGATCCATGTGCTGGAAGTCCTCGTAATCGGGGATCACGGCAGCAAAGCAGAACTCGCCATAGTCTCGCTCCAGGGCAGCTTTGGCCTGCATGCAGATATCGTGGTTGGGAAACACGATGCGATTGACAATCTGGTTGATCGAGATCCCTCGGTCGGTATCTTGAAGCAGATGCTCAAAAATCTCGTCCATCGTTCCTTCTTTCGTATGCGGTGGAAGCCCACGATTCCGGGTTTTAGGGCTCGTGGCTTTGTTAACTCGAACGCTACCGCCCCGATGGGCAAGAACGTTGCGCAACATCCGCGAGTGCGCAAATTGCAATGCGGAACGGTTTGTCCCGAGGCGTTTTGAGAGCGGATCCGTCTCGTTCCCGGCAATGTTGCGCAACGTCTGCTCGGTATGGATTTCTACACTTGAGTTGTCCAAAAGGGATTCGGTTCTTGAATGAGGGATGAACGATGAGCGGGAGCTCCTATTACGATGACGATATGTCTGAAGAGGACTACGAGCGGGTTATGGAGCATATGTACGAGCTTGAGTGCGAGCTCGAGGAGCCTCATGACGCTCGTGCTGACCAGTTGATTCGCGAGGAGCTCGAGGATCTTTCGAGTGCCATGTTGTTTGAGCCGGTGGTCAAAAACGGTGAGTACCTTGGTGAGCGCGACCATGTGCCCGGGTATTGGACGGATCGTCGCGATTTGGAGTCTGAGTCTTCAGGCGCTTCGAGCGATGCCGACGAGGTGGAAAAGGATGAGCCGTTTGATTTGATTGGCTATCAGGGCTCTTCCTCGGGCGGTTCGGTGCTCGACATGTTTACTCCCATTTTAAGGAGTCGCGTGTTCTGGATCTTCATCGCATTTCTGGTGTTTATCGGCCTGCTCGACATGCTCTACGACAGTTTTATTGTTCCTTCGGGCTTCGCTATAAGCCGCATCAATTTTCAGGGTTTGGTGTTGCTGGCGATTGTCGTAGCATGCGTTGCCCTGAGGCGTCGTTGCCGTTAACGGCGGTATTGACGCAGCTTCCGATGTTGCGCAACAGAATGTTGGGACAGCGCCGTATGCTTGGGTTGTCCTGAAAGCGAGAGAAAGGACAGGACAATGGCTGAAGTTGAAGTAAGGGCTTTGGGTCCCGACGACGTCGACGATATGGTCGATCTGGACGAGCAGTCGGGCTACGAGGTCTATGACGCGTACGCGGACTGCGTTGAGGACGAGGACGAAGAGAACTGTTACCTCTGGGGCGTCTTTGCCGATGATGAGCTGGTCGGTTTTTGCGTAACGGGCGGTTCAGATGACCCCGACCTGCCGGATGCCGTTACGGAGCACCCGCTCAACAAGTACCTGGGGACGTTTTTGAGCCATGTGTATGTTGACCCCGACTACCGCGGTAACGGCTATGGCGCGCGCCTGGTGCACGACGCCCTGTTGGGATACTGGGAGAGCGAGGGCCACCAGCAGCCTGCATTCCTGGATCTGAGCGAATATCTCTTTGACGATCCTGATGCGGATCCGATTAAGCTCGCACATCTGCTCATCGACTTCTTTGGCAAGAACGGGTTTGAGCCCATTCCCGACGATGAGCACGACATTACCTACACCTGCATGGTCTTGGATCCCAAGAACTTTAAGGACCCGGACGCAGAGTAGGGCTGCGGGGTGTTGGTTCAGCTTTCCTAGTTGGTGTTTAACGGGGCCGGATGTTCCAGTTGTGATGGCTGGATGTCCGGTCCTTTTTGTTGCCTGTCGGGTTTGGTGTTCGGCACGTTTGTCTCGATCTGTAACATCTGGCGGGGGATACGGGGTCTAGATGTTACAGATCGAGATGTTAGCCAAGGGGCTGACTGAATGTCTAGATCCGTAACATGTAGACCCGGTTTTGTCTCGTAACTGTTGCAGATTGAGACGATCGGCCCAGACCCGCCCGTCCGCCTCGTCATCTGTGGTTTACGTGGGGGCATGCGAAGCACGGGTATACTAACCGGCGGCGAATCTGCTCCATCGCTTAGAGCTGCTGCGTCTGGACGGCGCGTGATAGGGCTGCCAAAGCGATCGCCAGCGTGCTGAGCAACGTCCTCTCTGTGCGCACCCGTTTTTGTATGTATTAGCGCACTACCAAGCACGCCCGCGCGGCCGCATGCCGTGCCCATTGCGCGTGCAGATAAGGAACAACAACATATGCGTAATTCTGTATCCGACGTCACGGACGCCGAGATTCTGGACGAGACCCGCGAGGCCATGACCCAGGCTGCCTTCGATGCCGCCGACGAGGCCAATGCTGCCCAGGCCGTCGAGTCCGCTACCGAGAGCCTGCCCGCCTTTGACGAGCTGGGACTTTCGGACGAGATGCTTCGTGCTATCGAGAACCTGGGCTACACGGCGCCGACGCCCGTGCAGGCCGGTTCGATCCCTGTGGTGCTCGAAGGCCGCGACTTGCTTGCCGCCGCTCAAACCGGCACCGGCAAGACGGCCGCCTTCTTGCTGCCGACCATGAACAATCTGGAGCATATCGCTCCTCCCAAGCCCGTGCGCGAGCGTGGCGGCCGCAACCGCCGTCGCGGTGCTAAAAAGCCCGAGGGCAACGGTCGCGGCCCCGTGATGCTCGTCATCACCCCTACGCGCGAGCTTGCTCAGCAAATCGACGAGGTCGCGAGCAAGATCGCCGACGTCACGGGCCATGTTGCCGTGACCGTCGTGGGTGGCGTGAGCTACAAGCCGCAGACCGCTGCCCTCAAGTACGGCTGCGACATCCTGGTCGCAACGCCGGGCCGTCTGGTCGATCTGATCGAGCAGGGCGCTTGCCACCTGGACGAGGTCAAGGTGCTGGTGCTGGACGAGGCCGACCGCATGCTCGACATGGGCTTTTTGCCCGCCGTCCGCCGCATTGTGCGCGAGACACCGGCCGAGCGTCAGACGCTGCTGTTCTCGGCGACCCTCGACGAGGAGGCCGTGGGTGAGATCACCGACCTGGTGAGCGACCCGGCTCGCGTGGAGATCGCACCGGCCACGTCGACCGCCGACACCGTCGACCAGTTTGTGTTCCCGGTGTCCATCGAGGCCAAGAACAACCTGCTGCCCGAGTTCCTCAAGAAGGAGGGGCCGGAGCGCACGATCGTCTTTATGCGCACCAAGCACCGCGCCGACAGCTGCTGCCGTCGTCTGGAGCGCAAGGGCATCAAGGCCGCCGCGATTCACGGTAACCGCAGCCAGGCCCAGCGCGAGCGCGCGCTTTCGGCCTTCCGCGACGGTACCGTCGACGTGTTGGTGGCAACCGACGTGCTCGCCCGCGGCATCGACATTAGCGATGTGCGCTACGTCGTGAACTTTGACGTACCGGCCGAGCCGACCGACTATATCCACCGTATTGGCCGTACGGGCCGCGCCGGTGAGCTGGGCTGGGCCATTACGTTTGTGACCGAGCAGGACGTGGACGAGTTCTACGAGATCGAGAAGCTCATGGACAAGACCGCCGACATCTACGAGGCCGGCGACCTGTATGTGGGTCCCAATCCGCCCGCGGTTGATCCCGAGCGCGACCCTGCGGCCTTTAAGGTGAAGAAGAAGACCAAGCGCGGCAAGTCCAAGAGCAAGAAGAAGCTTGAGCAGGCACGTCGTGACGGCAAGCGCAACGGCGACGATTACGGCGATGTGGCCGGTCGTTCCAACCGCGGTCGCGACGAGCGTCGCGGCGACGGCGAGCGTCCGAGCCGTCCCAAGCGCGGCGGCAAGACCCGCGTGCGTGAGGGCGTTCAGGCTCGCGTGGACGAGGCCGTGGAGAGCGTGGCCCGAGAGGTGGCTGCCGAGGAGCGCGGCGGTGCTGCTGCCGTCGAGCAGGCCCCGCGCGGCAACCGTGCCGAGCGCCGTGCCAAGCAGTTCCAGGGCGAGGCGCATCGCCGTCGTCGCGAGGACGAGGACCGCGGTGGTCGTCGCCGTGTTGAGCGCGAGGACGAGGGCCGTGGTTCGCGTGGCGGCAAGCGTGGCTCGGGCGATCGTCGTCGTTCCGGTCGCAATGACGAGCGCGGTGGCCGTGACGAGCGTCGCGGGGGCGAGGGTCTGTCTCTTATACACATCTGACGCTGCCGACGAACTCTAGGGTGTAGA
>UROO01000078.1 GCA_900549555.1 uncultured Collinsella sp. | reverse complement strand
AACTGCGGGAACGGCCTATTTGCTCAATGTGTTCGGCTGAGATCGGAAATCAACCTCTGGGACCGATTTTGCCGAGTTACTGTTACAGATTGAGATTTTCTCTTGAGGGGGATTCGAGTGTCTCGATCTGTAACAGATAGACCGGAAAATGGGTTCTAACTGTTACAGATCGAGACGTTTTGGGACCGCGACTGAGCCATTGCGGCAAAACCACCACGAAGGTGCCTGTCCCCTTTGTGGTGGTTTAGGGCTCCCAGGGGCAGGGGGCTTCGATGTGGATGTGCTCGCCGGTAACGGGATGCGTGAAAGACACGCTGTGAGCGTGGAGCATCAATCCACAGGGGCGCGGCGTGCCGTACAGGTCGTCGCCAACCAGGGGGTGATGCTCGCTGGCCAGGTGCACACGGATCTGATGCTTGCGGCCGGTGAGCAGCTCGACATCGATATACGAACGCGTGGGCAGGCCTCGGCGGCTCTTAAGGCGCTTGAGCACCTTGACGCGCGTCTGAGACGGCTTGCCGCTGGCACCGACGCGCATCTTGCGGCTGTCGTGGCGGTCGCGGGCGATAGGCTTGTCGATGAGCTTCTCGTTCCAGTCGATCTTGCCCTCGGCTAGCGCCAGATAGTGCTTTTCGAAGGCGTGGGCGTTCACCATTTGGTCAAAGGCGGGCTGCGTCTGCTTGCCGAGCGAAAACAGCACCACGCCGGTGGTGTTGCGGTCCAGGCGGTTGAGCGGCTGCATGTCGGTCGCGGCAAAACCGTCGCCCATCGCCAGTAGCAGATCGCTGGCGTAGTCGGTGAGCGTGCGCTCGCCGGTGCCGTCACCGTGGACGATCATGCCGGCGGGCTTGTCGATGGCCATGAGCCAGGCGTCGCAGTAGAGGACTTGAGGTTCTTCGTTCACGTGTAAGCCTTTCGGTTAGCTAATTCCCACAAACATGCAGCCCGAGGTCGCCCCGCGCAGGCGGGCGGCGGGCTTACGGCCGGCCTGCGCCGCTTCGACGGCACGACGGACGCGGGCGACGGCACGGCCCACTTCATCCGTCTCGAGCAGGGTTCCGTCAACCATAAAACGGCGCACGCCGGCATCAAGCAGCTGTGGAACCTGCGGCGTAAGGTCAATGGAGTAGACGTCGTACAAGCGAGAGCGGCCATGGATGTCGGTACGCACCGGCATGACCTTGCCGTCGATATTCTTGAGCGACAGCTTGCGGGCGCGCAGGCGGCAGTTGGCGCAATCGTGGATACAACCGTTGGCCACCTGCAGGATGCAGTGCTCGCTCGTCATAACGCGCGGGCGGCCGAAAACGGTGATGCCCAGGGCTGCGGGCGCGGAGGTGCCAAGCGAGATAATCTCGTCGAGCGTGATCTCGGGCGAGAGCCAAAACGCACTGGCCCCGCGCTCGGCAAGCGCCTCCATGCAGGGCGTGTTGTGCACCGGCAGGCAGGATCGAATCTCGGCCGTGGCACCAACTTGGGCGGCCAGGGCGAGCTCAGAGATGTTGCCAATAGCGACCGTGGCACCGGCAACAATCCACGGGTCAACGCGTACGTGGTCAACGGCGCGGCAGACCTCGTCGAGTACGGGCACAATGCCCTGTTCAAACGCATCGGCGGGGGAGAGCTCGGCCGCATTGAGCGCGTCGGTGGTCATGTAGATGCGCGTTGCACCCTCGGCGCGCGCTACCTCGGCGGCGTCGAGCGAGGTGACGGTGGCGCAGATCTGCGGCTCATCGCGGTAGTGCTCGGGCATGGGGCGCGTACATTTGTCGAGTACCGGCAGCTCGAGCGTGAGGGCGCGCTCGTCATACGGTGCCAGAATGGCCTCCTCCAGCGCCTTGCAAGCGGCTGTGCGCACCTTATGTACGGCGGAGAAGCCCATGCCGCAGCCCTCATCGAGCGTCACATCAAAGCTTGCAGCCTCAAAGGGCGAGGAGCCCATGCGGCCGACGTGCTCTACCAGATCGGCCACCTCGACGGTGCGGGTCTTGGCGGCCTCGACGGTAAAGCCGGTGGCCGTGGCCGTAAGCGAAGGGGCGTCGCAGCAAGTAAGCGTGACGGCAAACGGTTCGCCCAAACGCGCCACAACGGTTACATCAACGGCGCGGCGGCGCAGCACATCGCGCTTGAGCGCGGCGCCGGCAGCGTCAATGGCGCGCTGGCTTCGAATCACGCGCACGCGGCAGCCCTCGGGCATGCTGCGAGGCGCGCGGCACTCGATGATGTCACCGGCGGCGGCATCATCGGCGGCAATGGTGGTCAGGAACTGGTCAAACTCGTTATCGTGGCGAAGCTCCAGCAGGTCGCCCTTGCCCACGGGCTCAAACAACTCAATGCGGGCGATGGCGGCGCGCCGACGGCGGTCGTCGGGCTTGAGGCCGCGCACATCGCGGTTGGCCGGGCGGCTGCCCAACACCGTGCCCACGATCTGGCCGCGGTTGTTGGAGCGCTCGTAGCTCATCATCTCGTCACCCGAGGTACCGTCTTGGTAGGCGTGCGTAAAGTCGCGGTTAAAGCAGCGCTTGAGCTGTCGCTGGCGGGCCGCATCCTCATCCTTAGAGGTCGAAACATCGGCCAGCATGTCATCAATCTGATGACGATACACGTCGACGATGGAATACACGTAATCGGGGGCCTTCATGCGGCCCTCGAGCTTGAGCGATGCGGCGCCGGCGTCATACAGACGGCGAACAAGCTGCGAAGTGTTGGTGTCGCGCGGGCACAGCGCGCGCTCGCGACCGGCAGGGGAGAGCGAGCGGCCGTTCTCGTCAATTAGCTCGTAGGGTAGGCGGCAGGGCTGGGCGCACATGCCGCGGTTGGCCGAGCGGCCAGCCATGGCAAAGCTCGACAGCAGGCACAGACCCGAGTAGCAAAAGCAGATGGCACCGTGGCTAAAGACCTCAAGGTCCACATCGGGCGCGGCGTTGTGAATGGCGGCGATCTCGTCGATGGAGAGCTCGCGCGAGAGAGTCACGCGGTCGGCGCCCTGCTCACGGCACCAAAGGGTTCCGCGGTCGTCGTGGATGTTCGCCTGGGTCGAGATGTGTGTCTCGATGCCGGGCATGGTGCGCTTGACCTCAAAGAACAGACCCCAGTCCTGGATAATGAAGGCGTCGGCGCCCAGCGTGGAGCAGCGATGGATGAGTTGCAGCGCATCGCCCATCTCGGACTGCTTGATGACGATGTTTACCGTGACGTAGACGCGCGACCCGGCTAGATGCGCGGCGCGGCAGGCTTGCTCAAAGGCCTCGTCGGTAAAGTTGGTTGCCTTGCGGCGGGCGTTGAAGCTGCCCATGCCGCAGTAGATGGCGTCTGCCCCGGCAGCGAGCGCGGCGGCAAAGGGCTCGGGCCCTCCGGCGGGCGCCAAAAGCTCGGGTCTGCGGTTGGTGGTTCGACTGGCGGTTGCGGTCATATCCTGCCTTTCAAAATGCTCAGATAATCAAAAGTATAGTGGCGCCGTTGCGGCAGGCGATGCCCGTGCTCCAAGCGGGATAAAGTCTTCAGCAGCTTGGACTGGCTGCTCCACATGAGAACCGTTCAGCGGTTCGGGGAGACCGTTGGGCGATAAAATATTCTCGCAAGCTGATAATATTCTTGCATCAAATAGAAACCTTGAGTACCATCCCAATCAAGCGCGGTGTTCAGACCGAACTGTGCCTCCCGGTGTGAACGCCGCGCTCACGCTTTCTCAACTGATCGTAAGGAGATAAACATGAGCAAGACCGTCGTGTCTTCCGATAACGCACCCGCAGCCATCGGCCCGTATTCCCCTGGTATCCAGACCGGCAACATGGTGTTCCTGTCCGGCCAGCTGGGCATCGACCCTGCAACCGGCAAGATGCCCGAGGGCGTCGAGGCCCAGGCCAAGCAGTCCCTCGCCAACGTCGAGGCCCTGCTGACCGCTGCCGGCGCCACCTTTGCCGATGTCGTCAAGACCACGGTCTACCTGGCCGACATTGCCGACTTCGCTGCCGTGAACGAGATCTACGCCTCCAAGTTCGAGGCTCCGTTCCCCGCGCGCAGCGCTTTCCAGGTTGCCGCCCTTCCGGCTGGCGGTCTGGTTGAGATCGAGGTCGTCGCCGCTCTCTAAGGCGTTGGCAACAACTAAACATGACATGCAAAAAGACCCTGCAGCGCGTGCGAGCTGCAGGGTCTTTTGTCAAGCGATGCGACAAAAATGATCCGCTTTCCTCCGTCCCCAAGGGATCGGTGGGTTAGCCCTCCTTGCGAACTTTTTGCAGGTAGCGGTAGACGCTGGGCTCCGAGATGCCCAGCGAGGTGGCGGCGCAGGCCACGGCGCCCTTGAGCATGAACACCCCGTTGCCGTTGAGGTGGCGAATGACGTCCACGCGGTCGCTCTGACTAAGCGACGCTACATCCAGCCCGCGCGCGCTCAGCAACTCGGCAATGCTGCGGTCGATGAGCTCCTGTGTGGACTCCGAAAGGCTTTCGACCTCGATAGGGGCGGGCTCCGTGCGCGTCGTCGCCGCGTCGAAGCACGCCATGAGCTGCTGCGCCATGGCGTTGATGGAGCGTACGGTCGAGAGGTCGGTGTTGACGCAGAGCATACCGACGATCTCGTCATTCTCGCGGATAAAGTACGTCGCTGACTCCAACGTCTTGCCGCCGGCACCGCGCCCCTCGTAGCCCGTAATAAACGGCAGGTCGCGATACTTGGGGTCGTGCATGATCTTGAGCGCCAGATCGGTGGCGGGGCCGCCGACCTTGCGGCCGCTCACGATGCCGTTGCGAATATCGACGATGGCGTGGTCGGGATCCGAGAAATCGTGCAGCACGATTTCGCTGTTTTTGCCGAGTATCTGCTCCAGAAAATCGACCATCGGCAAAAAGCGGCGTACGGTCTCGTTCACGGGCAACTCCTTTGGGTGAAAACGGAAATGTTCATAACAATTTTTTCTCATGGTAACACGCTGCCCACCATCTCGTATATCCGCAGGTACATTGCGTAATGCAGACGAACGGTAGGAATTTAGCGGTAAACGGTTGACCAAAAGAAAAGTTAGATGTTATTTTGACCAGACACTTTCCTGACCTGCGGAAATGCGTTATTTCAGCTGAAGAATAGTCTGATAACAAAAAATTATTATTGAGAATGAGAATCATCTTTAATACGATATGCAATGAAGGCACAACCTCAACCCCGCACTGCGTCACAATAGAGCGTTAGATGCGAAAACAACTACTTCGAGGATTGGTGGTCAAATGACCCAGGAGACGGTTACGAACGGCACTGAAGCCCTGTTCACTCGCGAAGGCATGCCTCCCGTTAAGGAAATGATCCCGTGTGCCCTTCAGCACGTACTGGCATCGTTTGCCGGCATCATTACCCCGGCGGTCATCATGGCCGGCGTCTACGGCTTTAATAGCCAGCAGAGCACCGACATCATCCAGGTCGCCCTCATTCTTTCGGCGATCGATACGGCCCTTCAGGCCTTCGCTCCCTTCCGTCGCATCGGCGGCGGCCTGCCCATCGTCATGGGCGTTTCGTTCGCGTTCCTGCCGGCCCTGCAGGCCATGGGTGCCTCGGGCTTTAGCTTTGGTGCGCTGCTGGGTGGCGAGATCGTCGGCGGCGCCGTCGCGGTCCTCTTTGGTCTGGCCTACAGCAAGATCAAGTGGCTGTTCCCGCCCGTCGTGACCGGTACGGTCATCTTCTCCATTGGCGTCTCTCTCTATCCCACGGCCGTCAAGTATATGGCCGGCGGTATGGGTACGCCGCTGTGGGGCACCCCGCAGGCCTGGTGCGTCGCTCTTATCACCTTCGCCGTGGTCTTTGCGCTCGCCAACTTTGGCAAGGGCACGCTCAAGCTGGGCTCTGTGTTTTTTGGCATGATCGTCGGCATGATCGTCTCCATCCCCTTTGGCATGATCGACTTCTCCAGCGTCGCCACCGCTCAGGTCTTCGCCCTTCCCAAGCTCATGCCCTACGCGCTCGAGTTTGATCCCGAGGTCTGCATTACCCTCGCCGTCGTGTTCCCCATGGTCGCCATCCAGGTTATCGGTGACGTCTCCGCCGCCTGCCTGGGCTCCATCGACCGTATGCCCACCGAGCGCGAGCTCTCCGGCGCTATCGTGTCCCAGGGTCTCACCTCTATGGTCGGCGGCCTGCTGGGCGGTCTTCCCACCAGCGCCCTTGGCCAAAACGTGGGCATCATCTGCTCCAACAAGGTCGTCAACAAGTGGGTCTTTGTGATCATCGCGGCCGTCTTTGCCATCGCCGGCCTGTTCCCGCAGCTCTCTGCCGTCCTTTCCGCTATCCCGCAGCCCGTCATCGGCGGCGCGACCGTCGGCGTCTTTGGCACCATCACCATGAACGGCGTGCGCATGTTCACCCGCGAGGGCCTCACGCAGCGCACTACCACCATCGTCGGTACCTCCGTCGTCTTTGGCCTGGGTATCTGGATGGCCAGCGGTTGCCTTGCCGGTGAGGGTATGCCCACCTGGGTGCCCACCGTCATCGGCTCCAATGCCGTAACCCCCACCGCCATCATGGCCATTGTCCTTAACCTGATCCTTCCGCAGACGCCGGTCGTGGCTCAGCACATCGATGCTGCCAAGGACGCTGCCGTGGATCTGGTCTTGCCCGAGAGCAAGAAGTAACCAATTCGGTGCTATTCGTCGGCGGGCGCATCGCCTCGTCCGCCGACGTCATGCGGTGCCAAGCCGCACTTCAAAGGGTTTGTCCCTTTGGTGAAGCGTTGACGGGAGAGGGCCCGTTTCCGGTGTAGGCCGGCGCTTCGCACTCCGCCATGTCAGAGGTGTCAAACCCCGCCCCTGATGTTGAAGGGAGCATTTATGCTTCTGGTCGCTAACGGTTCCGTCTTTACCCGCAATGCTCAGGCCCCGTTCATTCCAAACGGTGCGGTCGCCATTGACGGAGATACGATCGTCGAAGTAGGTCCCGAGTGCGAGCTCAAGGCCAAGTACCCGGATGCCGAGTACGTCGATGCCCAGGGCAACCTCATCATGCCTGGACTCATCAACTGCCACACCCACATCTACTCGGGTCTGGCCCGCGGCCTTGCCATTAAGGGCTGCAACCCCACCAACTTCCTGGAGAATCTTGAGCAGCAGTGGTGGAAGATCGACGACAACCTGACGCTCGACGGCACCAAGGCCAGCGCCTATGCCACGATTCTGGACTCCATCCGCGATGGCGTCACTACGATCTTCGATCATCACGCGAGCTTCTGTGAGATCCCGGGAAGCCTCTTTACCATTAAGGATGCAGCTCAGGAGCTGGGCATGCGTTCGTGCCTGTGCTACGAGGTTTCCGATCGCCGTGGCCAGGAAAAATGCGACCAGGCCATTGCCGAGAACGCCGAATTTGCCCAGTGGGCCGCCAAGGAGCGTCGCGATAACGACAACCACATGATCGCTGCCATGTTTGGCGGGCATGCCACCTTTACGCTGTCGGACGAGACCATGGATAAGATGGCCGAGGCCAACAACGGCCTGACCGGCTTCCACATCCATGTGTGCGAGGGCATGAACGACGTGTGGGATTCCCGCCTCAACCGCGGCGGCATCAGCCCCGTCGAGCGCCTGCTGCAGCACAACCTGCTGGGTCCCGACACCATGCTGGGCCACTGCATCCACGTGACGCCTGCCGAGATGGATATCGTCAAGGAGTCCGGCACCTGGCTCGTCAACAACCCCGAATCCAATATGGGCAACGCCGTGGGCTGCGCCCCCGTGCTCGAGTTCTTCCGCCGCGGTATTCCCGTGTGCATGGGCACCGATGCCTACACCCACGATATACTCGAGAGCCTTAAGGTCTTCCTGATCATTCAGCGCCACAACGCCGCCATGCCCAACGTGGGCTGGTACGAGGCCATGACCATGCTGTTCGAGAACAACGCCAAAATGGCGAGCAAGTACTTCGATCGCAAGCTCGGTGTGCTCGAGGCCGGCGCTGCCGCCGACGTTATCGTTATGGACTACAAGCCCTTTACGCCGCTGAGCGAGGAGAATATCGACGGCCACATGCTCTTTGGCATGATGGGCAAAAACTGCCGCACCACCATCATCAACGGCCGCGTCCTGTACAAGGATCGCGAGTTCGTTGGCATTGATGAGGACAAGATCAACGCGTGGACCATGGCTGAGTCCAAGAAGCTCTGGAGCACGCTCAACGATCGCACCTACTAATTCACAAGTAGATTCACGCGCGTCGGATGTTTCGCCGCATCCGGCGCGCGTATAGGCGACCTCCGCGGGGTCGCCGGCGCTGTGCTAGCGCTACACCGTATTTGCGCCCGCCGCGCGGTCTCGCCGGGCGTTGCAGAGAGGAGCTCACTATGAGCGACATCATGAGGCCGATCCCGTTTTCGCAGCTGATGAACTGGATCATCGAGGAGCACAAGACCCAGGGCGCCGTCTTTGGCGTGCGCAAGATGGTCACGACCAACCAGGAGGGCGCGCTTCCCATTTTTGACGAGCGCATCGAGACTCCGTTTGGCCCGGCCGCCGGTCCCAATACGCAGCTGGCCCAGAACATCGTGGCATCCTACGTGGCCGGCTCCCGCTTCTTTGAGCTCAAGACCGTTCAGGTTATGGATGGCGAGGAGCTCTCCAAGTGTGTGAACAAACCCTGCATTGTGGCGCAGGACGAGTGCTACAACTGCGAGTGGTCGACCGAGCTCGAGGTTCCGCAGGCCTTTGCCGAGTACGTGAAGGCATGGTTCGCCTGCCACCTGATTGCCCGCGAGTACGGTCTGGGCAGCCCGGACGGCTTTGTCTTCAACATGTCCGTGGGTTATGACCTGGAGGGTATCAAGAGCCCCAAGGTCGACGCCTACATCGAGGGCATGAAGGACGCCAGCGGCTCTGACGTCTGGAATGAGTGCCGCGCATGGGCGCTTGCCAACCTGGACAAGTTTGAGCATGTCGACGCCGCATTTGTCGAATCCATCCCGGCACGCGTCTCCAACTCCATCACCGAGTCTACCCTGCACGGCTGCCCGCCGGCGGAGATCGAGCGCATCGCGACCTATCTGATCACCGAGAAGGGCCTCAACACCTACATCAAGTGCAACCCCACGCTGCTGGGCTATGAGTTTGCACGTCAGCGCCTCAACGAGCTGGGCTTTGACTACATCGTCTTCGATGACACGCACTTCCGCGAGGACCTGCAGTGGGGCGACGCCGTGCCCATGTTCGAGCGCCTGATTGCCCTGTGCGCCGAGCACGGCCTGGAGTTTGGCGTCAAGCTGACCAACACGTTCCCCGTCGACGTGACCAGGGACGAGCTGCCCTCCACCGACTGTCTCTTATACACATCTGA
>UROO01000077.1 GCA_900549555.1 uncultured Collinsella sp. | reverse complement strand
CAGCGTCAGATGTGTATAAGAGACAGCCTGCAGGATGGCTCGTTTTTGAGTCGATGACATCACTGGCCTCCTTTAATGAGCGTGCAATATAGTCGGTCAAATGCGGCACGTGCCGATACTTGAGCATCTTATAACGATTGCTTTATTTCCCTCAAGTAAATAACCATTAACTTGAATACAAGCGTAGTACATCTAAAATGAGAGCGCGTAAAAATCTCTGAGGCGTACGCATGTAATACACTCACCTTTATAGCCTCTAGAGAATAATTCCAACCTGCCAAAACCCCTGCAATACACCCGTATTGCAGGGCCTATGCTCAAGTTTGCCCCAGGCAACTGCGTATATTTAACCTGTATATCGTTGGAGAAATTCTATCGAGTGCCTGTTTCGCCGCATGCACTCGATACGTCGATGCCAAGCCACGGGCGGCTTGGGGCAACGTCGACAGGGTCTCTCCGGCATGGGATTCAGGAGGGAGTGAACAACATGGGCAATAAACGAGTCGTGGCTGATTCTTCACGCTGCATTGGATGCCAAACCTGTATGGCGGCGTGCATCGAGGCGCACGATATTCCCGGCAACATCGCCGCGCCGCGCCTGCGCGTAACGCGTACGTACGAGATCTCCGCACCGGTGGCTTGCCATCACTGCGAGGACGCTCCGTGCGCCAAGGCTTGTCCTACGGGCGCCTTGTTCTTTGATCCAAAGAACCATCGCATCGGCGTCAACGAGGACAACTGCATCGGCTGCAAGAGCTGCGTCATGGCATGCCCCTTTGGCGCCGTGAGCGTGGCGACCACGCAGGTCCCCGTCTTGATGGGTGACGTTCGCGTGGGTTCGCAGACTAAGAGCTTCGTGCTCAAGTGCGACCTGTGCGTGGACCGTCCCGGCGGTCCGGCGTGTGCCGAGGCGTGCCCGACCAAGGGCCTCACCCTGGTAGACGAGGAACGTTTGGCAGAACTGACTGCCGAGCGTGCCCGCGCCACCATCGAAAACGAGGCGTAGGCGGACGGCCATACAAGCCCAATGATTGTCAAATAAGTACCGAGCATTCGGTAGCAGAAAAAGGAAGGAGGGTGTCATGGAGAAGCATAAAGTGATCTGCCCGTACTGCGGCGCCGGTTGCCAGTTTAACCTCCTGGTCCAAAACGGCCAGGTCGTGGGTACCGAACCGCTCAACGGCATCACCAATCAGGGCGAGCTGTGCCTTAAGGGCATGAGCGGCTACGACTTCATCAACGACACCAAGATCTTGACTCCTCGCGTACTGCACCCGATGATCCGCCGCACTAAGGGCGCGGATCTTGAGCGCGTAAGCTGGGACGAGGCACTGGATTTCACCGCATCTAAGATGCAGGCCATAATTGACGAATATGGTCCTAACGCTGTCATGACCACCGGCTCTTCGCGAGGCGGCGGCAATGAGGCGAACTACGTCATGCAGAAGTTTACGCGTGCGTGCATCGGCACCCACAGCGTGGACAACTGCGCCCGTACTTGACACGGCCCTACTGTCCTCGGTCTGATGGACACGGTTGGTTCAGGTTGCATGTCATGCTCCATCCCCGGTATGGAGGATGCGGGCTGCATTTTCCTCTTCGGCTATAACCCTGCCGATTCGCACCCCATCGTCGCAAGGCGTATCGTGCGAGCCAAAGAAAAGGGTTGCAAGATTATCGTCGCCGACCCGCGCCATATCGAAACCGCGCGTATCGCCGATCTCTACCTTCCGATCAAGAACGGTTGCAATGTTGCGTTCCTCAACGCCTTTGCCAACTGTCTGGTCAACGATGGCCTCTACGACAAGGAATTCGTCGCCGAGCATACGAACGGCTTTGACGAGTGGTGGGAGACCATCAAGAACTACACTCCCGAATCC
This sequence comes from uncultured Collinsella sp., assembly GCA_900549555.1. Lineage (GTDB taxonomy): Bacteria > Actinomycetota > Coriobacteriia > Coriobacteriales > Coriobacteriaceae > Collinsella. The sequence goes on along the minus strand of UROO01000077.1, from coordinate 7,444 downwards.
GTACAGGACATCACGGGTGTCGAGCCCGCGTTGATCCACCAAGCTGCCGAGATGTACGCCACGGCGAAGCCCTCTGCCATCATTGGCTGGGGTATGGGCGTATGCCAGCAGAAGCAGAACCTGAAGACGGTGCACACCATCGCCTCCATCGCCTGCGTTGCCGGCCAGATCGGCAAACCCAATTCCGGCCTCGCGCCCGTGCGTGGCCAGAACAACGTCCAGGGCTCCTGCGATATGGGCATGCTGCCCAACCTGTACCCTGGCTACCAGAAGGTCACCGACCCGGCAGTGCGTGCCAAGTTTGCCAAGGCTTGGGGCGTGCCCGAGGAAAAGCTCCCGCTCGAGGAGGGCTACAAGCTCACCGACCTGGGCCACCTGGTCGACGAGGGCAAGGTGCACTGCTTCTACAACTACGGCGAGGACCCGGTGCAGACCGAGCCCGATTCGGCCGGTATGCGCAAGACGCTTTCCGAGCTGGATCTGTTCATTTGCCAGGACATCTTTATGACGCAGACGACCATGCTCGCCGACGTCATCCTGCCTGCCACCTCTTGGGGCGAGCACGAGGGTGTCTTTACTGCATCCGACCGTAGCTTCCAGCACTTTGACGCGGCTGTTCCGCCCAAGGGCGAGTGCCGCCACGACTGGGAGATCTTCGCGGACCTGTCTACGCGTATGGGCTATCCCATGCACTACGACAACACCGAGCAGATCTGGAACGAGTGCATTAGCCTGTGCCCCAACTTTGTGGGCGCAACCTACGAGAAGATGGCTCCCGAGGGCGGTTACGCCCAGTGGCCCGTCAAGAGCACCGATGTGAACGACCACGGTACGCCCGACATGTTCGCAGGCGGCAAGTTCACCACCAAGGACGGCCGCGCCAACCTGATGGCGCACGACTGGGAGGCGCCCTCCGAGCTTCCCGACGATGAGTACCCGCTCATCCTGTGCACCGTCCGCGAGGTCGGCCACTACAGCTGCCGCTCGATGACCGGCAACTGCAAGACGCTGGCACTGCTTGCCGACGAGCCCGGCTTTGTCCGCATGAATCCCGCGGACGCCCAGGCACGCGGCATCAAGAATGGCGACATCGTCTCGATCCACAGCCGCCGCGGCCAGGTATACAGCCGCGCCGACGTGAGCGACCGCATCAACAAGGGCACGGTCTACATGACCTACCAGTGGTGGATCGGCAAGTGCAACGAGCTGACCATGCACAAGGTCGACCCGGTCTCGCATACGCCCGAGGACAAGTTCTCCGCCTGCCAGGTCGACGCCATTGCCGACCAGGTTTGGGCAGAGGGCGAGGTAGAGCGTCAGTACACCGAGCTCAAGCAGGCTCTGGTGGACGCCGCCGCTCCCCAGGACGTTGAGCCCGGCGCCGCCAAGTTCGACGACGAGACGCACGTGAACCAAATCGTGTAGCCCCGTTCTCGTTGGCTTTTTGGGCCGGGCGTCCCGTACGTTCGGGAGCCCGGCCCGTTATTTTGAAAGGAAGTGGGGATGAACCGCTTCATCGACATCAACCCGGAGAGGTGCATCGGCTGCGGAACATGCCAGTCCGCCGGTGCCGACGCCCACCGGATGCAGGGTCTTCAGGATACGCCGCGTCTGGCGCTCGTGAAGACCGGCGGTATTTCGGCCGCCCTTGCCTGCCACCATTGCGAGGGTGCCCCCTGCGCCGAGGTCTGCCCGGTGAATGCCATCGAGCATGATGGCGATCGCATCCACGTCAAGGAGCAGGAGTGCATCGGGTGCAGGCTGTGTGCCATCGCGTGCCCCTTCGGAGCCATCCATCCTGATGGCACGTCTATCGCCGGTGTCGCAGGCATGTGCGACCCGACGCCTTCGTATCCTAAGTCCCTGAGCAGCCTGCTTACGTGGGCTCCCGGCCAGTACACCTGCGCTGTCAAGTGCGACCTGTGCGCCTTCGATCCGGACGGCCCGCATTGTGTGGCGGCGTGCCCCACCAAGGCGCTGACCGTCATGGGCGGCGCGGCCGATCGTGAGCTCGACGAGGCCAAGCGCCTGCGCTCGATCGAAAACGGTCCGGTCGTCGACGTTACCGCTGTGGCCCAGGGCCTGTCCGAGAAAGCAGAAGGGAGCGTAAACAATGGATAGCATGACGCTGTTTATCGCATCGCTTGCCGTCTCGTGCATCGGTGCGCTCGCCTCGGTTCTGCTGATCAAGGCCGATAACGCCGCCAAGACCGCCGGCTGCCTTATCGGCGCCGTCGCCGCGGTGCTTTCGTTTGTGGCCGGTATCCAGGCCGTGCTGGGCGATGTCACGTCGGTCGACACCATCGTGTTCTTCCCGTTTGCCCATTTCCAGCTGCTGCTCAATCAGCTGTCCGGCCTGTTCGTGGCGCTCATCTCGGTGCTCGCGTTTGCCGGTTCGATCTACGGTCTCAACTACTTTGATGAGTACCCGGGCAAAAAGGGCCGCGCCGGCTTCTTCTTTAACACCTTCGTGGCGTCCATGATGCTCGTCATTACCGCCGACAACGTGTTTTGGTTCCTGGTCGCCTTTGAGCTCATGTCGCTGACCTCGTACTTCCTGGTCGTGATCGAGGAGAACGAGAACTCCATCCATGGCGGTTGGCTCTACTTTGTGATCGCGCACGTGGGCTTTGTGCTCATCATGGCGAGCTTCCTCACTATGACCAACTTCGCCGGCGGCTCGTTTGCCTTTGCGGATTTCCGCGCCACGCAGTTTAGCCCCGCGGTCGCATCCGTGTGCTTCGTGCTCGCCTTCTTTGGCTTTGGCGCCAAGGCCGGTATCATTCCGCTGCACGGCTGGCTGCCCAAGGCGCATCCCGAGGCGCCGTCCAACGTGTCGGCCCTCATGTCCGGCGGCATGATCAAGATCGGTATCTTCGGTATCCTCAAGGTTGGTCTCGACCTGCTCTCCGCCTCGGGCGTTCAGGTCTGGTGGGGCCTTATGGTCATGGTCTTCGGTGCGATCTCGTCGGTCCTCGGCGTGGCCTTCGCCCTGCAGGAGCATGACATCAAGCGCCTGCTGGCCTATCACTCCGTCGAGAACATCGGCATCATTCTGCTCGGCGTCGGCGCCTCCATGGCCGCCATGGCGCTCGACTCGGTCGGCATCGCCGTCCTGGCTCTGATGGCCGCCCTCTACCACACGTTTAACCACGCGATGTTTAAGGGCGAGCTGTTCTTGGGCGCCGGTGCGTTGCTGTACTCCACGGGTACGCGCAATATGGAGAAGATGGGCGGCCTGTTCCGTCGTATGCCGGCAACGGCCATCTGCTTCCTCGTTGGCGCGCTTGCCATCTCGGCCATCCCGCCCTTTAACGGCTTTGTGTCCGAGTGGTTTACCTATCAGTCGCTGTTTAATGCCGCCATGCAGGGTGACAAGGCCGTCATGATCGTGGCCGTGTTCGCTGCCGTCGCGCTTGCCATTACCGGCGCGCTGGCTGTCACGTGCTTCGTCAAGGCCTATGGCGTCTCCTTTGCCTCCGCGCCCCGCTCCGAGGCCGCGGCCAATGCCAAGGAGGTTCCCGCCCCCATGGTGTTTGCGCAGGGCCTGCTCGCGGCCATCTGCGTCGTGCTGGGCATTGGCGCTCCCGTGATCGCACCCGTGCTGGTCGATGTCGCCGCGTCCGTGCTGCATCCGTACGGTGGCGTGTTTGCCGCCGAGGGCATGGAGCTCATGAACCAGTACTCCGGCGCTGCCACCTCCACGCCCGCAATCGCCATTGCGCTCGTGGTGCTCGTCGGCCTTGCCTGCGGCTATCGCAAGCTCAAGACCGTCGGTAAGGTGCAGAAGTCCCAGCCGTGGGCATGTGGCTATGCTCCCAACGAGCATATGCCCGTCGTGGCCACGACCTTTGCCTCCGAGGTGTCCTGGTTTATGCAGCCGCTCTACACGCTGCGCGACCGCTGCACGGCCGTCTGCTGGTCCATCGCGCACTTCTTCCAGAAGCTCACCGGTGTGGCCGAGGCTGTGGAGCCCGTACCCGATAAGGTTCTCGTCGATGCCCCGCATAAGGGTGTCGAGAAGCTCGCCGACCTCGCGACTAAGCTCGAGGGCGGCAACTACAGCATCTATATCTGCTACATCGTCGCGGCACTCGTGGTGTTCCTCGTGCTCGCCGTGCAAATGGGTTAAGGAGGGGAGAGCATGAACAACATCGTACTTGCCGTTCTGCAGGGCGTGGTCGTTATGGCCGTCGCGCCGTTCTTCTCCGGTCTCGGCCGCGTGATCCGCGCCAAGATGCACAACCGTCGCGGCCCCAGCATCATGCAGGACTACCGCGACCTGGCCAAGCTCTTTGCGCGCCCCGAGTCCCAGAGCGAGGACGCGAGCTTTGCGCTGCGCATTATGCCGCCGCTGTTCTTCACCGTCGCCTTTATGCTCGCGATGGGCCTGCCGCTCTTTACGGCGCAAAGCCCCATCCCGGTTTTTGGTGACGCCATCACCATCATGTACAGCCTGGCGCTCGCCCGCTTCTTCTTCGCCCTCTGCGGCGTGGATTCGTCCAACGCCTACGCCGGTATCGGCGGCGTCCGCGAGCTGCTCATGAGCGTGCTCATCGAGCCGTCCATGCTGCTGGCGCTGTTTGCCGCTGCCCTGGTGTGCGGTTCCACCGACATCGCCACCATGGGTCAGCACATCATGACGGGTGCCATCGACGCACCGGTCGCCGTGATCCTTGCCGGCATTGCCTTTGCGATCGCCTGCTACATGGAACTCGGCAAGCTGCCGTTTGACCAGGCCGAGGCCGAGCAGGAGCTTCAGGAGGGTCCGCTCGCCGAGCTTTCCGGCCCGTCGCTCGCCATGGCCAAGCTCGCCATGTCCATGAAGCAGGTCCTGGTCGTCGCCTGGTTCTGCGCGATTTTTGTCCCCTGGGGCGAGCCCGCGACCGTGGGCGCCGCCGCTGTTCTGGGCGCCGTCATCTTCCTAGTGAAGTGCCTGATCGACTTTGTCGTATGCGGCGTGATCGAGAACTCCTGCTCGCGCTCGCGTTTTAAGGTGCTTGGCAATCAGACCTGGGCCGTCGTGGGCATCGCCGTTCTGGCGTTTGTCTTCGTGGTCGTCGGCGTGTAGGAGAAGGGAGAAACAATGTCATTTGCAGTCAGTCTGTCCCTTCTCGGCTTGGTCGCTATCGCGGCCCCGATGGTGGCCTCGGTGCTCGTCGCCCTGTTCCCCCGTCCGTACGCCAAGTGGTTCAGCGTTTTGGGTGCCGCCGTCTCGACGGTCTGCACCATCGCCCTCGCCGCGAATTTCGCCGGCGCCGGCATGCCCGACACGCAGGTCCCCCTGATCTCGTTTGGGCAGACCCTCGTCATGGGATTCACCTTCGATCGCATGAGCACGCTGCTCGCGCCCGCCTTTGTGGGTATCGGCCTGCTTGTCGTGATCTATTCGATTCCCTATATGAGCGAGAATAACCGTGAGCATCCCGACGCACCGCGTCGTCGCTTCTACGCGTACCTCGCGACCTTCATCGGTGCCATGGCCGGCCTCGTGTACAGCTCGACCCTTTTGGGCCAGCTCGTGTTCTTTGAGATCACGGGTGCGTGCTCTTGGGGCCTCATTAGCTACTACATGACGCCTACGGCCAAGAAGGCCGGCATGAAGGCCCTGATCATTACGCATATCGGTGCGCTCGGCCTGTATCTGGGCGCCGCCATCGTGTTTGCCCATACCGGTACCTTCGCCATTACCGCGATTGCCGGCCTCGACGCCAAGCTAAAGGCTATCGTCCTTTTGCTCGTGCTGTTTGCGGCCTGGGCCAAGTCCGCACAGGTTCCCATGTACATGTGGCTGCCTTCGGCCATGGAGGCGCCGACGCCTGTTTCGGCCTACCTGCATGGCGCCTCGATGGTTAAGGTCGGCGTGTGCGTGTTCGCGCGTGCACTCGTCTCTGCCGGCGAGATTCCCGAGATCGTGGGCTGGGTTGCCATTATCGACGCCATGGTCACCATGCTCTTTGGTTTCCTTATGTACCTGCCGCAAAAGGACATGAAGCGTCTGCTGGCCTTCTCCACGATCGCCCAGCTCTCCTATGTGTTCTTTGGTCTGGGCCTTTCGGTCTTTGGCAGCCAGCTGGCCTTTGACGGTGCCGTGTGCCACATCTTTAACCACGCGTTCGCCAAGACCCTGTTCTTCCTGATCGCCGGTTCGTTCTCCTTTACGCTCGGCACGCGTATGCTGCCCAAGCTTCGCGGCATCGTAAAGAAGTACCCGATCTCGGGCGTGGGCTTTGGTGTCGCGGCACTCGCCATTGCCGGTGTGCCGCCCATGAACACGTTCTTCTCGAAGTTCCAGATCATCGCCGGCGGCTTCTCTGTGGGCGCCGGCAACGTCGCGATCCTGGTGCTCGTGTGCATCATGGTCGCCGAGACCGTCGCCACCTTTGCCTGGTTCCTCAAGTGGATGGGCTATTGCCTGCCCGGCGAGCCGAGCGAAGAGGTCGCTGCGGGAGCCCCGCTTCCCCGCGCGATGGCGTTCGTGTTCATCGTGCTCATCATCATGGTCATCGTCAGCGGCCCGCTTTCGGCCAGCTGGATCGGTTAGGAGGTAGAACGACATGGGTTATTCGATCGTCAACATCCTTGGCGGCCTTCTGATCGTCACGTCCACCATGGTGGTCGTCTCCAAGAACATCAAACATGCCATCAACTGGTATGCGGTGCAGTCGCTGGTGCTCGTGGGGCTGCTCGCTACGCTCGGTGCCACCACCGGTGCGCAGGAGCTGCTTATGTGGGCTGGATCTGCCTTTATCACCAAGGTCGTCCTGGTCCCTTATATCCTCAACCGCGCATACAAGAAGATGGGCGAGCCGAGCGACGCATCGCTCAAGGCCGGCCTTAAGCCCGCGTGGGCCATTTGCATCATCGCCGTGGAGGTCGCGATTTGCTTTGCCGTCGTGACGCAGATCAGCCTGCCCACGGCCGAGGTCGCAACGCCTGCGCTCGCTATTAGCTTCGCTCACTTCTTTGTGGGCCTCACCTGCATCATCTCGCAGCGCAACATCATGAAGCAGATCTTTGGATACTGCCTTATGGAAAACGGCAGCCACGTGACGCTCGCGCTTTTGGCCCCCACCGCTCCCGAGATCATCGAGATCGGTATCGCCACCGACGCCATCTTTGCCGTCATCATCATGTCCATCGTCGTGCGTCGCATTTGGGACGACTCCCACTCGCTCGATGCGCGCGACCTGTCCGAGCTGAGGGGGTAGTCCATGGAAACGTTGATTCTCGCCCTGCTCGCGACTCCTTTGGTGTTCTCGCTGGTCATGGCGTTTTTGCCCAAGAACACGTCCTATAACGTGTTTGCCGGTCTCAACCTGGTCTCCGTCGCAGCGGTCCTGGTGCTGTCGATTATGACGGCCGGTGACGTCCTTATGAGCGGCGACACCGCGAGCGCTCTTGGCCTGTGGTTTCACCTGTCTCTTATACACATCTGACGCTG
>UROO01000076.1 GCA_900549555.1 uncultured Collinsella sp. | reverse complement strand
AGCGGTCGGCGGGGCCATTGTGGCTCTTGACAGCGGATTGGGTCATATGAGCGAGAGGAGGCCCTTTCCGTGGGAGACCTTGGGATCGTCCGCGGCATTGGCGCGAATTCCCGCCTCGGGGAGGCGCCACATGTGAGCCGCGAAGACCACCAGCGCGGCAGAGACCACCGCGAACTGGATTTGAGGAGCCATGTCGAGCAGCCGACCGACGATCAGGACGACGATGGCATAGCCGATAGTGCCACCCATGCGAATGCGAGAAAAGTCCAGGCCAGAGCGATCCGCGAGCTCGATGACGAGGGAGTCGCTCAGGGGCAGGAGCCCCGAGAAAAACGCCGAGAACGCAAAGGTTACGAGAAGGACCGGGACGAACGTCGACGCCAGGTAATACAGCGGAGCGAGTACCGCCGCCGCAAGGCAGAGGATCACGATGACCGCGCGGCGGCGCCCGAGCTTGTCGGCGATCGTCGACCAGAGCGGCTGGATGGCGAGCGCACACACCGGGGTCGCCGCGAGGAGGATGCCGGTCTGGGCTGCGCTGAGGCCGAGGCTCGTGTAGTGAGCGGAGAGGAACGGCGAGTACACGCCCGCGCAGACCCAGTAGAGGACGTTCGCGAAGAACAGCGAAGTCATGCTTGCGTTTGTCCTGGCGTTGTGCATCGTGCTTCTCCCTTCTTGCTCGCCGGGTGCCTGTCTGCGCTTCGAAGTGATTCGCCATCTAGCGTGAAACAAAGTTGTGAGGCGTTGGAACAATGTTCTGTTGTTTCATCGTTTTCGTGCTGTTGTTTCACGGCTCATAAGATAGCAGCTCAAGATGAGATTGCGCCGGGGAAGCACCGATTTACCGTGAACGGTAGGAAATCAGCGGTGAAACGCTATTTCACCGCTTATGAAACATTTTGCTTTATTTTCACCTCTCTTGACCTAAGATACGAAGCAAACTAGGGCCAAGGAGTAACCATGGATAAGACAGGGGATGTGCTCAGCCACATCTGCGCGGTCATGAACAGCCTATCCCCCTCGGAGAAGGCAATCGCAACGTATGTGCTCGACCACCCGTCGGACGTCGCAACGATGACCGTCCGCGAACTCGCCGCAGGAACCGGTACGTCACCGGCGTCTGTTTCGAGGTTCGCAAGGACGCTTGACTACCGAACCTATTCGGACATGCGTCTGGCGCTCGGCATATCCATCAGCAGGGCCTCCGGCGAGGAAAAGGCCACGGGCGGCAAGGTTACTCTGGACGACGTCGAGGGCTCCATTAAGTACGTCCTGTCTCACAAGGTCAAGGAGCTCTCCCAAACCGCCTCGCTCATTGACTCCGATGACTTTTCGGCAGTCGTCAATCTGCTCCACAACGCCAACCTCGTCCTGATTGCGGGCGTCGGCAACTCGATTAGCATGGGCGTAAACGCGGCGTTCAAGCTCTCACAGGTTGGAGTCAGGGCGTTTTGCCCCAGTACCACCGATGCCATGGTCTCCGCCGCAACCAGCCTCAAGGAGAATGACATCCTGCTCGTCATTTCGACGTCCGGATACTCGAAGCGCCTCGTCAACATATTCGACTCTGCCGAGGATTCGAACACCCCCATCATCATGATCACAGACAACCCAGATACGCCGCTCGCGAAGCGTGCCACGTATATCATCCGAGCCATCTCGCGAGATCAGGCCATCACCGGAACCGAGGTCGCCTTCTCGCACAGCTCGATCAACTTCGTCATCGAGCTGCTGTTCCTCTTCCTGACCTCTTGCTGGGATGACCCGGTAGAGTTTAACAGGATCATCTCGAAGAATCTCTTGGGAGACAGGCAATACAGCTAGGACGACGCACACCGGCGCACCGACGCCCAGACCGAAACGGGAGGACCCCTTGATAAAGCTCATCCTCGCAGACATGGACGGGACCCTGCTGCCGTTTGGCTCAAGGGTCGTATCGGAGCGCACGCACAGCGCGATTCTTTCGGCGCTTGATGCGGGCATCGCGTTCGGCCCCGCAAGCGGCCGCGACTACGCCGACCTGGCCGATGCCTTTGACGGCGACGCGCGCTGTTTCTCGACCGGCATCATGGCCAACGGAAAGAAGGTCTTCTCCAGCGGCGAACTCGTGTTCAAAAAGACGCTCTCGACGGAGGCCCTCGTCAAGCTCGATAGCGCCGTACGCCCCTACGCGGGGACGTCACTCTGGCTAGTCGCCGATGTCGATGAGACAGGCAAACGCTGCGAGCAGTTCCTCTGCGCCGTCGAGCCTGGCGACGAATTCGCCCTGGAAATCGTTAAGGACTCCGGAAGAGACATGGCGCTCGGAGACGTGCCCACGAACCGTGACGTCATCACCGCCGGCATCTTCGTCAACGTCAGCTCCGCCCCGACGGAAGTCGTTCGGAGTCGATGCAAGGAAGCCTGCCCAGAGCTTGATTTCCCCTCGCCCGTCCCATTCTTCCTCGATGTTGTTCCGGCTGGCTGGAGCAAGGTAAACGGACTCGACGCGCTTCTCGGCAGCCTTGGGGTCACGCTGGACGAGGTCGCTTTTATCGGAGACTCGGAAAACGACGTGACGCTCCTCGAAAAGGTGCCGAACTCCTACGCAGTCGCGGGCGCGATGCCAGAGGCGAAGGCCGCGGCCCATCACCTGATCGGGGACGCAGCCGAGGACTCCGTCGCGAAGCTCATCGAACAGATTGTCCAGCAGCGAGGCTAGGGTTCCGCCAGCGTGGCATGCGCCGCGTGCCTCGTCATCCGTTCGTGGCGCGCTACCTCGTGACGATCCAGAGCGTGGCCATCGTCGCGACGCCGATGCCTACGATGAGCGCGACCCACAGGACGCGGACCACGTGGTTCATGTCGCCCGCCACCACCATGTCGTTCGCGTGCCAGAACCAGCTCTCGTTTCCCTCGCGCATGATGCCCTCCCTTGGCCTCGATTACGCCATCTATGGCCGAGCAATCGCAGGTCACGTGCCATGGATTTGCCCTACGCCCAGCTTTCAGTTCTGTAAGGCGGCGGGAGCCTGTGCGAGGCCCCGAGTCCTGAGGCTGTTGCAATGAAAATGGGAATCAAGGAGCACGCATCAATCATATGGGTTCCTTTCGAGGATAAGAGCAAACGAAGCATCCATCATATAATGGAGCGACGCAACCAGAGAGGTCACCCATGGAATTTTATGCAAGCTGCCCCGAGGGCTTTGAATCCGCACTCGCCGACGAGCTCAAGCGGCTCGGGCTTTCGCATGTTCGCCGGCTGAAGGGCCGCGCCACGTTTGAGGGCGAGCTCGAAGAAGGCTACCGCGCCTGTCTGTGGTCGCGCCTAGCGAGCCGCGTGTTTGCGGTGCTCGGGCGCTTTGAGGCGCAGGATGCCGATGAGCTGTACGATAGCGTTTACGACATCGCCTGGGAGAACATCGTCCGCCCCGGCGCCACCATCGCCATTACCGCCCGCGGCGTGACCGAGCATCTGCGCAACACGCGTTTCTCGGCCCTGCGCGCCAAGGACGCGCTGTGCGACCGTCTGGCCGAGACCACGGGCCGTCGTGCCGACGTCGATGCCGCCGACCCCGATGTTCACCTACTGCTTTCGCTGCGCCAGCGCCGCGCGAGCATAAGCCTGGACCTTTCGGGCGACCCGCTGTTCAAGCGCCTGCCGCCCGCCGCGACCCGCGCCGGCGAGGGCACGCACGTGCTGCGCCCCGACTACGCCGCGCTGGTGCTGGCGCAGGTCGGCTGGACTGGGCTGTGCGAGCGCGAGCTGACGGCCGACGATTACGAGAACGAGGCCCTGCCCACGCTGATCGACGCCTCGTGCGCCGGCGGCGGCCTGCTGCTGGAGGCCGCGAACATCCTGACCGACCGCGCCCCGGGCGCCGCCCGTGAGCACTGGGGCTTTGAGGGCTGGCAGCTGCACGATGTTGCCCTGTGGGAGCAGCTACTTGCCGAGGCGCGCGAGCGCGAGACCGCAGCACGCGAGCGCCAGGCGCGCATCGTTGCCGTGGACATCGACCCCGCCGCCCGCAAGACCGCCGAGCGCATGGTCAAGTGCGCCGGCTACAAGCGCTTTGTCGACTTTTGCGCCGCCAAGTCCACCACCGTGCTGGATCGCGCGGGCGCTGTCGCCGGTGCCGCCATCGTCGCGGACACCACCGAGACGCCGCTGTCGCTCATGCACGACGCCATGACGCTGATTGGCGAGCTGCGCCGTGCGCCCGAGCTTGCTTCAGCACCGATCGCCGCGCTCACCCGCGACGGCCTTATGGCCCGCGCGCTCCACGCCGAGCCCGCGTGCTCTATCGCCGTCATGCCCAATAACGAGGAAGCGACCATCGAGGTATGGCCTTCACTCGACCATGCCGCGGCGGCGTTTGAAGCCGCGACCAGCGCGGATATTGAGGGCGAGGTTGCGGATGCCGGCGCCGACGAGACCGTCGCCGCGCCCACCATGCCCGAGCCCGCCGCCACGCTCGACCTGGGCGACGGCAAGCCGTTGCCCGTGCTCATCCCCGAGTCGGAGCAGTTCGCCAACCGCTTGCGCAAGAACGCCCGTCTGCGTCGAAAGTGGGCAAAGCGCGAGGGCGTGAGCTGCTACCGCGTCTACGATGCCGACCTACCCGACTACTCCGCCGCCATCGACCTGTACGAGGGCTGCCCGCAGACGCCGGGCCGCTGGCTCGTCATTGCCGAATACGCCGCACCCAAGACCATCGACCCCGCGCTTGCCCAGGCCCGCATGCTCGACATCTTGGCCATCGCGCCGCGTATTCTTGATGTTCCGGCCGAGCACGTGCACGCCAAGGCCCGCATGCGTTCGCGCGGCGGCTCGCAGTACGGCAAACAGGGCGCCGGCAAGGGTGGCTCGGGCGAGCGCGCCAACATCGCGCGCCGTCGTCTGCCGCTCATCGAAGAGGGCGGGCTCACCTTTGCCGTCAACTTTGACGACTATCTGGACGTCGGCATCTTCCTGGATCACCGCGTCACCCGCAACCTGGTGCGCGAGCACGCCAAGCAGGCGCGCCGCTTCCTCAACCTGTTCGCCTATACCGGCACCGCCACCTGCTACGCGGCAGACGGCGGCGTCGAGGAGACCGTGACGGTCGACCTCTCCAACACCTATCTGGACTGGGCCGAGCGCAATATGCGTCAGAACGGCTTTGTGGGGCCGCAGCATCACTTTGTGCGCGACGACGTGCTCGCCTGGATTCGTGACCAGCGTCAGACGCGCAACCGCTGGGACCTGATCTTTGTCGACCCGCCCACGTTCTCGAACTCGTCCAAGATGGGCCGTCGCACCTGGGATGTTCAGCGCGACCATGTTGAGCTTTTGGCCGGCGTATCTCGCCTGCTCGCGCAGGGCGGCCATGCCATCTTTAGCTGCAACCTGCGCGGCTTCCGCCCCGAGACGCGCAAGCTCGCACGAGCGGGCGTCGTGCTGGAGGACATTACGGCTCAGACCATCCCCGAGGACTTCGCACGCAACCAGAAGGTGCACCACTGCTATATCGTGCGCCGCCTGCCCATCGAGGACGCCATGGCCGAGGTCGGCTTTAGCGCCGAGGAGATTGCCGAGCGAACCGAGGAACTGCGCAACCCCGAGGCCCGCAAGCCCCGTGCGGCAGTACCCGCGCACGCGCAGGCCGGCAACGGCAAGTCCAACTTTGCCGGCAAACCCTCTCCTGCCGGCAAGCTCAAAAAGAAGAAGTTCTACGCCAGCAAGCCCGAGGGCAAATAGACAAAGTTGCGGTGGAATACGGACTGTTTTGCCTGGAATGAGGCAAATTTAGACCGTATTTCACCGCAACTCATATTGGGATGGTGGCCGGCGATCTAGCCTTGGGTGACTAGGCGGTAGCCAATGCCTACGTGGGTTTGGATGTAGCGCGGATGCGCGGGGTTGGACTCGATTTTCTTACGCAACGTGCCCATAAAGACACGCAGGCTCGCCAGGTCGCTCTTAGTTGCCGTACCCCAAATCTCGTGCAGGATAAACTGGTGCGTCAGCACCTTGTCGGCGTTGTGCGCCAGCAGGCACAAGAGCTTGTACTCGATCGGCGTCAGGTGCAGTTCCTCGCCATCCATCGTGGCGATGCCGGCATCAAAATCGATATGCAGCTCGCCGGTATCGAACGAGCCCTCGGAGGCAACGCCGCCCGTCTGTGCATACGAAAGACGCCTGAGCGTCGTGCGGATGCGCGCGAGCAACTCCTCGACCGAAAACGGCTTGGTCAGGTAGTCGTCGGCGCCGGCATCGAGCGCGCGAATCTTGTCCGCATCCTCGCTGCGCGCCGAGACCACAATAATCGGCATGCCCGACCATGTGCGCACCGACTCCACCACCTTGACGCCATCCATATCGGGTAGGCCCAGATCGAGCAGCACAATGCTCGGCGCCTGCGATGAGGCGGCGGCGATGGCAGCATGGGCGGTCTCCACGGCCATATGACGCAAGCCGTGCGCCTCGAGCGCAGCAACGATAAGGTTGCGGACGGCGGGATCGTCCTCGACAACCAAGATAAGCGGTTTTACGGCAGAGTTCGGCACGGCGCTACTCCTTATCAAACGAAACATCGGCGACGGGAAGCTCAATCGTAAAGACCGAGCCGTGCGGGTCCGCCGCGGCAACCTCTATGCTACCGCCATGCGCCAACGCAATGGAGCGGCAGAGCGAAAGACCCAGGCCCACGCTGCGGTGGCTGTCGGCCAGACCATGGTTGGCGGTATAGAACGACTCAAAGATCCGCTCGCGATCCTCGGGCGCGATGCCCGGGCCATCATCGGCCACCGAGCACGCCACGTGCCCATCGTCGACACCAATTGAAATCACGATATGCGAGCCTGCGGGCGTATAGGTGATGGCATTGTTCACCAGGTTCACCACGAGCTGTACCATCAGACGCGCGTCGACGTTAACGAGCGCCGGCTCATCGCACGCCACCACCTTAAGGTCGTGCTCGCGCACGGCCGGACTTACGTGGCGCAGCGCCTCCTCGACGATATCGTCCATGAGCTCGAGCGTAGTCGACAGATGCATGCCGCCGCCCTCGAGCTTTGTGATGGCGAGCAGGTTCTCGACGGTGGCGTTGAGCCACAGCGCATCCGAGCGAATGGATAGAAGCAGGCCGCGGCGCGTCTGGGCATCGAGCACCGCGGTGCCGGTCGAGCCCTGATCGAGCAGCACATCGGCATTGCCCGAAATACTGGTGAGCGGCGTACGCAGATCGTGCGAGATTGAGCGCAGCAAGTTGGCGCGCAGCTGTTCGTTTTTGGCGAGCACCGCCGCCTCCTCGCGAGCCTCCATGGCGCGGGCGCGATCGAGTGCCAGCTCGCCTTCGCTCACGATGGCATCGGCAAGTGTCCGCTCCTCATGCGTCAGCACATCGGGCTCGGCAACGATAGCCAGCACGCCCACCACCGAGGCGGGGTCGCCCGAGCGCACGAAGCCGTCGCCTGTGCGAACCGTCAGGTAGATGCCATAAAACGCCGAACCGCCAAACGTGGCGTCAAGCGGCGTTCCCACATAGGCGAACGCCGAGAGCCGCGGCGGCATCTGCGGCGGCAGCTCGTGCACCGGCGCGGCATCGCCCACGGCCGTGTATGTCGCACGCGGCAGCAGGTCATCGCCCTCGGCGTCGGCGCCGTACCACACGACCGGACGGCCCGAAAGACGCGCCAGCTGCGTGGCCATAGCGTGAACAATCTGCTGCTGATCGGCGCAGCGCTGCAACATGCGGTTGGTCTCGAGCACCATATGCGTGCGGCGGTCGCTAGCGGCAGCCTGTGCCAAGGCGCGGCGCAGGGCCAACGCAATCGAGCTCGACACAAGCGAGACCACAAACATGATGAAGAACATGCCGGGATAGACGCGGTCGATAAGCGACAGCGAGTAGCGCGGGTCGATAAACAAGAAGTTGTAGAGCGCCACGGCGGCAGCCGAGCTCAGCAAGCAATACAGGCGACTCCAGGTAAAGAATGCGCACAGCTGAACGGCGAACACATAGACGATCATGATGCTCGGCGCGAGACCCGGATGGTCGAGCAGCGCGCCCACAATCGTCGCCGCGACCAGCAGCCCCACCGATACGCAGGCGTCATACAGAGGAGTGCGGCGCGTCAGCGTTGTGCGCCGCCACCAAAAGCTATCGGCAATATCGCCGTCCGTACGGACGTCCATCAGCGCCCCGCCCCTCTCTCAAAAACAAAAACCACCACAAAGGGAACAGGCACCTTTGTGGTGGTTTCCCTTGTGGTGGTTCCAAGTGTATAGCCTTTGCAACCTGCGGTCGTTAGACAAACAGCACGTGCGCGAGCAGTGCGCACACGCACACCGCTCCAAATACCAGTGCCACGATCGAGATCACGCGGTCGGCCATGTCCATGTTGGCACGATTCGTAAAGAACCGATCTTCGGCGGCGTCGACGCACGCCTCACGCACCATTTCGACCACCGCCTCGCGGCCATCGAGCGCCTTTGTATCCATGTTTGCCTCCCCAGCCTCAATCTTGTCCATCGAAAACCAACTCCATGTAGCCTGTCGGCGCCTACGGCCGCTCGTTGGGAGCCAGGCGCTGCATCTTATTCACGGCCTTGAACTTGGTGAACAGCGGCACGTACTCAAAGCTCACGTTGGAGTTCTCCAGGCCGTACCAACGCGCGGGCGTGCCGGCGGCGCGGCGGATGATGTACTTGAGCGTGATGGCCGTACGCTCGCTGGGCTCCACATCGCTTTCGGGCGCCAGAAGCTTACGGATCAGGACGAACTTGAACGTGCCGATGTTACCCGGATCCTTGTAGACCGAGTAGTCATGCGTCTGCGGCGGCAGCTCGCCGGTGGCAGCCAGGTCCTGAACAACCTGACGCAGGTAGGCATTGACGCGCTGGTTGATCTTGTAGCCCAGGTACAGATGCACGCGGAACACGTAGTCGGTGCCGAACGTCTCGACCGAATAGGCAAAGGTGTGCGGTTCGTCCATGGTCTCGACATTCACAAACCACCAGGCGCGGGCGCGCTTGGGATGCTTATCCAAGATCGAGTAGACAATATCGCGGTCGATGTAGTCGGTATGGGTGTCCTTGGTCAGGTACACGATGTTGTCGCTCACGAGCTCGTAACGGTCGTCGTCGCGCAGGCGCTTGAGCTGCGGCAGGTAGCTGCGCAGCGGCAGTAGCGTAAACTGGCGCTGCTCGACCGCCGTGCCGTTGTACCAGCACACCATAATGCCCATGATGAGTGCAGCCATGAGGATGGTGAAGTAGCCGCCGTGGAAGAACTTGGTGAGCGAGCTCACGAAGAAGAAGCCTTCGAGCAAAAGGAAGAAGGCCGCGAAGATCCACGGAGCAACCTTGAGCTTGCGCTCCTCGTGCAGGTAGAAGAAGAGCAGCAGCGTGGTGCACATCATAGTCAGCGTAATGGCAAGGCCGTAGGCGGCTTCCATACTGTCTCTTATACACATCTCCGAGCCCACGAGACGGACTCCTATCTCGTA
>UROO01000075.1 GCA_900549555.1 uncultured Collinsella sp. | reverse complement strand
ATCTACACCCTAGAGTTCGTCGGCAGCGTCAGATGTGTATAAGAGACAGGGTCGTTGACAAAGTTGATGAGCTCGAACAGCCGCTCGGTGCGCTGGCCGGTCAGGGCCGAGATGAACAGCACCGGCGCGTAGGACATGAAGCTCAGGTCGCGCAGGACGTCCTTGCGCATTTTTTCCATGGTGCCGGTCTCTTTGTCGACCAAGTCCCACTTGTTCACGACGATGATGGACGCCTTGCCCGCCTCGTGCGCGAGGCCGGCGATCTTCGTGTCCTGCTCCGTGACGCCGTCGCGCGCGTCGATCATGATCAGGCACACATCCGCGCGCTCGATGGCGAGCTTGGCGCGCATGACGGAGAATTTCTCAATGCGGTCGTCCACGCGGGACTTGCGCCGGATGCCGGCGGTATCGACAAAGATATACTTGCCGTATTTGTTCTCAAAGCGGGTGTCGACGCTGTCGCGCGTCGTGCCGGCGACGTTGCTGACGATGACGCGCTTTTCGCCGAGGATGAGGTTCACGAGCGAGGACTTGCCGACGTTCGGCTTGCCGATGACGGCGACGCGGGTGTAGTCCGCGTCCGCATCGTCCGCATCCGCGGGCGGGAAATGCTCCAGGCAGGCGTCGAGCAGGTCGCCCGTGCCGTGGCCGTGCAGGGCCGAGAGCGGCGTGGGCTCGCCGATGCCGAGCGAATAGAACTCCCAGATGCTGTCGTTCTCGCGATCGGGGTTGTCGAGCTTGTTCACCAGCAGAAAGACCGGCTTGTCGCAGCGCTTGAGCATGCGAGCGACCGACTCGTCCTCCTCGGTAACGCCGGTGCGGCCGTCGACCACAAACAGGATGACGGCGGCTTCCTCGGCGGCGGCGAGGGCCTGGTCGCGAATGGACGTGGCGAAGACGTCATCGCTCTTGAGCGGCTCGATACCGCCCGTGTCGACGATGGTGAACTCGCGGCCGTTCCAATCGGCCGTGTGATACGAGCGGTCGCGCGTGACGCCGCGGGACTCGTGGACGATGGCGTCCGAGGTCTGGGCCAGGCGGTTAACGAGCGTGGACTTGCCCACGTTGGGGCGTCCGACGACGGCGACGATAGGTTTCATCTGCTCTCCTTTAATGGGTAGGGTCAGTGGAAGTGTTAGAGTCTGCGGGCACAATGCCAAGGATGTGTTCCAGGGTATCGAGCAGCTCATGCGGCATGGTCGACACCACATGAACCTCGGCGCCGCGACCGGTAAGGCTTGCGAGTAAATCGTCACGATGATACTCGTCAAGCGTCATGCCGTCAGCGTTGAACATGAGCTTAGGCACAAAGAGCATAACCCCCGACAGGTCTTGGGGCAGCTGCTCCAAGATGTCACACGCGACGATGAGGCCGGTCACGTCCACATTGCCGCCAAAGTAGCGGTTCTTGATGGCTGTGACGGTGCCGGCGAGACCATACGGCGACTCCACAAAGCGCGCCACGGTGTCGCGTGCGCTGGCGCCTGAGAGACATAGAAGCCGCTGGTTGCGGGCGGCGACGGCCTCGCGGACGCGGGCCAGACGCTCGGCGTCGGTAGTCAGCACGTCGTCGGTCTCGTCCAGATACGAGCGGATCATGCCGATGCCGTCGTAGTACTGCGGGTAACCGTCGTAAAAGTCTGCCTCGGGAGGATCGATGCCGGCGTCCAGATAGAACTCGTCGCTCATCTGGAAGGTGTGGCGGCCAAAGCGTTCGTAGGCACGATCCTGGTAGGGACGGATCATGGCAATGGTCTCGCGTGCTAGCTCGGGCTTGTCGCTGTAGGACCAGCTAAAACGGTTCTGATGCTTGGTAAAACCGAGCGGCACAATGCCCAGGCTTGTGATTTGCTCGTGCTCCTCGCAAAAGCGCAGGGTCTTTTCCAGCTCCTCGCCGTCGTTCATGCCGGGGCACAACACGATCTGCGCGTGAATCTCGATGCCGGCGGCCATGATGGCCTCGAGCACATCCATGCCGCGCTGGGCGTTGCGGCCCATCATGCGTCGGCGGACATCGGGGCTCACGGCGTGGACCGACACGTTCATGGGGCTCATGTTGCGTTGGATGACGTTTTGCACGTCCTCGTCGGTAAGGTTCGTGAGCGTGACAAAGTTGCCCTGCAAAAAGCTCAGGCGGTAGTCGTCGTCGCGAATGTAGAGCGTGGAGCGGCCGCCCTTGGGCAGCATCGTCATAAAACAGAACACGCAGGCGTTTACACAGGTGCGCATGCCGTCGAAGATGGGGCCATCGAACTCAAGGCCCCAGTCCTCTCCCGGGAAGCGGTCGAGCTCGACGGGGGTGACGCTGTTGTCGCGCGGGTCGAAAACCTCGAGGTCGACGGTGTCGTCGTCTGCCTCCCAGAGCCACACGATCATGTCGGTGAGCTGCTCGCCGTTGACCGTGAGCACGCGCATGCCCGGCTCGATACCCACATCCCATGCGGGCGATTCGGGACGCACGTTCTTTACGAGCGCGCCCTCACCCGGCTCGGGGTCGCGGCTGCGCCCGTAATCGGCCACCTCGGCGGCGTATGCGGGTACGGTCTGGTCCATGGTTAGCGGTAAAGCTCCTTGATGCGCTCGACGGCGCGCTCGATGTGTTCTTGCGGGGTGGAGGCTCCGGCGGTGATGCCGATGTGGTGAGCGTCGGTAAACCACGCGCCCTGGAGCTCGGAAGCTTCCTCGATGTGATGCGTGTGCCCGCAGGCGTCTGCGCAAATTTGAGCCAGGCGGCGGGTGTTGCCCGAGTTCTTGCCGCCCACCACGACCATGCAATCACAGCGGTTGGCAAGTGTGGCTGCTGCCTGTTGACGCTCACTCGTGGCGGCGCAGATGGTGTTGATCACACGCAGCTCCTGCACGCGCGGGGTGATAGCCGCCACGACCTCGGCGAGGTTCTGCGCGGTCTGGGTGGTCTGCACGACGAGGCCTACCTTGCCCTTGAGCGACAAGGCGTTGGCGTCAGCGGCACAGCTCACGACCTGCGCATCGTCGCCTGCGTGGCCTAGAATGCCCTCGACCTCGGGGTGCCCCGGCTCGCCCACGACGATCACACGGTAGCCCTCGCGCACCAGGCGCTCGGCCGCCACATGGACCTTCTTCACGTAGGGGCAGGTGGCATCGACCACGTTGAGGCCGCGCTTGCGGGCAGCATCGATCACCTGCGGCACTACGCCGTGTGCGCGGATGATCACGGTACCCGATGCTGCGTCGTCCAGGGTCTCGGCCAGGCCAACGCCTGCCTCAGCAAGCTCGCGCACCACGATGGGGTTATGGATGAGCGGACCCAAGGTATGGACCTGAGTGCTCTCCCCTGCCTGCGGCGCGGCGGCCAGCGCCATGTCGAGCGCGCGCTGTACGCCGTAGCAAGTGCCGGCGTGGGCTGCAATCTCGATGGTAGTCGCTGTTGCCTGGTCGGACGCGGTCGCGGCAGTGTTCGTAACGTTCTCGCTCATGGCTAGAACCTGCCCGGATGCTTGGCGCACAGGTCATCGCGCATGGCGTAGACGCGACTCATGGCCTCGGACTCAAACCAAGCCAGGCGCTCCTTACGCTTGAGCTCGGCCGGTGCATCGGAAAGCGAGATTGCCTTGCCGGCACGGATCCAGCACTTTTTGGGGCGCATGAGCTTTTTGCCCGCAGGCGTAATATCGGACCAGCCGCAGATGGCGAGCGGGTTGACGGGCGCCTTGCCCATCTGGGCGATAAGCGCAAAACCGCCGTGGACCTCGGGCTTGATCTCGCGCGAGCGGATGCGCGTGCCCTCGGGGAAGATCAAGACGTCCTCGCCGCGCTGCAGCGCATGCTGGGCGGCACGCAGACACTTCATGTCGGCCGTGCCGCGCTCGACGGGAATGCCGCCCACGCGGCTAAAGGCCCAGCGCACGATCTTGCTCTTGGCAAACTCGGACTTAAAGATGGGGCGCACGCGGCGGCCGCCAAAGAACAGCGCTGTCTCCACGGCCAGCAGCTCGGCCATCGAGGTGTGGTTGCAGATGACCACGCTGCCGCGGCCTTCCTGGCGCTCAAACAACAGATCGGCATCCTCTACCTTCCAGCGCCACATGAGCTTGGAGAAAGCCCAAAGGATTGCCATGACTACAGCGACGGTGCCGCGGATGAGCGCCGGAAACTCGTCGTAGGGGGCGTTGTAGTAATCCTCGGGCGTCTGCTTAAACAGGCGCATGGGCTACCTCCTTTGGTTGATGAGGTCCTCGATGATCGAGACGACCTCGTCGATGGTGTGGGCGGTGGAGTCGACGTGCACGGCGTCCTCGGCGGGAACGAGCGGCGCGACCTCGCGGCTGCTGTCGAGCTTATCGCGCTGCTTGAGGGCATCGAGGGTCTCGTCGACCTCGGCCTCGAGCTGCTCGGTGGTGAGCGGCTGGGCGTCGTTTTGGTGGCGCTGCAGCACGCGGCGACGGGCGCGTTCGCGCGGGTCGGCGGTCAGAAAGACCTTGACCTGCGCGTTGGGGAATACGACGGTTCCGATGTCGCGTCCCTCGGCCACGATATCGCGGTCCTCGGCGGCACGGCGCTGGTGGATAAGCATGGCGGCGCGCACGCCCGGGTAGGCCGAGACCTTGGACACGTTGGCGTCGACTTGCGGGGTGCGAATGGCTGCCGAGGCATCTATGCCGTCGATGGTCAGACGCGTGTCCTCGCCGGTGCCGTTGGTAAAGCGAATCTCGATCTGCTCGGCGAGGGCGTTAATGGCCGCCTCGTCGTCCAGGTCGATGCCGCGGTCGAGCGCGGCGAAGGTGACGGCGCGATACATAGCGCCCGTGTCGAGCTTGTTAAAGCCCAGCTGGCGGGCAATTTCCTTGGCGATGGTGGACTTGCCGGAACCGGCGGGGCCGTCGATGGCGACGATCATACAATGCTTCCTTTCGGTGATTGACGTGCTGGTATGGGACGCGGGCGTTGGGGCTTGGCGGACTGGCTAGCTCGTGTAGCGCTCGCGGTAGGTGTTGCGCTTAGGCACGGAGCCGTGGCTGCCGTGGTGACGCGTGCGACTCGCGGTGTTGGTCGCCGGCGCGACGCCGCGCTTGGAGCTGGCCTGCTTGGGCGGGATGCCGCCGGCCTTGAGGATCTGCACCTCGCGGTCGGTGAGCTCGCGCCACGAACCCTTGGCCACGTCCTTGAGCTCCAGGCCGGCAAAGTTACAGCGGTGCAAACGAATCACCGGATGGTGGATCTTGCTCAGCATGCGCTTGACCTGGTTCTTGCGGCCTTCGCGGATGATGACCTCCACGGCGGTGGTACCGGGCTTCACACCCTGCGGAGCCACGGCCTCGGCCTCGCGCGCGTTGATGACGCGGCAGATAGCCGGCTGGCACAGGCCGTCGTCGAGCTCGATGCCGCGGCGGAGTGGTTCCAAGTCGCGATCGGTCAGGTGGCCGCCCACGAGCGCCTGGTAGGTCTTGTAGACGTGCTTGCTGGGGTGCAGCAGATCCTGCGACAGGTCGCCGTCGGTCGTAAAGAGCAAAAGGCCCGTGGTGTCGCGGTCCAGGCGACCCACCGGGAAGAGCCCCGGAAAGCGGTCGCGCGGGACCAGGTCGGCCACGCAAGGGCGCTCCTGGGGATCGCTCATGGTGGTGAGATAGCCGGTTGGCTTGTAGAGCATCAGGTACACGGCACCCTGGTTGAGCTTGACGGGCATGCCGTCGACCTCGATATGGTCGCGGTCGACATCGACCTTGGTGCCCAGCTCGGTCGCGACCTGGCCGTTGACGGTCACGCGGCCGGCGGTCATCAGGTCCTCCGAGCCGCGGCGGCTCGCCACGCCCGCGCGCGCCAAGAAGCGCTGCAGGCGCATGGTGTGCGGGTAGACGGGCTGGGCGTCGCCTGCGGGCGTTGTGGCGCCCGCAGCACGTGAAGTGCGCGTCTCCCCGGCTTCGTTAGTCCTCGTCATGCAAATCCTCCGAGGTATCGACGGTGGGCAGAAGCTCCTCTTCATCGGTGTCCTCAACATCGGTATCGATCAGTTCGCGCTCTTCGTCCAGGTCTTCGGCCTGCTCCTCGAGCGTGGACTGAATGCTGCGGCCGCTCAGGCGTTCGCGGATAAACTGGCGCGACTGCTCGTCGGGGGCAAACTGCTCCAGATCGGGCAGGTCGCGGGTTGAACGCAAGCCGAACTTTTCCAAGAAGGCGTTGGTCGTGCCGTAGATGATGGCCTGACCGCGCTCGGGGTCGCGGCCGAGCTCGCGCACCAGGCCCTTATCTACGAGCGACGCGATGACGCCGTCGGAGTTGACGCCGCGGATGCCCTTGACCACCTCGCGCGTGACGGGCTGATGGTAGGCGATGACGGCCAGGGTCTCAAGCGCCGCCTGTGACAGCTTTTGCGTGTCCCAGCTCAGAACATAGGCCTCGACCACATCGTGGTAGGCGGGGTGTGTAAACAGGCGCCAGCCACCGGCGACCTCGCGCAGCTGAAAGCCGCGGTTGGCCTCCTCGTACTCAACCTTGAGCTCGGCCAAAAGCGACGCGCACTCGCCCGGGGCGATATCCAGCGCACCTGCAAGCGCGGGTGCGCTCACGGGGTCGCTCGACACCAGCAGCAGCGCCTCGAGGGCACCTTTGAGGCTGTTTGCCTCCAGCGTGGAAAGGGTTGACATGGTTGGTCGCTCCTATTCGGTGAGCTCGGGGCCCTCGCCGGGCACGTATGCCTCGGCGCCCTCGACGCGGTTGATTTGAATGGTTCCAAAGATCTCATCCTGGCTCAGTGTGAGCGAGCCGCGCTTGGCGAGCTCGAGCATGGCCAGGAAGGTAACGACGAGCTGCTCGGTGGTGGCGTCGCCGTCCAGCAGCTCGCGGAAGGTGCAGGTTTGGTGCGTCATGGTAAAGCGGTCGACCGAGGCCACCGTCAGGTCGAGCGGCACGCGATGCGGCGCCACGTGCTCGGCCTCCAGCAGGAAGGTCTGGCGCTTGCCGTCCAGGTCGGCGCAGATGACGGCGAGGCCGCGCAGGGTAATGCCGGCCAGGTAGTCGGGCATAAGGCCCAGAAACTCGGGGTCGGGGCCGGCTACGCGCGGATGCATGCGGCTCTCGGCCTGCATACGCGCGCCAAGGGCCGCCGCCGCGCCCTTAAACTGCTTGTAGGCGATCAGGCGCTGGATCAAGACCTCGCGCAGGGCGTCGCCGTCGAGGGCACTGAGCTCTTCGAGGTCTTCGTCGTCCTCGTCATCGTCGACGGATTTGCTGGGGGCCTCCTGGGGTACCAGCGAGGCGGCCTTGATGTCCAAAAGGGTTGCTGCGACCAGCAGAAAGTCGCTCGCCACGTCCAGGTCCAGCGCCTCGATGCGCTCGGCCTCGGCCAGGTATTGCTCGGCCACCTCGCTGATCGAGATAGCGCCGATATCAACTTTTTGGCGGGTTACCAGCTGCAGCAGCAGGTCGAACGGTCCGCTGTAGACCTGCGTCGACACGCGATACGACATCTTCGACCTCCTTTGACGGCGCCTTCGCGGCGCGGTTTGGGTGCATGTTGCGACCGTTTTGCACGGTCGACCTGTAAGTTTACCTTAGATGCCGGCGATTGCGAAGTTGAGCAGCCACTCGGCCATCGGATACACGGTAACGTCGAAATAGCGGCCGATCACGTCGATGCCGGTCCACATGGGCAGCAGGTACAGCACCAGGATGAGTATGGGCATGGCGTATTGCTGCAGACGATAGTAGTTGGCGAGCGCCTTTCCCTTGAGGAACGGGACGATAATCGACGAGCCGTCGAGCGGCGGGATTGGGATAAGGTTAAAGAACGCGAGCGACAGGTTGACCACGATAAACGTGGCGCCGAAGTTCATGATTTGTGACGCCACGGCAAAGGACATGCTGGTGTAGAGGTTGCCGTATGCCGCGTGCATGAGGGCGGCCGCGAGACACGCGAGTGCGATGTTCGATGCAGGACCGGCCGCGCTCACCAGGACCTCGTCGCGCTTGGGGTGCTTGAGGTTGTTGAGGTAGACGGGCACGGGCTTGGCGAAGGCGAATACCGGGCCGCCGGCGGCGAGCATCAGCAGCGGTAGAAGGACGGTGCCAAATGGGTCGATGTGGTTGAGCGGGTTGAGCGAGACGCGGCCGCGCGAACGGGCCGTCTTGTCGCCGAGCGCCCAGGCCGCGGCGGCGTGTGCGCTCTCGTGGATGACGATGCCCACGATGACGGCGACGGCGCTGGCGAGCAGGTTCATGAGGTAGCTGCTGGACATGTCACTCCCCTAGCGGACACGGCGCGAGGCGCGCGTGAGCAGGTAATCGGCCACAAACAGGATGACGGCCACGATGGCGTAGTCCAAGCGGAACACGCCGCCAAAGGGCGATGTGATGACGCCGTAGCCGGCGATGGCACTCGGCAGCGCGCGCGAAAGCTCAACGACAAAGCCCACGATCTGCATCTTGGCGGTGAGGCCGCTAAAGCACAGCAGCACGGTCATCGCGCTCATAAAGATGCCGCAGATGCGACAGGCGATGGCGATGATGCTCATCGCCACGGCAGCGGCCTTACGAGAGTTCACGCGCGGTCTCCTCTTCGATCTGGGTGGAAAGCTCCAGCCATTCGTCCTCGAGCTTGGGCAGCTCTTGCTTAAGGCCGTTATATTCCCCCAGCGCGGCGTTGAACTTGTCCTGATCGGCATAAAGCTCTTCGCTGGCCATCAATTCCATAAGCTCGTCATAGCGGGCACGCTTTTTGTCCAGCTCTGTCTCGATTTTCTTGAGCTGGTTGCGCACGCCCTTGAGCTTTTTGTTGAGCGCGGCGCGAGCCTGGGCCTCGGCGCGCTTTTGCTCCTTGGTCTTTTTGCCCTCGGCCGGCTTGGGGGCGGCGGCGGGACTGCTGTCCTGGGCGGCGCTGGCGGGCTTAACGCTCTTGCCTGCGGCGGGTGCGCTCTCCCCTGCCGCCTCGGCAGCGGCGCGGGCTGCGAGGTCCTCGCGCTTGAAGAGGTAGTAGTCGTAGTCGCCGTCGTAGACCGTGACCTTGCCGTCACGGATGTCGATCACGCGGTTGGCCACGGCACGCACCAGGTGCTCGTCGTGGCTGATCAGCACGATGGTACCGGGGAAGTTTTGCAGAGCGTTCTCCAGCATGTCCACCGAGTCGATGTCCAGGTGGTTGGTGGGCTCGTCCAGGCACAGAAGCGCCTCGGGGGCCACGAGCATCTTGGCGAGCGCCAGGCGCGCCTTTTCGCCGCCGGAGAGCACGCGGACCTGCTTTTCAATTGCGTCGTTGTCGCTAAACAGGAAGGCGCCCAGCAGGCTACGCTGCTGCGGCACGGTCCACTTGGGCGTGACGGTGTCGATCTCTTGCAGGACGGTGTTGGACTCGGTCATGCCCTCGAGCGCATGCTGGGCATAGTAGGCGATGCCCACGTTGGTACCCAGGTCGCGCGTGCCGGTAGTGGGCGGCTCCAGGCCGGCGAGGATCTTCATGAGGGTGGATTTGCCGGCACCGTTGGGGCCGACGAGTGCCACGTGCTCGCCGCGGTAGAGTTTGAGGTCGATGTCTGTCTCTTATACACATCTCCGAGCCCACGAGACGGACTCCTATCT
>UROO01000074.1 GCA_900549555.1 uncultured Collinsella sp. | reverse complement strand
CGAGATAGGAGTCCGTCTCGTGGGCTCGGAGATGTGTATAAGAGACAGCGCAAACACAGCAGCCAGATCGGGCTCCAAGCCCTCCAGCTCACGGATGCGACGCTTGCGCTCCAGGGCACCCGAAGCCTCGCCGGCATCGAGCCCAACGCGCACCAGGCCGCCACAGCTCACGCGGGCGCCATCGGGAGTCACATAGGTCACGCCGTCAACGACAGGTGCCGCCAGCGCGGCAGCCAAGTCATCGACCACGTAATAACCGCCGAGCAGGGCCTCGACAACCGGGCCATAACCGGAGCGCACGGACAGGCGATCGACCAGACGCGAACCGGCAGCACCCTTAGCAGCAGCACCGCCGCTCACGCCGCGCGCCACCAGCAGCGCCTCGCCAGAAGCCTTCTTTTGGTCCAGAGCCGCACGACCGGCGCGCTCAAGCGTGGCGGTGTCATCAAACAGCAGGGCATCGATATCGCCGGCAAGTAGCTGCTCGACCAGGCCCTCGAGCTCACGAGGGGCCTCGAGCACGTCGCCCAGACGACCCGAGACATCATCGCCCAGTGCGCCCATCAGACGGCTCACCAGCGGCGAGCTATCGGCCATGCGAGCATCGAGCTTCTTTTGGCTCGCGAGCTCAGAGCGAACCTCGGACAGCTTGTTGCGTGCCTCGCTCTCGCGATCACGCAAGTCCTTCAACGCCGCACGGGTGACCTCGGTAGCCTCGCGCGCGTCGACCTGGGCTTGGCGAGCCTGATCGAGCGCGCCTTCGAGCTCCTCACCACGGTTGCGGCGGCTATCAAGCGATGCCGTGACCTCCTCGAGCTGTTCGTCGATCTGCTCCAGGCGCGAGGCGTACATGTTGTCCTCGACCTCGGCATTGCTCAGCGAGTCCTTCACCTTGGCGAGCTCGAGCGCGGCGTTATCGGCCACACGCTGGACATCGCGCTGCTCGCGCGTGAGCTGCGAAATCTGATTGTCAAGCGCAACGCGACGCTCGTGGAGCTGGGCGGCGGCAGGTCCGGCGGCGTCAACGTCGTCCTGGGCCTGCATGTGCGCACCGGTCACTTCCTCAAGCTGGGCACGTGCATCCTCGAGCTCCTCGACCACGCGACGGCGCTGATGTTCGGAGCTCGAGATCTGGCCGCGCATGTCGGACAGGCGCGACACCATGTTGTGGCCTTTTTCCTCGAGCAGGCGCATATCGGAGTTAATGCGGCCGACCACGTCTTGCATATGACGGCGCTGCTCGCCCAGATCGCCCACAAACAGGCCCTTTTCCTCGAGCATGACCTGGAGCTTCTCGAGCTCGCGCTCCTTTTCGCCCAGGCGGTACTGCGCAAGCTCAAGCTCGGCAGCGCCCTCCTTGGAGCGACTCTCCAGGTCGTTCCACTGCGACTGCAGCGAACGAAGCTCGTCGACGGCCAGCATCTGCGTAAGCTCGTTCGCGCGCGAGGACAGCTCTTTATACTTGCGTGCGCGATCGACCTGACGCTCCAGCGGCCGCAGCTGACGGGCGATCTCCTTATTGATATCGCGGGCACGGGTCAGGTGCTCGTCCATCGATTTAATCTTTTTGAGCGCACGCTCCTTGCGGCGCTTGTGCTTGGAGATGCCGGCAGCCTCCTCGATCAGGGCGCGGCGCTCCTCGGGGCGGCTCTGCAAAATGGCATCGAGCTTGCCCTGGCTGATGATGGAATGCGTATCCTTGCCCAGGCCCGAATCGTGCAAGATGTCCTGAATGTCCATCAGGCGGCACGGGCTCGAGTTGATGAGGTATTCGCTTTCGCCCGAGCGATACATACGGCGGGTGATGGCGACCTCATCAAAGTCGACAGGCAGCATATGGTCCGAGTTATCGAGCACCAGCGTGACCTCGGCGACACCCACCGGCTTGCGCGCCGACGATCCCGAGAAGATGACGTCCTCCATGGCCTGGCCGCGCAGCTGCTTGGCGCTCTGCTCGCCCAGGACCCACAGAATCGAGTCGGAGATGTTCGATTTTCCCGAGCCATTGGGACCGACGATGACGGTCAGGCCCGGCTCAAATGACATATGGGCACGGTCGGCAAACGACTTGAACCCTTTGAGCGTGAGGGACTTGAGATACACGGTTCCTCGCTTAAACAGGCTTCTTGTTAAGAATCACGCCGTTGGTGGTGTAGCCCATGCGGTCGAGCGCCTCGAGCGCAGCGGCCCCCTCGGCCTCCTTCTTGGAGGAACCGATGCCGC
The DNA here is from genome assembly GCA_900549555.1 of uncultured Collinsella sp. Lineage (GTDB taxonomy): Bacteria > Actinomycetota > Coriobacteriia > Coriobacteriales > Coriobacteriaceae > Collinsella. Next base: position 7,326 of record UROO01000074.1, on the reverse strand, counting down.
GGCCCTGGCGAATACCGTCGATGAGCACCACAGCGGTAAAGGTGGGCGCATGCGCGGGGCCCTCGGAGCCGACCAGCTTATACGCGGGAGGCTCGTGGCCGTCTGCCTGCACGCACTCCTGCAAGAACGACTTGGGGTTCGCGGGGTGCTCGGCACGCTCGGAAGCCAGGTGCGGCTTGAGAGTACGATGGATAAACTCCGCCGCAGCATCCCAGCCGGCATCCAGATACAGCGCGCCCACGAGCGACTCGTAGACGTTCTCGAGCGCCGAGTGCAGGCCACGCGCGCCGGTGCCGGTCTCGGAGGCACCAAAGATGATGATGTCGTCGATACCCAGCTCGTGCGACACCTCGGACAGCGTGGCGCCCGAGACAAGGGACACCTTCAGGCGCGTGAGCTTGCCCTCGTCAAACTCGGGATAGGACTCAAAGAGCGAACGGGCCACCACGGCGCCCAAAATGGAATCTCCCAAAAACTCAAGGCGCTCATAGCTGGCAGAGACCGGCTGGCCCTCGACGGCCGAGGGATGCGTGAGCGCTGCGCGCAGCAGCACCTTGTTATTGAACTCATGGCCCAGAATCTCCTGGGCGCGCGTGAGTCGTTCAGACAAAGCCAAGACTTAGGCCTCCTTGGCGTTTTCGATCGCGTCGACGGCGTCGGCGACAGAGTTGAGCGACAGCAGGGTCTCGTCATCGATCTCGAGGTCGAACTCGTCCTCGATGGCCGTCACCAGCTGCAGACGCTCGAGCGAATCGGCATCGAGATCGTCAAAAGTGGTCTCGTCGCTAATGTCGGCGACATCGACACCCAGCACGTCAGCGGCGATTTCGGCGATCTTATCGAAGATATCGGAGCGGTCCATAGCGCTTCCTCTCGTATGTCATGGAACACAACACAACACGGCAATCGGAGCCGCGTTGCAATACGGCTCCGATTCTACCCCACACGGAACAGCTTGAGCCACGTAACGGGGCCTTTATAAAACGATACCGTCCATGGAATTGGCAACGTCCTGGACAAGCCCGGCACGTACGGCCTGGGCCGCGGCAAGCGTACCGTTCTTGACGGCCTCGACCGACGTGGCACCGTGGCCGATCAATACGACGCCGCGCAGGCCCAGCAGGATCGCGCCGCCCTTGGCGTCGCCCGAAAGCTTGGCTTTAATCTCGCGCATCTGCTTTTTGATGAGCAGCGCGGCAATCTTGGTGCCGAGCGAAGACATAAAGGCACCCTTAAGCTCCTGAAGCAAAAACTTGGCAGCGCCCTCGGTGGCCTTGAGCGCAATGTTGCCCGACATGCCGTCGGCGACCACGACGTCAAAATTGCCCGACGTAAGATCGGTGCCCTCGCAGTTGCCCACAAAGCCGGGAACCGCGGCCTTCATGGCAGGGAAGCACGACTTGGTAAAGTTGGAGCCCTTCTCGTCCTCGGTGCCGTTGGCAAGCAGGCCCACGCGAGGATGCTCAATGCCCAAAACAACGCGAGCATAGGCAGCGCCCATCTGGGCGAAGCGCACCATGTCGTCCACCGTGACATCGGGATTGGCGCCCATATCGCACAGTACCGTCAGGCCACCGGCGCGATTGGGCAACGCGTTGGTTAGGCACGGACGGACCGGCTGCTTCTTGCCCTCCGCCAAATACCTAAACGGCGTGACGTAGGCCGTGGCGGCAGCGGTCATGGCACCGGTCGAGCCGGCCGAGAAAAACGCGTCCGCATTGCCCTTCTTAATGGCACGGCATGCAAGCACGATCGAGGACTTGCGCTTGGTCATCACGGCGCGGATGGGATCGTCCTCCATGCTGATGACGTCGGGGGCCTCCAGAGCCTCCACGCGAGCATGCGCTGCGGCAAAGGGGTTGACGATTTCGGCGGGACCGACGGCCAAGACCTCGATCTCGGGATCTGCCGCAAGCGCAGCCTCGATACCATCGAGAACAACCTGGGGCTTCTCGTCTCCGCCCACAACGTCTACACAAACGCGAACGTTACTCATTTCATATGCTCCTTATACAAAAATGGCCGACTCATTGAGCCGGCCATTGTGGTTCCAGTTGGAACGGCATCGCATCCAGAGTATACAGTTACTCGGTAACGATAACCTCGCGGTCCTTGTAGAAACCGCAGCTGGGGCACACGTGGTGCGGGAGCTTAACAGCGCCGCAACGGGGGCACGTGGACTGAGCCGCAGCCGAGATCTTCATGTTGGCGGAACGACGGGTATGGGTGCGGATACGACCCTGCTTTTGTTTAGGTACGGGCATAGTGACCTTCCTTATGAACTATCCAGTGTGGCGATTACGCGCAAGTAGCGATACTACCACAGTTTTACTCGTCAAGCTTGAGATTCTTTAATGCTGCAAATGGATTTTCCGTGGCAGCGGCCCATTCGGCCTCCGCCTTGGCGGCGCAATCGCATTGCTCGACGTTGAGATTGATGCCGCAGGTGGGGCAAAGGCCGCGGCAATCGGGCTTGCACAGAACGACGAACGGCGTGTCCATGACGACCGCGTCGTTGATGGGCTCACCCAGATCGACGATGCGATCCTCGCCCAGCAACTCGTAGCCGTCTTCATAGGCCTCGGGGTCCTCGGGCTCATCAAAGAGGTAGAACTCCTCGATCTCGCCCGCGATATCAAACGAGGCGGGCTCCAGGCAGCGATCACACTCGCCGGTGGCGTGAGCGCGGACCATGCCCGAAAGCAGAACACCGGTACCGGCGTTGGTAAAGACCACGTCGTAGGAAATGCCGTCCTGCAGCTGGTACTCCTTCTCGCCCACCGTGTAGGTGGCGACATCGACCTTGCCGGTCAGCGGATATGAGTCTCCGGGAAACTCGAGCTGCTCGGAAAGATCGACGATCACGCTCGGGAACTCAGCCATTACCATTGACCATTCTGCTGGGCGGCACCCTCATTGAGCTGCTGACGGCAACGGGTGACGGTGCCGGTCAGGCTCTTAAGGTTCTCCTCGAGGTGCGTAAAGACCTGCTCGGCGTAATCCTCGGCGGCATAACGCGTCTCGCGCTCGTACTGCTGGGCACGGTCGCGGATGTCGTCGGCCTGCTGCTGGGCTAAGCGGACGATCTCCTGCTCACCGGCAATGGTGAGCGCCTGCTGCTGAGCATCGGCAATGATGGAATCGGCCTGAGCGGCGGCGGAGGCCATAAGCTCCTCGCGCTCTTTGAGGATACGGCGGGACTTCTGCCACTCCTCGGGATAGCTCATGCGGATCTCATCGAGGATGTTAAAGAAGACGTCGGCGTCGATAACCTTCATCTGGGCGTTCTTGCCGAACGGCGTCTTAGCCTCTTCGATGAGCCCCTCGAGCTCGTCGACAAGACTCACGATCCTGTCGCCAGGAAAATTCTCGCCCGGCATCCGGTCTCCTTTCATAGGTAACATATCATCGTGTTAGTTTACCACATGCCACCAGGCAATAAAAAACGTCACGAAAAGCGATGTTTGAGCGCTTCGACCACGTTGGGCGGCACAAACGTCGACACGTCGCTGCCAAGCGACGCGATCTGGCGCACCACCGAACTCGAGATATAGCCGTACTGCGGAGCACTCATGACAAAGATGGACTCCAGCTCGCTATCCAGGCGATAGTTGAGGTCGGCCTGCTGCAACTCGTACTCAAAGTCGGTCATGGCACGCAGGCCCTTAACGACGGCACCTGCCCCCTGTTCACGTGCAAAGTCGACCAGCAGACCGGTGAAAGGCAGTACCTCGATGCCGTCCAAATCGCCGAGGGCCTCGCGGGCCAGCGCCACGCGCTCGTCGAGCATAAAGGTGGTGCCCACGCCGTTTTTACCCTGTGATTCGGCCACGGCGACAATCACGCTGGGAAAGATGCGGCGGGCTCGGCGAATCACGTCAATGTGGCCAAAGGTGATGGGATCGAAGGTGCCCGGGACGATTACGCGGTTGATGGTGTCATTCATGGGTGTCCTCCGAAGGCACATCCTCGTCATTTTCGTTCTCGTCAGCATGGTCGTTCTCGTCCTCGGCCACCCAGCGCAGCAAGTCAACCGAGGTAATGCCGTAGCGCTTCTCTCGCACGGTCTTAAAACAAGCCGGATGAGCACCTGCATCGGCTGCGGCATGCTCAAAAAGGGCAAAGGCCCCGGGCGCCAGCAGTCCCTGCTGGGAAAGATTTTGCAGCAGCTCCTCGACCGGCTTGGCGCCAAAGGCATAGGGCGGGTCGAGCAGGACCAAGTCAAAAGGACCACCCGGCACACGGCCGCGCGAGGCGCTCGCCAGCACATCGCCGGTAACGACACGCCAACGCGAGCGGTCGCGGCACAGCGACTCGATATTCTTGGTGATCAGACGGGCGGCATTGCGATCGATCTCGAACGTGGTGAGCGAACGGGCGCCACGCGAGAGCATCTCGATTCCCAGGGCGCCGGAGCCTCCAAAGGCGTCCAGTACGCGGACCTCGTCCAAATCGAAGTGGAACGCCGACATGACCATGGATGCACATGCCTCGCGCACGCGATCGGTCGTGGGACGGGTGACATCGCGCCCACGCGGCTCTTCGATCTTGCGGCCGCGCCATTCACCGCCGATGATTCTCATCCTCCGCTGACCTCCTTAAAGATATGTCGATAACGCGTGGCGACCGCATCGCGCAAGGGGCGCGTCGCCACGGAGTCAAGGTTGCAAGCATACCGCAAGAGCTCGACCGCGTCCAAATGGGCCCATTCGATAAGATCCTCGTCGGCGTCCAGGTCCACAAAGCGCAAGGTCACGCCGCCGTGCTGACGGTAGCCCAGGATTTCGCCCTCGTGGCGCAGGCGCAGGTCCATCTGGGCGAGCGTAAAGCCGTCCGAGGTCTTTTCGAGCGACTGGAGACGCTCTTGTGCCGCCGAGGCGCCGCCATTGCCCTTGGAGTGCGTCATGACCAGGCAGGTGCCCGACACGCTGCCGCGGCCCACGCGACCGCGCAGCTGGTGCAGGGCCGCCAAGCCAAAGCGCTCACCGTTCTCGATGACCATGACGGTGGCGTTGGGCACGTCAACGCCCACCTCGACCACCGTGGTCGAGACGAGCACATCGATCTCGCCACGCTTGAAGGCATCGATCACGCGGTCCTTCTCCCCCGCCTGCATGCGGCCGTGAAGGCGCTCGATGGTAAGTCCCGGCAACGCCAGGCGCAGGCGGTCGAGCTCGGTTGCCGTATCGTGCAGCGGCACGGGGACGGTCACGCGGCCCTCGTCGTCACGGGCGATACCGGGGACATCCTCAAGTTCATCGGTCGAGTCACTCGGCTCCACAAGCGGGCAGATCACGTAAGCCTGCTGGCCCTTTTCGTGAGCCTCGCGAATTGCGCCGTAGGCAAGGTCGCGGCTCGACTCGGTAAGCACGCGCGTCGTAACGCCCGCCCCCGGAACAGGCCGATGGCGGATGATGCTCGTGTCCAGGTCGCCGTAGACCGAGAGCGCCAACGTGCGCGGGATCGGCGTGGCCGTCATAACGAGCAGGTCGGCACCCGGGCCCTTGGCACGCAGGGCATTGCGCTGGCCCACACCAAAGCGGTGCTGCTCGTCGATGACGACAAGCGAAAGATGCTTAAACGTCACGTTGTCCGAGAGGACCGCATGGGTACCAAAGAGGACGTCGAGCTCGCCCGATTCCAGCTGGGTATGGATCAGCCCGCGCTCAGCCGCCGGCGTGGCACCCGTCAGGAGCGCCCAGGATATGCCAGCCTGGGAGAGCAAGGGGCCGGTCTTATCGGCATATTGGCGTGCCAGCACGCCCGTAGGCGCCATAACGCAGGACTGAGTACCCGAATCGGCCGAGACAGCCAGCGCGCAGGCGGCGACGGCCGTCTTGCCGGTACCGACGTCGCCCAGCAGCAGGCGGTTCATCACGCGCCCGCCATCGCACATGTCGTGCAGGATGTCTTGGAATGCGGCCTCCTGCTCGTCACTCAGCGAAAACGGCAGGGCTTCCTTGAGCGCTGCCAGGTGCTCGCCCGCGGCATGGGCGTAGGGAGCGACTTCGACCAGGCCGCCGTCGTTGCGCAGGCGCAGCGCCAGCTGCAGGTAGAGGCACTCCTCATAGGCAAGCCGTTCACGCGCGATATCGCGCTCGGCCATGCTCGATGGAAAATGGATTGAGCGCAGCGCACGGGCATTGCTCATCAGGCGGCGCTTGACGCGCAAACGTGCGGGAATCGGATCGAAGGGATTGCCGACGACCTCGAGCGCGCCGCTAACGATGCGGCGCATCCACGCCTGGCTCACGCCATCGCTCACATAATGGACCGGCAGGATAGTGCCCGCGGCACGCCCGCCCTCGAGCTTTTCGAAATGCGGCGAGGCCATCTGCTTAAAACCGTAGGCAAACTCGACCTTACCCATCACGGCCAGGCGGTCGCCCTGCTTAAACTGCTGGGCAATCCAGGGCTGACGGAAATAGGCGACTTGCAGCACGCCCGTCTCGTCCACCAGCGAGACCTCAGTCACCTGCATACGCGGACGAGGCTGCTTTTGGACGATACGGTCGACCGTGGCGACGATCGTGCACACGGTACCGATGGGAGCCATCTCAATGGACCAGGAGCGCGTAAAGTCGAGATATCGATGAGGAATATGGAGAAGGAGGTCCCCCACCGTCCGAATTCCCAGACGGCGAAGGGCCTCCTCACGTTTACCCGAAACATATTTGAGTCGCGCGATATCCTCGTCGAGCGCATTGCTCTGGGCAAAGCGCTCCGAGACGCGCGGCACGGAGCACAGCTCGGACATGGGCAGATGCCTACTCGATCGAGAAGATCACAGGATAGAGCGGCTGCTCGCCACGATGGGCATCGATCTCCAAGTCGGGCTGAGCGTCCTCGATGGCGTCGACGATCTCCTGGAAGGCCTCATCGGACAGCTCCTCGCCGGCCAGAATCGTCAGCGCGTCGCCCTCCTCTTCCTCCTGCATGCGGTTGATGCAGTCGAGCGTGACCTGCTTCACGTCGGAGCCGACCACGTCGATGGAACCGGCAATGATGCCCATGACATCACCGGAGTGAATCGGAGAGCCATCAGAGGCGCTGGAATCGCGCACGGCACGGGTGACCTCGCCATCGCGGACCTCGCTGATGGCGTCGACCATGGCGGCGATGGCGTCCTCGAGCTCGGAATCGGGCAGGACCGCGAACAGCGCGGAGAACGCCTGCGGGACGGTCTTGGTGGGAACGACGGCGACCTTCTTGTCGGTGCAGGCAGAAGCAGCAGCCTCGGCAGCCATGCGGATGTTGCCGTTATTGGGCAGGATGATGACCTGTCTCTTATACACATCTCCGAGCCCACGAGACGGACTCCTATCT
>UROO01000073.1 GCA_900549555.1 uncultured Collinsella sp. | reverse complement strand
TCTACACCCTAGAGTTCGTCGGCAGCGTCAGATGTGTATAAGAGACAGCCCGTATAGAGCTGCGTGGCACAGCGACCATGTACCGCCACCGCAGCTGCCCCTGCACCCTCGAGCATCTGGGCAAATGTCGCGGCATTGCGATCCTCGGCATAAAAGCCTTTGCGAATCTTAACGGTCACGGGCACGTGCGCCGCGCCCACCGCCGCCTCGACGATCTGCTCGGCCAGCTCGGGCGTGCGCATGAGCGCCGAGCCCTCGCCCTTGGTAACGACTTTGCGAGCGGGGCATGCCATATTGATATCGATCAGCGTCAGGCGATCGCCAACGCGCTCCTCGACGGCGGCGACGGCGCTCGCAAACTGATCGGGTTTGGAGCCAAAGAGCTGCACGCAAATCTGTTGCTCTTCGTCGGCCGGCAGCACCAGGCGCCACGTCTTATTGCTGGCATAGGCAAGGCCCGCCACGCTCACCATCTCGCTATAGGCAAGATGGGCACCGCGGCGGCGGCACATGATGCGATAGGCGGGATCGGTCACGCCGGCCATGGGGGCCATAAGGAACGGCTGCTCGGTATAAGCACCCAGCAGCCGCGTACTGTATTCAGAAAGCGCCATGGGACCTACTCGTCCACCTTGAGGATCGCCATAAAGGCCTCCTGCGGGACCTCGACCGAACCGATGGCCTTCATGCGCTTCTTGCCCTCTTTCTGCTTCTCAAGCAGCTTGCGCTTACGCGAGATATCGCCGCCGTAACACTTAGCCAGCACGTCCTTGCGGCGCGCCTTGACGGTAGAGCGGGCGATGATCTTGTTGCCGATGGCGCCCTGAATAGGCACCTCGAACAGCTGACGCGGAATGATTTCCTTGAGCTTGTCGCACAGACCGCGGGCCAGGCCATAGGCCTTGTCCTTGTGCACGATAAACGAAAGCGCATCCACCTCATCACCCGAAAGCAGGATATCGAGCTTGACGAGCTCGGAGGGACGATACTCGTTGAACTCATAGTCGAGCGAGGCATAGCCCTTGGTGCGGCTCTTGAGCTGGTCAAAGAAGTCCAAGATGAGCTCGGCGAGGGGCATATCAAAGCGCATCTCGACCGATTTGCTCGTGAGATGGATCATGTCGGTTGTAATTCCGCGGTGCTCGATAGCGAGCTGCATGACGGCACCCGTATACTCGGGCGGGCAGATAATCTTGGCCTTGAGGTAAGGCTCCTCAATGCGCTCGATGCGCGTGGCCTCGGGCAGATCCTGCGGGCTGCGAACATCAATCATCTCGCCGTCGGTCTTATAGACGTGATAGTCCACCGAAGGGCTCGTAGCAATGAGGTCAAGGTTGAACTCGCGCTCCAGGCGCTCCTTGACGACTTCCATATGCAGCAGGCCTAAGAAGCCCACGCGGAAGCCAAAGCCGAGCGCCACCGAGGTCTCGGGCTCCCACACCAACGACGGGTCGTTGACGTGCAGCTTATCGAGAGCGTCGCGCAGGTTCTCGTAATCCTTGTTGTCGATCGGAAACAGGCCCGTATAGACCATGGGCTTGGCCTCGCGGTAACCGGGAAGCGGCTCGGGGCAGGGATTCGACGCCCACGTGAGGGTATCGCCCACGTGCACGGCCTCAGGATCCTTCAGACCCGTGACCACGTAGCCGACCTCGCCAACCGTCAGTGCGTCAACCGGGGTCTCGGCAGGACGCTTGACGCCCACGCCGTCGACCAAGAAGTCACCTTCTGCCTGCATCATGCGCAGGGTATCGCCCTTCTTGATGGAGCCGTCAAAGACGCGGACCGTGGCAACGACGCCGCGGTACTCATCGAAATACGAATCCAGGATAAGCGCCTTGAGCGGCGCGTTCGCATCGCCCTTGGGCGGAGAGATCAAAAAGACGATAGACTCCAGCAAATCGTGAATGCCCTCGCCGGTCTTGCCCGATACGCATACGGCATCGTCGGCAGGGATCGCCAGGTCGTCCTCGATCTCGGTCTTGACCTCGTCGGGGTGTGCCGACGGCAGGTCGATCTTGTTGATAGCGGGCACGATATCCAAGTTGGCGTTCATGGCGAGCGTCGCGTTGGAGACGGTCTGCGCCTCGACGCCCTGCGTGGCGTCGACGACAAGCACCGCACCCTCGCAGGCGGCAAGCGAACGCGAGACCTCGTAGGTAAAGTCCACGTGGCCCGGCGTATCGATCAGGTTGAATTGATACGTCTCACCATCGTCGGCGTCATAGGACACGCGAACGGCATTAGACTTGATCGTGATGCCGCGCTCGCGCTCGATATCCATGGTGTCGAGCAGCTGCGACTCCATATCGCGCTCGTCGACGGTATGGGTGAGCTCGAGGATGCGGTCACTGATCGTGGACTTGCCATGGTCGATGTGCGCAACGATCGAGAAGTTGCGGATGTGGGAAATGTCAATTGAAGTATTCATGCGGACTATCTTACCCGAGCGGTACAAAAAATGGAGCCTGTTCCATAAAACAGGCTCCATTTATGCGCGTAATCTGTGTGGTGTGAAATTTACAACTTAGGCGTTGATGCTGTTCACGAGCTTGGCAAGACCGGACTTGCGGTTGGAAGCCTGGTTCTTGTGGATAACATGCTTGGCGGCAGCCATGTCGAGACGCTTGGTGACGGTCTTGAGGGCAGCCTGGGCCTTCTCGGCGTCGCCCTCGGCGACGGCGGACTGGACGTGCTTGGTCAGCGTCTTGAGCTCGGACTTGACAGCCTTGTTACGCATGCGAGCTGCCTCATTGGTGCGGATACGCTTCTTCTGAGACTTGATGTTTGCCACTTCTGGAGTTCCTTTCGAGTTCCTTGCAAAAAATGTATGACACCTCTGAGACACGGTGAGGTCATGCAAGCGCCTACTATAGCACGCTCCCCCTCAAAGGGATAGAACGAATTTGTCAAATAGGCAGGTATCATCACGATTTTCTCAAGATGTTCGTAATCCAGAGCAAAAGCGCGGTCTCCGAATCGGCAGAACCCTTCAGTGCGAGCTCCACATCGACCGCGCCCTCGAGCGCAGCGACAAGCTCCGCCATCGAAAAGCGGCGTGCCCAGGTCAGGTGATTTTTGACCTGCCAGGCCTGAAGCTTGAGTGTCGCGGCGAGCTCACGCCCCTGCCCACGAGAGTCGAGCGCCTTGGCGACGATCAACTCGCGGATGCGACCGCATAGCAGCGTGTAGGTCCACACATAGCTCTTGGCGGGCAGCAGCCCAAAGAGCTCAAGCGAGCGGCGCATATCGCGGGCCGAGACGGCATTGAGGAAGTCCCAGGGCTGAACTTCGGCCGTGCGCACGATCCAGCGCTCCACATCGGCAAGCTCAATTTGCGGCGCCTCGACCATCTGGGCAAGCTTGGCCAAGTCGTTATCGAGCATGCGGGTGTTCTCGCCCGAGCGCGAGACGAGCTCCTCGGCAGCAGCCGTCGAGATGGACTTACCGCGCTGCGTCGCCATCTGCTGAACGCGGCGCGGCAGTTCCCAGCGCTTGGTACCCGAACAATCGACGATAGCCTTCTTGTCGATCTTGGCGATTGCCTTATACAGGCGCGTATTCTTGGCAAGTGAGTCGGCAATAATGAGACAGACCGTCGTGGGGCTGGGACTTGCGAGGTACTCGACAAGCGGTTCCGAGACCGCCTTGGCAAGCTTGGAGCAGCCGTCGAGGATCACCAGGCGAAACTCGCTGCCCATGGGAAAGGTATTGAGCGAGCCGATGATCGACTCGATATCGGGATCTTTCGTCATGTCGCGTTCATCGAGGTTGAACTCAACCATACCCGACTTTTCCAAGCGAGCTTTCATACGCGAGACGGCGTGGTCGCGCTTGACCCCATCGGTACCGACGATCAGATATGCCGGCAGCAGACCGGTTTCGGACATTGCGCTCCCCTCTCGCACACACTCGAATTCGTACCGTGCCATTTTAGCCCAGGGGTCCACCGCGCGCCAACGATGTCATCACGGTCGCTGGCATCGCATGGCAAAGCCCTTCGCAGTCGGCGTGACGGTAATGTCGCCGTGTTCGATGGTGCATGCGAACGCACCACCCGCTTCCTTAACTGCATCGATGCAGGCATCCGACGGATGGCCGTAACGATTCCCCTCGCCGGCGCTCGCGATAGAGAACTCGGGCTTAAGCGTGCCCAGCAGGTCTGTGTCGACGGAAACTTTTGAGCCATGATGCCCCAGCTTGAGCACATCGATATCTCCCACCTCCTGTACAAACTCGCGCTCCTGATCGAGCTCGGCGTCACCAGTAAGGAGCACACGCAGGCTCTTGCCTTCCTGAGCGTAGGAGAGCAGCAAAACAAGAGAGTCCTCATTGCCCTCGCCATCCACCGTGTCAAACGGCCACATCACACGAGCCCGAAATGCGCCGATATCGACCGTGTCTCCGCGAGCCACCTGCCGATACGTTACACCCGGGCGATTCAGAACCTCAGTAGGCGCGCCGTCAAGTGCATCGGCCGCGACCGCAATGGTTCCAACCGAAAAACGATCGAGTACGTCGGGAAGACCGCCCCAATGGTCTTCATCCCAATGCGTCACGAAGACGGCGTCGATATGGTGGACGTTATTGCGAACCAACGCCGACACCACGCGGTCATCGAGCCCACAGTCGACGAGTGCCACGGCGCCACCCTGACGAACCAGAATCGCATCGGCCTGGCCAACATCGAGGACCGTTACCGAAGGCGGCGCACATCGATCCCAATAGACATACGGAACACCCGCTGCGAGCATTAAACACAGCAGCCCCGCTGCCATGCTCCGCGCGCGGGGGCGTGGCCACCAGACCAAGAGGGCCACCAGCGCGAACGGCACCACATATACCAAGGGCGTATCGGGCGGCACGCTTACGGATGCGCCCGGAACGGCAGCAAAGAGCTGTTCAAAGAACAGCGCACAGCGGGCGACAATCATGGGCACCACGAGCGCCCCGTGACGCAGCAGCGGCACAAGCGAGCAGGGCACCAGCACAACCGATACAGCGAGCAGCACGCTTATCACCGGACCGATCACGGCATTTGCAAGTGGGGCAATGAGCGAAAACGTCTCAAATGCGGGAATCGTAACGGGAAGTGTCGCCAGCTGCGAGCACAGCGTGACAGACAAAACGCTGGCGACACCCGATGGCATGCCCAGCTCGCCCAAGGCGTAGGTGGCGTAGGGGCAAAAACAAAGGATGGCAAAGACACTGGCGCACGAAAGCTGAAAACCCATTTCGAACAATACCGTCGGACGCAGCAACACAAAGATTGCCATGGTGACGAACAGAGCCGAGAGGCCATGCCGACGACGCCCGGCGCCGTTGGCGACAAGCGACGCCGCCACCATGCAGCACGCGCGCACGGCCGAGGGCGAAGCGCCCGTAAAAACGGCATAGGCAGCGAGGGCCAGCACCAACAGCCCCCGCTGCAGCCCACGAGAGAGGCGTGTCTTTTGCAGGGCGCTCTCAATCACAAACCCCACGATGGCAAGATGACTACCCGAGACAGCGATAAGATGTGCGGTGCCCGTTACCGAAAACCAATCGCACGCCGGCTGGGCACGCAGCTCGGCCGAGCGTCCGCAGACAACGCCGGCAATGAGCGAGCGCGCTGGATCGGTCGCGGGCGCGATAACGGCAAGGAGCTCGTTTCGAAGCCAAGACAACGGGCCTGGAGGGCCCTCGTCGATCGATACCAACCGGACGACTTTAACCTTTCGAAGCTCGCCCCGAAGCACGCGTGAGCGCCCATACGCATCATTCTCAAAGCGCGAAATTCGACCGATAGCACGTACATGCGAACCGACGCCGAGCTCACGATCGCACGACAGCCATACCTGACCCAAATGCTTTTCGCCCGCATACGCATCACAGGTATAGGAGTACACACCGTCATTGATGGACGGATCGCCGTGCACAACAAACTCAAGACTGCTCGCAGCCCGATTATCCAGTGCCCTCGATGCGTGTAGCGCTCCTATCGCCCAAGCCGCGGACACGACCGCTCCCGCAACGAGGCCAAGGGCCGCGGCATACAGCCATCGCTTCCACCGCACAAGACGCATACAGGACCGTGCCAATACGATGCACGTCGCAGCCGCGAAGGGAATGGCCATAAGCAATGTGACGGGCGCCGCCCGCTCTCCCAGCAGCGCATCGGCCGCCATGTTAAGCACTAACCCACAGCTCGCACACAAGCCGGCACAAAGGGCTATCGCCCACGGCATCAATGGGCGCGGTGGCATCACATGCTCGCGCTCGGTCGCACTCATACGCAGATGCAATCTTTAATTTTGGCGAGTTTCTTCTCACCGATCCCCGATACGCGCATAAGGTCATCGACCGAGGCAAAGGCCCCGTTTTGCGTCCGTTCGTCGATAATTGACTGGGCCATAGAAGGCCCGATGCCCGAAAGCGTCTGCAGCTCCGCCGCACTTGCCGTATTGATATTCACAAGTCCCGACGAAGACCCTGTACCAGGGGTCGTGGAAGCACTGCTTTCGGCGGCGCCGACGGCCGCAGCCGTTTGTTGCTCCCCTACCGTCGGCACATAGATCTTTTGACCATCGGTGATCTTGGACGCACGGTTAAGCCCTGTCACATCCGCCTCGGCCGTAAGCCCTCCGGCGGCATCGATCGCTTGGGATACCCGTGCTCCATCTTTGAGCCGGTACACGCCTGGCCTCACAACGGCGCCATCAACATCGACGTACACCTCGGCAGTAGAAGAGCTCTTGGCAGACGACTCATCGGCATCGTCAGATGACGCATCCCCGGCCCCGCGCACATCCGAGGCGCTCGCCTCATCACTACGCTCAAACGATACGTCGCTGGAGTGACCACCAAAACCTGCCATCGCCAAGCCGCTCGCGGCGGCAATGACAACCAGGATCGCCACGACCATCGCCTTATGGCCGAGCAGCTTTTCTGCCCAGCGGTCCATCCGTTTAACCCGTTCGTGTTGCTCGCGCTGCGCCATAGCAAACACCTCCCAACACCATCGTGTCAGGAAACGAACGCCGCAGCCTCCGCACGCCCACACCGGTTTTCGCGGTCAAACCAAAAGCTGACCAAAACCTTGCGGAAAAGTGTCCATTTATTCAGGCACACGTCGACAAATGAACCGTTTATCGCCTAATGCCCAGATAGAAAAAGACCGACGATGCAAAATCACCGCCGGTCTATACACAACATTATTCGTGATCTTGGTAAATCTCACGTGGAGCGAGCTCGGAATGTTTGCGTTTTAAGGTCTTAGGGGCCTTATACGTGTTGCTCTCGAAGTCGATATACTCGGTCTGCTTGAGCAAGCGCTCAATCATCTCCTCGTGATCGAACAGCTCCCACGCCTCATGCACGGCATCGAGTTTGGCGTGCGTCTCGGGGCGGCGCGGCATAAAGAGCGTGCAGCAATCGGGAGCGGCCTCGGTCGAGATATCGAAGGTACCGATTTCCTCGGCACGCGCGATGATCTCCTGCTTGTCCGAACCAATCAGCGGGCGGAACACGGGGATCTTGACGGCCTCGTTGACGGCCATGATGTTCTCGAGCGTCTGGGAAGCAACCTGACCGAGCGATTCACCGGTCACAATAGCCTTGGCGCCCTCGATATGCGCAATGCGCTCGGCAACCGAATACATAATGCGACGGTACATGATCACGCGCAGGTTGCTGGGGCAGGTCACCGAGATCTCACGCTGACAATCGCCAAACGGCACCACGTACAGGCGGCCGATCTGGACACCCGGCTCAAGCGCACGGATGATGTCCTGCACCAAATACTCGCTCGTGTCGGGCGTCTGCGGACGACCGGAGAAATGTACCGGCACGCACACCGCGCCGCGACGCGCGAGCATCCAGGTCGCTACCGGAGAATCGATACCCGACGACAGTAGCGTCACGACCTTGCCGGCAGATCCCACCGGCAGACCGCCCACGCCGCGCTCGGAGCGCGCGTACACATAAACGCTACCCTGGACCACCAGCACGTGCACCATTGCGTCGGGGTCGTGCATCTGGACCTTTTTATCGGGAAACGCCTCGCACAACACCTCTCCCACCTGACGATTGATATCAATCGAGGTGAGCTCGTAGTCGGTGTTCGAGCGCTTGGCATGCACCTTAAACGACTCAAAGGGACCAAACTCGCGCAGCGCCTTCACGGCGGCGGCGCAGTACTCCTGCGGGTCGCGGTTCGTGTGATATGCCAGGGACACGCGAGCAACGCCGGGGACGGTGCGAATGACGCGCGCCGCCTCGTCGGCCTGATGCTCGTTAAAGGTCACGAGGATATAACCGGAAATTCGAGACACGGCATTCACGGAAAAGGCGGCCAAGGCCGCCTTGATGTTATCCATGAGGATATGCTCAAAATGTGCGCGGTTCTTGCCCTTTAGTCCAACCTCGTGATAGTGGACCAGGCAGACGCGGGCTGCCATTTAGGCTTCAGCAACCTTATGGCCGAGTGCCTTCTCGTAACGGGCCTCGTCGTAGGAGATGTCGCCGTCGACAATCTCGTCCATAGCCATCGAGATGGTATCGGCGCCGGAAAGCGCAATAGTGATGTCATCGACATCCTGGACGGCGAGCACGCGGTTGTGCTGGCCACGCAACATGCTGTTAATGTCGCAGGCGCGCTTGGAGGCAAGCGAGGCGAGCAGGAAGCGGTTGTGATCGGTCTTCTCCAGAAGATCGTCAATGCAAGGCTTTACAACGGACACGGACCTCAGATCCTTTCATGCATATCGAGAACGCGAACGAGCTCATCGGTCGCGCGGTCGAGATCGTCATTCACCACGACGTCGTCGTAGCGGTCGGCAAGGGCAAGTTCATCGGCGGCGTTTGCCATACGCAGCTCAATCGTCTCGGGCGTCTCGGTACCGCGACCGACCAGACGCTCGCGGAGCACCTCGAGCGAAGGCGGCTTGATAAAGATCAACACGGCCTCGGGGAAACGCTCCTTGACCTGCAGGGCTCCCTGGACATCGATCTCCAAGATCAGAGACGAGCCAGAGGCGAGCTTGGATGTGACCTCGCTCACCAAGGTGCCGTAGCAGTTACCGTGGACCTCGGCCCACTCAACAAACTCACCGTTTGCCACGCGGCGGTCGAACTCCTCGCGCGTCAGGAAAAAGTAGTTGACGCCGTCGACCTCACCTTTGCGTGGTGCTCGCGTGGTAGCCGAAACCGTCAGGCCCAGGTTCGAGCGACGCTCGCGCACACGAGTGACGAGCGTGCCCTTGCCTGCACCTGACGGTCCAGAAATCACAAAGAGCTTTGAATCCTGAGCGCTCACTTATTTGGTCAGCTGCTCGAGGAGCTGCTCGCGCTGGCGGACGCCGAGGCCCTGGACGCGACGGGTAGCGGAGATGCCGAGCTCCTCCATGATCTTGGCGGCCTTGGCCTTGCCATAACCGGGGAGAGACTCGATGAGGGTGGAAACCTTCATGCGGGAAGCGATGGGGTCATCGGAGTTGAGCACGGACTCGAGGGACTTCTCGCCCTTCTTGATCTGCTCGCGAAGCTCAGCGCGGGCGTGACGTGCGGCGGCAGCCTTCTCAAGAGCCTGCTTGCGCTGCTCGTCGGTAAGCTGAGGGAGTGCCATTCGAACCTCCAAATAGTTGGGTTATATCTGATGCAATAATTGGCATTTTAGCACGTCAAACGCACTAAATGCCCAATCGACGGCACCATAGGTTAGACGATACCTGCGAAAAGTGCAATATACGGAGGTTAAAGTTGAGCCCCTGACCTGCGATTCCACACAAAGGCTGTCTCTTATACACATCTCCGAGCCCACGAGACGGACTCCTATCTCG
>UROO01000072.1 GCA_900549555.1 uncultured Collinsella sp. | reverse complement strand
ATCTACACCCTAGAGTTCGTCGGCAGCGTCAGATGTGTATAAGAGACAGCCAACGAACAGGCAGTGTGCGAGTTGCGCCGTCGCAAGCGTCGCAGCAATAAGCCGCTCGCCGTTATGGTGTGCGGCCTTGCCGACGCCGAGCGCCTGTGTCATATCGATGGCATTGAGCGCAACCTGCTGGCCGGCAGTGTTCGTCCCATCGTGCTGCTGCGTCGCCGCGCAGCCGGCAACGGCGCCTACGGCTCCCCCAACGCCCTCGAACTCGCGCCATCCGTCGCGCACGACTTGCCCGAGCTTGGCGTCATGCTCCCCTACACCCCGCTTCAACATTTGCTGCTCGCCGCAGCCGCGGCGCACGGCATGAGCGCACTCGTCATGACCAGCGGAAACCTGAGCGAAGAGCCCATCGAGACCGACGATGCCCTTGCATGGGAGCACCTTGTTGCCGCCGGCATCGCCGATGCGCTGCTCGGCAACGACCGCGCGATTCTGTCGCGCTACGACGACTCCGTGGTACGCGTAGTCGACGGGGTCGTCATGCCCGTGCGCCGCGCACGCGGATATGCGCCGCAGCCGCTGTCGTTGCCGGCGCTCGACGACGCCACGCCCTGTGTGCTCGCCTGCGGGCCGCAGCAAAAAGCCACGATCGCACTCACGCGCGAGGACGCCGACGGCCATGCGGCCTGTTTTGTGTCGCAGCATATAGGCGATGTCGAAAACGGCGCGACTTTCGATGCTTGGAGCGCCGCACGCACGCGTCTGGAAAGCCTCTTTGACCTGGCGCCTGCCGCCTTGGCATGCGACATGCATCCCAGTTATCTGTCGAGCCAATGGGCGCGCGAGCAGGCACGGGAGCACAATCTGCCGCTTATCGAAGTCCAGCACCATCATGCGCACATCGCGAGCGTCATGGCAGAGGCGATTGCCGCAGGCCGGCTTGCGCCCGATGCACGCGTCCTCGGCATCGCCTTCGACGGCACGGGTGCCGGCACCGACGGCACCATATGGGGCGGTGAGTTTCTTGTCGCCCATCTCGCCGATTTTGAGCGCGTCGCGCATCTGCGCACCTGGGCGCTTCCCGGTGGCGCCGCATCCGTACACGATGCCCGCCGCAACGCCTTTGCCCTGCTCAGCGAGCTCGACCTGCTCGAGCACCCGGGAGCCGTGGGGCTCTTGAACAGCCTTGACGAGCAAACGCGCAGCATAACGGCAACGATGATCGAGCGCGGCATCAACAGTCCGCGCACCAGCAGTATGGGTCGCTTGTTTGATGCCGCAGCCGCGATTTTGGGCATTTGCGGCCAGGCAACCTACGAGGGCGAACCCGCCATCGAGCACGAAGCCGCCGCTTGGCGTGCACTGGACGGCAAAATCGCCCGTTTTCCCGACGACAACGTCGGCTATCCCACATCTGGCCCATCATGGTTGGACGGCCCCGATGTGCTGGACCAGAAAGCACTCTTTGAGGCACTTTTGGAGGGAATTGAAGCCGGAGCGCCCGCCGACAGGCTCGCACTCGACTTCCATGTCGCCGTCGCGCGCTCCTCGGCGCGCATCGCCACCGAAATCTGCGCGCGCGAGGGCATTGGCACCGTCGCGCTCTCGGGCGGCGTGTTCATGAACCGACTTCTGCTCCAGCTCCTCACCCGCGAGCTCAAATACGCGGGCCTTGCTGTCTTGGTCCCCCACACCGTACCCGTCAATGACGGCTGCATCGCCTACGGTCAGGCGGCGGTCGCAAGCGCTCGTCTTGCGCAGATTGCATCGCAGTAGCTCGCCCTCACACGCCGCTGTGCCCAGCCGTCTCACAGGCGTAACGCGTTTGCCCGCAAACCCCGCGAGCGCTACCATCAACTGATGGATTATTGAGCGCCTATCCAGCGCAAAGCGTCTAAAAGGGGAACAATATGTGCCTTGCCGTTCCCGGTAAAGTAGTCAAACGCGACGACGACCTCAAGGCCACCGTCGACATGATGGGCATCGAGCGCCCCGTGTCGCTACGACTCGTGCCGACGGCGCAGGTTGGCGACTATATTCTCGTACACGCCGGCTTTGGCATCCAGATTGTCGACGAGCAGGAAGCGCAGGAGACGCTCGAGCTCGTTAATGCCATGACCGAGCTGGTCGAAGAAGACCAACTGGTCAGCAACCCGGCCGAGGCATACTAGTGGCGGCCGGACAGCCGGCGCGCTCCGGTATCGACTTTTCGGCATTTCGCGATTCCAAGCTGGCCCGCGAGCTCATCGAACGCATCCATGAACTCGTCGGCGACCGCACCATCAACCTTATGGAAGTCTGCGGCACGCACACCGTGAGCATCGGCCGCTATGGCTTTCGCTCCATTGTGCCGGCCGGGCTCAAGCTGCTGAGTGGCCCGGGGTGCCCCGTCTGCGTAACCGCCAACCGCGACATCGACCACGCGATCGCGCTCGCCAACATAGACGGCGCCATCATCACCACCTTTGGCGACATGATGCGCGTGCCCGGATCGTCCACCTCGCTCGCTGCGCAAAAGGCGGCAGGGCGCGACATCCGCATCGTCTATTCCCCGCTCGACGCGCTCGACATCGCCGAGCAAAGCCCCGATCGTCCGGTCATTTTTATGGGCGTGGGCTTTGAGACTACGACGCCCACCATCGCCGCCGCCATCTTGGAGGCCGAGGCACGCGGGCTTTTGAACTTTTCGGTCTATTGCGCCCACAAGACCACGCCGCCGGCGTTGCGCGCCATCGCCAACGACCCCGAGACCGCCATCGACGGCTTTATCCTGCCGGGCCACGTCGCCACCATCACGGGCTTGGCGCCCTTTAGCTTTTTGGTCGACGAGTTCAATACCCCGGGCGTGGTCACGGGATTTGAACCGGTCGATATCCTGCAGGGCATCTGCATGCTGGTCCAGATGGTTGTCGAGGGCAGGCCCGCGATCGACAACGCCTACCGCCGTGGCGTCAACGCAGACGGCAACCCCGTGGCGCGCCAGCTGGTCGAGCAGGTGTTTGAGCCATGCGGCACCACGTGGCGCGGGCTGGGGCCGATTGCCAACTCGGGCCTTTCTATCCGCCCCGAGTTCTCGCGCTTTGATGCCCGCGCTCGCTTTGACGTGCCCGTTGAGGCGACGGTCGAGCCGCGTGGATGCCGCTGCGGCGACGTGCTGCGCGGGGCCATTACGCCGAACAGCTGCCCGCTCTTTGGCCGCACCTGCACGCCCGAGCACCCCGTCGGACCGTGCATGGTGAGCTCCGAGGGCAGCTGCGCGGCGTACTACCGCTACCGTAACTAGCCTGGACGCACCCGCACACTAGCACCACCCACGATTGGAGTTTTGGATATGTCCCATAGCATCACCGATAGCACCGTCCTGTTGGGCCACGGCTCTGGCGGTCAGATGATGAAACGCATCATCGATGAGGTCTTTCTGGATGCCTTTGGGTCGCCCGAGCTGCTCGAGGGCAACGACGCCGGCGTCGCCGCGCTGCCCGCGAGCGGGCGCATCGCCATGTCGACCGACAGCTTTGTAGTCTCGCCGCAGTTCTTCCCCGGTGGCAACATCGGCCGCCTCGCCGTGTGCGGAACCGTCAACGACGTCGCGACCTCGGGCGCCAACGTGCGCTACCTGTCGTGCGGCTTTATCCTCGAAGAGGGCTATCCCATGGATAAGCTCCGCCAGATTGTGCAGACCATGGCCGAGACGGCGCGCGAGGCGGGCGTGTCCATAATCACGGGCGACACCAAGGTGGTCGAGCGCGGCGGGGCCGACGGCGTCTATATCAATACCGCCGGCGTGGGCGAGGTTCCCACGGGCGTGGCGCTCAGCGGCGCCAACTGCCGCCCCGGCGACGTCATCCTGGTGTCGGGCACACTGGGCGACCACGGTATCGCCATCATGAGCCAGCGCGAGGGTTTGGCCTTTTCGAGCACGATAGAAAGCGACGCCGCGCCGCTCAACCACCTGATTGCCGACGTTCTGGCCGCAGCGCCCGGCACGCGTTGCTTTCGCGACCCCACGCGCGGTGGCCTGGCGTCCACGCTCAACGAGTTTGCCCAGGCAAGCGGCGTTGCCATGGAGGTTGACGAGGATGCCGTGCCCGTGCGTCCCGACGTGCAGGCCGCCTGCGAGATGCTCGGCTACGATGTGCTGCAGGTGGCAAACGAGGGCAAGATGGTTGCCGTCGTGCCGGCCGAGCAAGCCGATGCCGCGTTGAGCGCCATGCGCGCCGCCCGCTACGGCGAGAATGCCGCCATCATCGGTCGCGTGCTGCCACTTGCCGAGGGCTCCCGTCCCGCCGTGCGCGTGCGCACCGGCTGGGGCTCGACCCGTATCCTCGACATGCTCGTGGGAGAGCAGCTGCCGAGAATTTGCTAGGGCGGAACCGCACGGTCGGCGCGATGCGGCTTGGTATCCCTGGAGATGTTCAGATTCCAAGCACGCCCAACGCGGAAGCCCAGTATTATGAGGTGCGTTTTAAATCCAATGACGGGAGCTTTCATGGCAGCAGCTTTTTCCCATGTGATCTTTGACCTGGACGGCACCATCCTCAACACGCTCGAGGACCTGGCGGCCGCCGGCAACCATACCTGCGAGACGCACGGCTGGCCCACGTTTGCCGTCGACGAGTACCGCTACAAGGTGGGAAACGGCATGCTCAAGCTGGTTGAGCGTTTTATGCCTGCCGAGTATGCAGGCGACAGCCGTATGTTTGAGCAGACGCTTGCCGAGTTTAGGGCTTACTACGGCGAGCACAAGGAGGACCACACCGCCCCCTATGCCGGCACGATCGAGATGCTCGACCGCCTGCGCGCCGCGGGTGTGCAGCTAGCCGTGCTCACTAACAAGGACCACGTCTCGGCGGCTCCGCTTATCGAGAAGTATTTTGGTCCCGAGCGCTTTGCGCTGGTACAGGGCCGTGTCGATGCGTTTCCGCCCAAGCCCGAAGCACCCGTCACGCTGCATGTGATGGAGGAGCTGGGCGCCAATCCGGCAACCACGCTCTATGTGGGCGATTCCAATGTCGATATCCTGACCGGTCACAACGCCGGCCTTAAGAGCGCGGGCGTCAGCTGGGGCTTCCGCGGCCGCGCAGAGCTGGAAGCCGCCGGCGCCGACTACGTGGTGGACACCCAGGCAGAGCTCACGGCGCTGGTACTGGGCGAGTAACCGCACATCCCTTCCACGGGTAGCTAATGTGGGACGGGGCTCTTTTAGCTGCCCCCGCAACAAAGAAATGTCCCCGACTGCCGGCAGAAAAGGAACGTCCCCAAGTGCCGCCTTCGACAGCGATGGCAACGCCACAGGCACAAGTGCCACTTTAAGCCAGCCAAGGGAACGCCGTTGTTTTGGCAACGACAGCGAAAGCCCGCCAGAGCGAGCAAGGTGCCTTGAAACAAGGCGGCATTGACCTTCTGGTCATGCCGCCGAAGTTGAAAGGCAGATTGCCGCTCTGGCGGGTTTGCAGCGTCGAGTCGTTACGCGGTTCGTAGAACCGCGTAACTAGTTAGCTCATCATCGCATTCATCATCTCGGTGGTTGCGGAATCGTCGGCAGACCACTCGTTATCCTCGTTGGCGGAATATTTAAAGGTGACCTTGGTGTCCTTGGTCTTAGCGGCCTTGGTCACGTCGACCATGACCTGGCCGGCCATCTTGTACAGGTCATCCTCGGAAGGCATCGTATCGAGTGCGGTGACCTTCTCCTGATACTGGGTGGCGAAATCTTCGACGATCTTATTCATGGACTTGCAGGTGATGGTAACCTCGGCGGTCGCAGTGCCCTTGTCCTCATCGACCGTCACATCGCCGATCTTGTAATCAAAGCCCTCGAGATAGCTCTTGGCGTACTCCTTGGGATCGATGCCCAGTTGCTCAAACTCGTCGCCCGAAGCCTCTTCCAGACCGGAGAGGAAATCATCGCCGCCGTTCTTGATCTCGTCAAACTGGCTCGTAAGGTCGTTAGTGATGAGCTCTTCCACCGAAGGCCCCCCGCAGCCGGAAAGCAAAACCACGCACGCGACCAGGGCAGCCATCAGGGGCGCAAGCAGCAGCTTCTTTTTCATGACATTCCTCCAAACAAGCGGCGCTGCGTTCCCCGCGCAGCGCACGTCGTAACAGCAAGTCCATATTAGCGGCTCCGTCCAGACCCCTACGTCGCAAAAGCGCGGACGGCTCAATTTGACGAACGAATGGCCCGTAAAGCAAGCCCCCTGCAATAAAATGCGCCTGCTCAGTCTATTAAAAAAGGGCGGCCGGATAACCCGACCACCCTTGCACATCCTTATGTTGCCGCAGGCTACTTGCGGACGACCTTAACGATGGCGTCACCGGCGGCGACGGCAGACTCGGCCTCGACGGCGAGCTCGACGTCGGCAAACTCGGCGGTGTTGGACACGGCCACGACGACGCAGTCCTTGTAACCGGCGGCAGCGATCTTGGCGCGGTCGATCTTGAGTATGGGCTGGCCGGCCTTCACGACGTCGTCGGCCTTGACGAAGCCCTCGAAGCCATCACCGTTCATGTTGACGGTATCGACGCCAACATGCACCAGAACCTCGATGCCGCTATCGGACTGCAGGCCCACGGCGTGACCCATGGTGACGGTCACCTTGCCGTCGCAGGGAGCGTAGACCAGGTCGTCCTCGGGCCACACAGCGCAACCCTTGCCCAGAACCTCGCCACCAAAGACGGGATCGGGCACGTCGGCCATCTTGATGACCTTGCCCTTGACAGGCGAGCACAGCACGTCGGCGCCAGCAGAAGCAGAGATGGAGGCCGGAGCAGCAGCTGCCGCGGGCTCAGCCTTCTTCTTAAACATGTCAAACAGACCCATATGTTTTCTCCTCTTGATTAAGCGCAACGTTATGCGCATGCCTATGGTGATTATAGTGCCAAATGATCAAATTGCTAAGGTGAGGGCTCGAATCGCAAGCCCTTCCAAGCCCCTCCCAAAACCTTTTACCAGTGGCACTCATATTGTCGATTAAGCCAGACCCTCGGTGCCGTTGGACTTGATGATCTTCTGGTATGCGAAGAAGCTGTCCTTGCGGCGGCGCTCATAGGTACCGGTGCCGTCGTCGTACTTATCGACGTGGATGAAGCCGTAGCGCTTGCGCATCTCGCCCGTGCCGGCGGAAACCAGGTCGATGGGACCCCACCAGGTGTAGGCAATCAGGTCAACGCCATCGGCAATGGCCTCGCCCATGGCCTTGATGTGGCTCTGCAAGTAGGCGATGCGGTACGGGTCGTGGATGGAGCCGTCCTCCTCGACCTCGTCGTAAGCGCCCATGCCGTTCTCGACCACCATCAGCGGAATCTCGTAGCGGGCGTAAATCTCGTTGAGGGCGATGCGCAGGCCCAGCGGATCGATCTGCCAGCCCCAGTCGGTGGACTCCAGATAGGGGTTCTTGCCGCCAAAGGTCATGTTGCCCTCGGTCATCTCGTGATCCTTGTGGGTGCCCACGGTGCCGGACATGTAATAGCTAAAGGAGTAGAAGTCGACCTTGCCGTCGGCGATATCCTGCAGATCGCCGTCCTCCATCGCGAGCTCAACATCGTTCTCGGCCCAGAAGCGCTTGGCATAGAACGGGTACTTGCCGCGCACCTGCACGTCGGAGCAGTACCAGTTCATGGTATTCATCTCCTGCTGCGTGGCGAACACGTCGGCCGGATCGCACGTGGCGGCATAGGAAAGGATGAAGCAGTCCATGTTGCCCATCTTAAACTGCGGGTAATGCTCGTGGGCATAGCGCACGACGCGGCCGCTGGCGACAAACTGGTGATGCAGGGCCTGCATACGGGCCTGCGGCGTGGTCTGGACCGCCGAAGCCGGACCCTCAAAGCCCTGAATCATGCTGGTCTCAAAGAGGTTGCCCATGTCCTGAGTACCGCAGTTGATCTCGTTGAAGGTGAGCCAGAACTTGACCTTGTCCTGATAGCGATCGAAGACGGTCTGGCAGTACTTCTCAAAGAAGCCGATGAGCTCACGGCTCGCCCAGCCGTTGTATTTCTCGACCAGGTGATAGGGCATCTCGTAGTGCGAGAGGGTCACGAGCGGCTCGATATTGTGAGCGCGCAGGCAGTCGAAGACGCGGTCGTAGAAGGCGAGGCCGGCCTCGTTGGGCTCAGCGTCGTCACCGTTGGGGAAGATACGGCTCCAGGAGATGGACATGCGAAACATGGTAAAGCCCATCTCGGCGAACAGCGCGATGTCCTCCTCGTAGTGATGGTAGAAATCGATACCGTCATGATTGGGGTAGAAGCGGTTGGGGTCGATGTCAATCGTAATCTGACGCGGCTCCTTGTAGCTGCCGCCCAAGAAATGGTCGTCGACGGAGGGACCGCGGCCGTCCACGTTCCAAGCGCCCTCAAACTGGTTGGCGGCGGTGGCGCCACCCCAATAGAAACCCTCGGGGAACTTGATGTTTGCCATGAGCATCTCCTTTGCATCGCGGGTCGATGAGCTGAGTATCGCCCGCGCGCGGGACGCGCGGCTCCTAGCGCTCCAAACCCGACACTTCTTTTCGCAGCGGCACCCCGCCGCCACCCCGCCCCTGATACTTCCTGACACCTGCCAAAAAGGGACAGGTTTATTTTGGTCGGTTTTATCTGGGCAAACGCTGGCGATACGCTGCCGGCGTGCAGCCATAGTGCTCGGCAAACTTTTTGTAGAAGAAGCTCATGTTGGCGTAGCCGGCCTCGCGCGCCGCGGCCTCCGCAGTGGAGCCGGCGTCGAGCAGTGTTGCCGCGCGTGTCAGGCGGCTCTCCTGTACGAGTTGCATAAACGTGCGCCCCGTCTGCCGCTTGAGCAGCGCGCTTGCGTAGTTAGGGCTCAGGTGCAGGTGGCGGGCTAAGTCGTTGAGCGTGCAATCGCAAGCATGCCGCTCGATGTAGCCCACGGCAGCCGCGACCTGCGCCGAAGGCAGCGTGGGCATGTCCGCCTGCAACAGCGATGTCTCATAGCTTTGCATCAGCTCAACCAGCAGCAACTCAAACAGCCTCGACACGGTCTGGGGACTCGCCGCCGTCGGCTCCAGAAGCTCGCACAGTATCTCCTGCATGTATCGGCGCACGCGGCGGCTGTTGCCCGTGCGGAAATGCACATGGCCGCGGTGGTCGGTTTCGTCATTGAGGGCATTAATGAGGAACTGCGAGACGGTGCTTGACGGCGACAGGCTCTGCTCTAGGCTGCGGTGCAACATCGGCCGCGAGATAACGATGCTCAGCATAATGTCATGCTCGCCGAGCTCGCCCACGGCATGTGGACAGGCCGCGTCGAGCAAGAGCACCTCGTTTTGGGCAAGCGTGAGCTGTGCGCCGTTGACGACCTGTGGCGCATGACCGCGATAGACATAGCTGATTTCGACATAATCGTGCACATGCTCCGGCACGGGGTTAAAGCGCGAGTTGCGTACAATCGACAGGCCCTCGGGCATACCTTCTTGGTGCAGGGCGTACGTCGCGTTACCGATTTTATGGACATGCCTGCCATCGATATCTGCCTGTTGACCCTGTCTAAATACATCGTTCCAGTCATAGCGGGCGCCCGCGCAGTAAGCGCGCTCGCTGTCGGTCAGCTCGAGCAAAAGATTGTCCAAACGTGCGATATCCATAGCGCCACCATCGTTGATTTAGTCATATTCTGCCGTGGTTTTGATATTAGCAGGGCAGCGCGGACGACGTACTCTGACTTCAATCGATTTAAAAGGTTGGTTTTAGAGGAGTGGGTATGGCAGCATATGACAACCATGTGCTTCCGTTCTTGTGGCTCAAGGGCGAAGAACGCGAGACGATTACCGAATACTTAGAGCAGATTGCCGGGGCGGACATCCGTGAAGTCTGCCTTGAGTCTGTCTCTTATACACATCTGACGCTGCCGACGAACTCTAGGGTGTAGAT